>DRKN01000001.1 GCA_011051755.1 Gammaproteobacteria bacterium
CTTTGAACCGGAAAGTGCCAAGAATCGAGAAAAAGCTCATGGATATCTGGAGGTTAGAGAGTAAATGAGAGGAATTCTTATTCGAACTTCAGTTTAGACATTTAGGTGACTTTGATTCCCCACTTCATGAATTCACTACTATAGGTGGGCAAGCGTGTATGTATGAATATTCGTGCCAATAAAAAATCTAATAACTTAGCGAGTCAAAAGGGGGGTCGAGTCAAAAGGGGGGTCGGGTATATTGAATCATTCTTAAAGTGAGAGATAAAGGGGCGACGACAGAAATCTGTCGCTTGCTATCTGAGAAAAGGGAGTTCAAGCAAAAGATTCCGCGTATTTTAACAATGATACAATTAACCTGACCCCTTAGCCTTACTTTAACAATGATACAATTAACCTGACCCCTTAGCCTTACTTTAGCACCTTACAATTAACCTGACCCCTTAGCATTAACCTGACCCCTTAGCTAGATGCATTTACGCTAGAAATGGAATTCAGGTAGCGGTGCAAAATGGGCGGATTTGAACTCCGAAACTTGAGTTAGTAGCTTAGTAGCGTTAGCGGAGCGTTACGGCCCCTCAGCGGGGCGGCGGTGGTCAAAGGCGGTCTGACCGAGGTTAACTTAAGCAGAGACGACGGCTGAAAATCAACCCTTGCTGGCAGGCTTCGCTGTGTTCAGGGTCGTGGATGCCGGATTCAGCGTAGCCAGCGGTGCACGGCGCTCATCGGCGAAATTTTCCAGGAAGGCCAGCGCACTGTGATAGACAATAGCGCCAGCATCGGCGGCCAGATCCAGGGCGCGATGGGCATCCGAACGCAGGCGGGCCGGCAAACCTTCGGTGCGGGCCTCTTCCAACATTTTCTCAGAAAATACATTGTCCCGGATCTGCTCGGAGATACTGATGGCCATCGCCAATTCGCGTTCCAGCACATCCGCCGATGCCTCGCCCACGGCGCGCGAGGCACGCACCACAGCCCGAACCGAACGGACGACGTCTTCCAGACCGGTAGGTTGTTCATTGACGACAGACTCGGCATGTGTGCTCATATTTGTGCCCCCTGGCAGGTGAATGGATGCAGTTCAGGTTGATCCAATCAGATTATAGTACCGGAAATCCGTGTGGCAATGCCAAGCCGAACGGCACTTGCAACACGCAGCGCGGGTAAACCTGGCCACCGGACAACTCGCTGAATTAAGGTTATGCCTGGATCCTGCAAGTGATCGTGCTTGCGCAGCGCAGGATATTGATTCGTAGAGCGAATGACAACTTTGAGCGCAATCCTTATTGTGATTGCCGAAAAGTTTCGTCTCGCTCTACGGATCAAGAACTCGCCTCAAGCGCCTATTTAATAGGGTGTGCCGGCTGAGTGCAAGCACTTGCAGGATTCAGGTTATATTACCATTTGCCTCCGGTAAGGGTAATTGCAGCTTGCATCATCAATTTATCGGGTGCAGTCTCTGCACGAGATAAAAACGTTTGACCATGGGCTGCGGGGAAGGCATCCCAGTCATAGGAGATGACCCATGCGAATTCTACTGGTAAACCCGAGGGGCTACTGTGCTGGCGTCGAGATGGCGGTCAAGAGCCTCGAACTGGCCTTGCAACACTTCGGCGCCCCCCTGTATGTCTATCATCAAATCGTCCATAACACTTATCTGGTCGAGTATTTCTCCACCCGAGGTGTTGTGTTCGTCGATTACCTGCAGGATGTGCCGGTAGGCGCGACTCTCATGTACAGCGCCCACGGCGTGTCACCCAGCATACGACAGGAGGCGCGAGCGCGTGAATTGAATATCATCGATACCACCTGCCCGTTGGTCACCAAGGTGCATGGTGAGGCCGTGCGCTATGCCCGCAAAGGCTATACCCTCATACTGGTAGGCCACCGCGGCCATGACGAGGTGGTCGGTATCATGGGCGAGGCGCCGGGCGCCATCCATCTGGTGCAGTCGGTGGACGAGGTGGCGGCCCTTGATATCGGCAAACCCAAACGTATCGCCTATCTGACCCAGACCACCCTCAGCGTGGCCGACAAACAGGACATCGAGACGGCCCTGCTACGGCGTTTCCCGCACATCGAACAACCCCGTACGGACGACATCTGCTACGCCACCCACAATCGCCAGCAGGCCGTGCGCAAGCTGGCGGCCAAGGCACAACTTGCGATCATCATCGGCAGCCAGAACAGTTCCAACTCGCGACGCCTTGCCGACATCGCTCAATCACTGGGCACACCTGCGCGGATGATCGACAGCCCTGACGAACTCCAATGGCACTGGTTCACCACCGTTGGCACCGTATTACTGACCTCCGGCGCCAGTGTGCCGGAGAGCTTGGTTGATGAAACATTGGGCTGGCTGCGACAACACTTCGATGCCACCGTCGAAGAACAAAGTGCCAAACAAGAAACCCAGCATTTCCATATGCCACCACAGTTGCGACGTCTCCGGGAAAAAACCAGCATGCCGTCAGCCGTGAACGTCCAGGATCCGGAAAAGGCCGCTTTACCATGAACCGACAAACCCGCTGAACCCTGAAAGATCACCCTGGAAAAAATGTCGGCCTTCCTTTACCCGCCCTCACCCCCTATCCTATGCCGCTTTCCCCGGCTTGAGGATCACTCCGCATGGCTGTTCTGCTGCAGGCCACCCATCTGATCAAACACTTTGGCGACGTCACGGCCGTCGACAACGTCAGCTTCGGTCTCGAGGCCGGCACCTGCTTTGGCCTGCTGGGCCCTAACGGCGCCGGCAAGACCACCACCATCGAACTGCTCGAAGGTATCACTCACGTCGATGGCGGCGAAATCCTCTATCGCAACAAACCCGTGGGTACGGATTTCCGCAACGACGCCGGTATCATGTTCCAGTCCACCGCGTTGCAGGATTACATGACGGTGCGTGAGGCGCTGCAGATGTTCGGCAGTTTCTACCCGCGCACCACACCCATCGACGAACTCGTCGACACCTGCTCGCTGGGTGAATTTCTTGATCGCGATAGCCGCAAGCTGTCCGGTGGACAACGCCAGCGCCTGTTGCTGGCCATTGCCCTGGTCAACAATCCGCAGGTGGTGTTCCTCGACGAACCCACCACCGGTCTCGATCCGCAGGCACGGCATAATCTGTGGGCACTGGTGAAACGCATCCGGGCGCAGGGAAAGACTATCCTGCTCACCACTCACTACATGGAAGAGGCCTACGAGCTGTGCGACGAGATCGCCATCATGGATCACGGTAAAATCATCACCCGCGGCTCACCCAAGACCCTGCTGGCCGAGCATTTCGACGAAGTGGTATTGCAGCTGCCACGCGCAGACATTCCCGGCGATCCGACCGACCTCCCCCTGTCGATCACCCTGCGCGAGGCCGAAGAGATGGTGGAAATCCTCAGCCGCGACATCAACGCCACCATTCGCACTCTGCTCGACAATGACATCTCCCTGGCCGGCCTGCAGATCCGCCCACGCACCCTTGAAGACCTGTTCCTGGCTCTCACCGGCAAGGGGCTGCGCGCATGAGCTGGCGTCGTTTTCTGGCCGTGCTCAAGGCCCGCAATCGCGAATTTATCCGCGACCGCGCGGCACTGGGCTGGAACATCATCTTCCCGATATTCATCGTCGCCGGTTTCGCCTTCGCCTTTTCCGGCAAGCCCATGGATCTGTACAAGGTCGGTGTCTATGCCGCAGACCCCGAACAGAAACTGACGGAGGTGGAGAAGACACAGACCTTCTTCCGTACCGACTACATCCGCTTCATCCCCGTCAGCGAACTGGCCCCCGCCCTCACCAAGGTGGAACGCCACCAGCTGGACATGCTGTTCGACCTCGACCAGCATTATTACTGGATCAACCGTGACTCACCCAAGGGCTACCTGCTGGAGCGGGTACTGCACGGTGCGGACACACCGGCGGATACAGCGAACAACCCGACCGGCGGTTTCCAGCGACAGACCGTCAGCGGTCGTGAAATCCGCTACGTGGACTGGTTGATCCCCGGTGTGCTGGCCATGAACATGATGTTCTCCGCCCTCTTCGGCGTCGGCTACGTGATCGTGCGCTATCGTAAAAGCGGCGTACTCAAGCGTCTACAGGCTACGCCCGTGACCGCCTTTGAATTTCTCACCGCGCAGGTGGTGTCGCGCCTGTGGCTGATCCTCGCCATCACCAGCGGCGTCTACGCCGGCGCCAATCTGTTCATCGACTTCAGCATGTTCGGCAGCTATGCCCTGCTACTGCTGGTATTCACCCTCGGCGCCATCAGCCTCATCAGCCTCGGCCTACTGGTGGCCGCACGCATCGCCAGCGAAGAACTGGCCGGTGGCATTCTCAACGTACTGAGCTGGCCGATGATGTTTCTCTCCGGGGTGTGGTTTTCACTGGAGGGAACCCACCCGCTGATTCAACAACTGGCATTATTGTTCCCGCTAACACACATCATCGATGCCTCACGCGCTATTATGATCGACGGCGCGGGACTGACAGGGATCAGCACACAACTACTGGTACTAACCCTGATGAGCGCAGGCTTTCTGCTGCTGGGTGCGGCACTGTTTCGTTGGAAATAGAGATCACAGACATGAACAAAATTAAACAATTACAGCAAGAGCTGAACGAACTGCGACGCGAAAACCAGCAGCTGAAAAACGCGCGCGAAAACGACCAGCAAAAAAAGCAGCGCGTACATCTCGAAGAACTGGTGGCCGACCGCACCCAGGAGCTGAGCAGTATCAATGAACAGTTACGTAAGGAGATCACCGAGCGCGAACAGGCCGAGGAGATCGCCCGCCAGCACCAGGAAAAACTGGCGCACGTGGCACGCATCAACACCGTGGGTGAAATGGCCTCCGGCCTGGCCCACGAAATCAACCAGCCACTGGCCGCCATTGCCACCTATACCCAAGGCTGTCTGCACCGCCTGCGCAAGGCCGATGACGACCCGCAAAAGCTCGGCCCCATCCTGGAACAGATCATCGTCCAGGCGCAACGCGCCGCCACCATCGTGCAACATCTGCGTAATTTCGTGACCAAGGGCAAACCGCACCGTGAACCCACCGACATCACTCAGGTGGTGCGCCGCGCCGTGAGCCTGGTGCGCGGTGAAATTCTCAGCAACGAAATCAAACTGGATATCCTGCAAGACGCCACCTTACCGCTGGTCAATGCCGATGCCATCCAGGTGGAACAGGTCATCCTCAACCTGATGCGCAACGCCATCGATGCGCTGAGTGAAATAAAAGAGGGCATCGAGGGCGACCGCAAAGAATTAAAGATCATGCTCGACTGCTGTAAAAGCCAGGAGATCAGCATCACCATCAGTGACACCGGCCCCGGCTTCAGCGACGACACCCGGGATAAGCTCTCCTCGCCCTTCTTCAGCACCAAGCCCGAAGGTATGGGATTGGGGCTGGCCATCAGCACCACCATCATTGAAGATCACGGCGGCCGTCTCAGCCACGAAGTCAACGACGCCGGTGGCGCCACCTTCCGTTTCACCCTGCCGGCAAACGGTCGGCGCAGTGAGCAGCACGCACAGCCATAACCCGATATCACGACAATCCCCCTACCATAATAAGCAATTGCCCGCGGGTTAAGCCATACTTACCCCAATACCCGCTGCTGTCGCGTGCCGCTATAGTGCGCAGCTCGGCAATACCCACCCGAGCCAACCAGGCGCTTGCCGATCCACAGCAAGTGGTCTCCGCCATGGCTCACAACGCGCGTAAACAGACCTACTAGGGAGTCTCTTGGAATATGGAACGCCGCCACCAGACCCGCAGCCTTACCAATACCCCGACCCGTATCAGTTACGAACCACTGGGCATTGTTAGCGCCCATATTCGCAACTTCAGCCAGAATGGTCTCTTTATCGAACTGGACTCGGCAAAATTAAAGATCAACCACACGGTCGAGATTATCGCTGAAAGCCCCAGCTATATGCGTGCCATACCACCGGTCAAGGCCATCATCGTCCGCAACACACCCAAGGGCATCGGCCTGAGTTTTCTTGAGCCCTGCCCAAGACTCATCGACACCTTGAGTTCCCTGTAAGGCACCACTAAACAGGACGTTTACAAAACATTCCGCGCCCGTGTCGATGAATGGCGGATGTGATAAAATCAATAAAAAACAGGTTATGGACAATTCCATGGATAGTGACAATCGCTGGAGCGAGCGCCAAGACATACACCTACCCATCACCCTGCTCGACGATGGGCAGGAGATCCTGCAGGCCAACAGCAAAAACATCAGCATCGGCGGCATCTTTATCAACACCGCCCCACAGGCGCTCGATATCGACAAAAAGCTGGACGTCTCGTTCAGCCTGCGCAGCGCCAACGGCACCCGGCAGCATCGCCTACCGGCACGGGTGGTGCGTCACCACGATAGCGGTATCGCCCTCACCTTCAGCGACTACAACACCGACACTCTCAACGCCCTGCGCATACTGCTCTACGACGGCTTCGCTCGATAAATTCCTGTCATTTTGGTATAAGATTGCCCGCCCCCGCGGCAGGAAGTTCTCCCGCCGCGGTAACCTCCACATGCGGAATCACATCTCATGACGTTTCGAGCCCCTGCCTTATCCACCTATTTTATCGGCCTGGCCATCGCCTGCATCATCGGCGGCCTCGTCTGGCTTATTTTCGGCAATAGCGCCAGCCCCCTGCTCCTGCTGATAGCCGGACTCATTATTGGTCACTTTTTCGGCAGCTTTTTCCATGACGGGGAACAAGCCGAGCCCCCCGGCACAAAGACGCCCGCGCCCCCGGCCGGCGACAGTGGCGGCGAAATAAAATCCATCTATGTCGGCAACGTCGCCTTCAGCGCCCCGCGTGAAGACCTGCAGGCACTGTTCGAGGCCCACGGCCAGGTCGTTTCCGTGCGCCTGATGACAGATCGTGTCACCCGCCGTCCCCGAGGTTACGGTTTTGTGGAAATGGAAAACCAGGCAGCAGATGCCGCCATCGCCGCCCTGAACGGCAGGGAGTTTTTTGGTCGCAACCTGCGCGTCAACGAAGCCAAACAGCGTGCACCCCGCCGGGATGGATAAGAAAGCATCTGTCAGCTTATTAGGCGGTGTTCTCAGGCCACAAAACACCCTCGCCACCCCAGGCCGTTCGTCATCACAGCCGGAAAGGCCGCAGCTACGGATCCTGCTCCGCTGACTCCAGCGCCTCGGCAGCTTCCATCCACTGCGCTTCGGCCTCGACCCGCTGTTTTTTCACCCGCACCTGAGCGGCCAGCAATTCATTCAGCGCCGACTTGTTCTCCGCGCTGTAAATAGCGGCGTCGGCCAGCTGCGCCGTCAGTTTTTCCTGTTCGCCCTGCAACCGCTCCAGCCGTTTTTCAGCCTGCGTGAGCTTATCGCGCAGAGGCTTCAGACGCTTGCGCCGCCCGGCCTCCTGCTGACGCTGCAGGCGACGATCAGCCGCCGAATCTTTTTTGACCGGGGAAGACAGCGATGCCATCGCAGCAGGCGCCGCCGACTGACGGCGGTGCTCTACCATCCAGCACGCATAATCGTCGAGATCGCCGTCAAAAGGCTCAGCACACCCCGCCGCCACCAGCACGAAACGGTCGCACACGCTGCGTAGCAGGTGGCGATCATGGGAAACGATCAGCATGGCGCCCGCAAAGTCCTGCAAGGCAAGATTAAGCGCATGGCGCATTTCCAGGTCGAGGTGATTGGTCGGCTCATCGAGCAGCAGCAGGTTAGGCCGTTGATAGACCAGCAGGGCCAGCACCAGGCGCGCCTTTTCACCGCCGGAAAAGGGCGCCACCAAAGACAGGGCCTGATCGCCGATAAAACCAAAGCTGCCCAGATAGTTGCGCAGCTCCTGCTCACTGGCGACCGGATCGAGGCGGCGCAGGTGGCCGAGCGGGCTATCGTCGCCATGCAACTGTTCCAGCTGATGCTGGGCGAAGTAACCGATCTGCAAGGTCTTGGCCGCCTTGCGGCGGCCCGCCAGCGGCGCCAGTTCACCGACCAGGGCCTTGATCAGGGTGGACTTGCCGGCGCCATTCGGCCCCAACAGACCGAGGCGGTCACCGGGCTGAATGTCCATTTTCACTCCGTGCAGCAGAGGCTCGCCACCATAGCCCAGATTCACCTCGGTCAACTGCAACAGTGGATGCGGCACGTCCTTGGGCGCGCGAAAGCCAAAGGTAAACGGAGAATCCACATGCGCCGGAGCGATCTCCTCCATCCGCGCCAGGGCCTTGAGGCGGCTCTGTGCCTGCCGCGCCTTGGTGGCCTTGGCGCGAAAGCGGTCGACGAACTGTTGCAGATGAGCGACGGTGCGCTGCTGCTTCTCATGCGCCGCCTGCTGCTGCGCCAGTTGGGTGGCGCGCTGTTTTTCGTAGGCACTGTAATTGCCAGTATAGGCATGCAGGCGCTGTTCGGCCAACAGGGCGATGTGATTCACGCACAGGTCGAGAAAATCGCGGTCGTGGGAGATCAACAACACCGTGCCGGAATAGGCTCGCAGCCACTCTTGCAACCATAGCACGGCATCGAGGTCGAGGTGATTGGTGGGCTCGTCGAGCAACAACAGATCGGAACGGCACATCAGCGCCTGGGCCAGATTGAGGCGCATGCGCCAACCACCGGAGAAGCTGTCCACCGGCTGCTGCATCTGTGCTTCACTGAAGCCGAGACCGGCCATCAGGCGCGCCGCGCGGGTCGTTGCGGTGTAGCCGTCGATGGCCTCCAGGCGGCCAAACAGGCTGGCTTGACGCTCGCCGTCAGCGGCCGCCTCGGCCGCCGTCAACTGCGCCTGCAAGGCACGCAGTTCCTCATCGCCATCCAGCACATAATCGATGGCGCTGCGTTGCGTTGCCGGCGTCTCCTGAGCCACGTGGGCCAACACGATGCCGGCTGGCAGAGCGACCTCGCCGCTATCCGGATGCAGACCATGAGGGTCACGCAGCCCCAGCACCAGCGCCAGCAGGCTGGACTTGCCACTGCCATTGCGCCCGACAATGCCCCAGCGCTCGCCGCGCTGGATAGTGACATCGACACCTTCGAGGAGTACGCGCGCACCGCGCCGCAAAGTGACATTCTGGAAATTCAACATGGAGCGGGAGTTTACCTGCAAACCCTGCCAAGTTCATTCCATTGCCGCGCATGACCGGATCACCGCAGCAGGGGCCGATGCGCTCAGTATCATCAAGTATTCCCCGCATACGATTGAATGGCGCCTGTCAGCTTGAACCTAGTGTGGTGTAACGTATAAAGTGTACCTATCAGCGTGGTGGGAAGCCGTTAGCTGCAAGGCGCGTCTCGCCGGGAATGGCGTGCCCTTTTCCTTTTCAAGAGACGCAACGCCGCAGATGACGGCTTCCCGCCGCGCCCGGAGGGAGGCCCGCAAATGCCCCAATCCTGCGTTCCAGTCCTTGTTAAGGGAGGGGGCCATTAACGGCGGACTGCGCCTTGTCTTGGGGCATTTGC
>DRKN01000002.1 GCA_011051755.1 Gammaproteobacteria bacterium
AACGCCGCAGATGACGGCTTCCCGCCGCGCCCGGAGGGAGGCCCGCAAATGCCCCAATCCTGCGTTCCAGTCCTTGTTAAGGGAGGGGGCCATTAACGGCGGACTGCGCCTTGTCTTGGGGCATTTGCGGGCCTCTGATAGGTGTACTTTATACGTTACACCACACTAGTGCTCCATCAAGGTAAGTCTCTGTGCATGGCCATCAACGAATTCATCCAAAAGCCAGACTTCACCTGCCGGGTGAGGACGCGACGACCCGCCCAGCCGCTCTGAGCGCCCGCCTGACCGAACAATACGGCGATGCCGCTAAAGGCGCTACTGGACCAAGGTGTAAGGCGCTTTTATCCGGGTCTTCACTGCATTTCGTCCGGGACGAGGGTATTTTCCGGCTTGAGTCAGCACCATTCGGGCCATACGCCGCCAACCCACAGCGCCAAGGCGGCCCCTATCGGCAGAAATAGCCGATAGAAAGGTAGAGGCAAGCGCCCCCTGGCCTGCTAAAATCTCCGCCCCGACCCTTGCCAAGCCCGGATACCGTGACCACCACCCTCTACGACTTCCTCGACCAGATCGGCGCCCGGCCGCGCTTTTTCAGCCTCGGCCGCCGCATCACCGAAATCCCTCATGAGCGCTTCACCGCCTTCGAAAATGCCGCGGAGCCCTGGTCGCAGCCCTTTCAGCAGGCCGCCTGGCTGGGTATTTTGTTCGACGACACCCAGGCCGGTGAACCCCACCTGTGGTTTTTGCGTTTCCCCCTCGACGAGCAGGGCCTGCTGGTACAGGCGGCGCGCGACGAATTCCTGCGCCGCATCATCGATAGCGCCGGCCAGCCCGATAACGCCGCTGACCCTTCAACAGACCCGCTCGGCGACAACCCCTTCGGCTTCAAGCCCAACGAGGCGCAGATGGCCAACCTGCATGCGCGCATTACCCACAGCCAGGGACAATCACCCTCACCGCAATACGCCCACACGCTGGAATATTTCAGCGGTAAACAAGGCTTCGAACAGTGGCAGTTCGTCGGCCTGCAAGGCATCGCCGATTTGGCCATACGCCACGACGAGCACACCGGGCTACTCACCCAGGCCATCCCGCAGCTGCCCGCCGAACCCTTCAACGTGCTCTGTGGCTGCCTGGAAAACGCGGCTCTTGGCGATAGCCTCATCGACGCCATCGCCCAGCGCCTGCACACAGAACTGGGCACACCCGACCCGGTGCTGATCGCCGCCGCCCTGCGCGGCCTGTCCAACGGCGCTCAGCGCGAAAAGGTCATCGCCGCCATGCAGGTCGCGCTGCACAGTGAACCGGGCAAGCACCCGGAAATCCTCGCCGCCATCGCCGGTCGCGCCTGGGAGAGCCTGTACGATAACGATCTGCGCACGCACTTTTTACGGCGTCTGGCGGAAAGCGGCCAGCGCGCCTTCGACAGCATTCTCGCCGACCTGCTGTTCCTGCCCGTGCTGCGCACTCTGCTGCTGGCCGACATTCGCGACCACCAACAGCCGCAGGAAGTACAACAGGCCATCGCTACCTTCATCCAGCGTTTCACCCAAAGCACTGCCAAGGGGAACAAACCATGAACATCGGCACACCGCTTTCCGATTCCGCCACCCGTGTCATGCTGCTGGGCGCCGGCGAACTGGGCAAAGAAGTCATCATCGCCCTACAGCGACTGGGCGTGGAGACCCTTGCCGTGGATCGTTACGACAACGCCCCTGGCCACCAGGTGGCGCATCGTGCCTTACACCACCGACATGACCGATGGCTCTGCCCTGCGCGCGCTCATCGAAGCGGAAAAACCCATGCTGGTGGTACCGGAGATCGAGGCCATCGCCACGACACGGGCATGGTGACGATGGCCAGCCAGTGGCAGAATGAATTCGAGCTGCACGCGCGCGCCATCCTCGGCCTGCCGGTGGACACGGGTCTACGCGAACCCGGCGCCAGCGCGGTGATCTACGGTGGCCTGGAGGCCAGCGGCATCCATTTCGACAACATCGCCAAGGCGCTGCGCCTGTTCGGCAAGCCGGCATCTTTCCCACGGTGGCGCATGGGTGTCGCCCTGGCGCGCGGGGAAAACATCGAACAGGCCCGCGAACGCGCCCGGCAGACAGCGGTGCGGATCAGCCCTGGCAAATGACGGAACACGCACATGTCTGACAAAAAACTGCCTGAAAAATCCTCCGCCAAGACCGTTGCCGCCTTTTTGCAAAAGGCCGCCAGTACGCCGCCTGCGCGCACCGGCGCCGCAAGCAAAAACCGCGGCCGCCTGATCTTCGCCCTCGATGCCACCGCCAGCCGCGAGGCCAGCTGGGATCGCGCCAGCCATTTGCAGGCAGAGATGTTTCAGTCCACCAGCCAGCTGGGCGGTCTCGATATCCAGTTATGTTATTACCGTGGCTTCGGTGAATTCCACCCCACCCCCTGGCTTGCAGACAGCCGTCAGCTGTTGCGTGAAATGACCACCGTGCACTGTCTGGCCGGACATACACAGATCGGCAAACTGTTACAGCATGCCCTGCGCGAGACCCGCAAACAAAAAGTCAACGCCGTGGTGTTTATTGGCGACTGCGTGGAGGAAAACATCGACAGCCTGGGCCAGCTGGCCGGGCAGCTGGGCCTGCTGGGGGTACCGTTGTTCCTGTTTCACGAGGGACACGACGCCAACGCCGCACACGCCTTCCGCCATCTCGCCGAACTCAGCGGCGGCGCTTATTGCCCCTTCGATGCCGGTAGCGCGCAACAACTGCGCGACCTGCTCGCCGCCGTGGCGGTATTCGCCGTCGGCGGCCACAGCGCGCTAACGGACTTTCATCGCCGCCACGGCAGCACCCTGCTAAAACTCACCCGGCGCTGACATGTCCCGTCTGCTGCTCATCCTGGTCTTACTGTTCTGCATCTGGCTGGTGATACGCTGGTTCGTGCGCACCCCACCGCGCAACGTGATCCGCGCCCTCAAGCGCGTCGGATTAGCCGTACTGGTGCTGGGCATCGCCTTCCTCGCCGCCACCGGACGCCTCAACTGGATCGCCGCCCTCGCCTTCGCCTTTCTGCCCCTACTGCGGCGTGGCTGGGTGCTGCTGCGCTACCTGCCCTTTCTACGCGGCCTGTACGCCCGCCATCAGGCCGGGAAAAGCCAGCGCCCGCCAGCCAGCGGTCAGCAGTCCACGGTGGAAACACGCTTCCTACGCATGAGCCTGGATCACGACAGCGGCGACATGGACGGCGAAGTGCTGGAAGGCCATTACGAGGGACGCTTCCTCAGCCAGATGTCACGCGAGGCGTTGCTGGATTTGCTGAATCAGTGCCAGACAGCCGACGATGATTCCGCCGCCCTGCTGGCGGCCTATCTCGACCGCCACCACGACAACTGGCGCGAACAATCCGAAGCACACCAGCAACGCACCACCAGCGGTTCCATGAGCGAGGAAGAGGCCCGCGCCATTCTCGGCGTAGAGCCGAATGCAACGGAAGAGGAGATCATTCAGGCCCATCGCCGTCTGATGCATAAGCTGCACCCGGATCGCGGTGGCTCAGACTACCTGGCGGCAAAGATCAACCTGGCCAAGGATTGCCTGATCAAGACATCATGAACAACGATCATTACCCGATAAAAACAGTCGACTTTTACCTGAGAAATGCTACATTAGAGAAATACGATATACCAACCGTCATTACGGGAAGGACAGGAGCAGGCAAATGCAAGTAGAAGCAAACGGCAAAACCATCGAACTGAGCGAGGCCGGCTGGCTGGAGAATCTAGACGAGTGGACCCCGGAAGTGGCCACGGAGATCGCCAGCAACGAGAAGGTCGAACTGAGCGGCGAGCACTGGGATATCATCAATCTGGCCCGTGAACTCTTCGCAGAGAACGGCAAGGTCTGTGAGCCGCGCGCCTTTTCCAAACACATGAAAAAGCGCTATGGCAAGGATCGTAGCGACAGCAAGTACCTCTACGCCCTATTTCCCTACGGCCTGATCAAATCGGCCAACAAGATCGCCGGTCTGCCGCGTCCAAAGGGTTGCAGTTAAACCGCCTCAGCGGCATCTGTTGTCGCTGCTGCAAATGGCTAATCGTCTTTCACATCCCGCGCATAAAAATCCGGCTCGCCCTCGGGCTGCCCCTTGAAGCGCTTGTAGCCCCATTGATACTGCACCGGCAGCTGGCGCACGCACGCCTCCACGCCCTGGTTGAGACTCGCGGCGGCACGGCCGAGGTCGGCGTCATCGATGCCGGCGGGCGCCGAACGGATGTGCAGGCGGAAACCACGCCCCTGGGGCAGACGTTCGGCATAGATGAATAACACCGTGGCACCGGACTTTCGCGCCAGCTTGGGTAACAGCACCATGGTGTTGGCCGGATGGCCGAAGAAAGGAGCAAACACGCCGGACTCCCGCTCCGGATCCTGGTCGGGCAGAATGCCGATCATCCCGCCCTGGCGGAGGGTTCGCAGCAGGGCGCGCACACCACTCGCATCGGTGGGCACCAGGTGGGCGCCGCCGCGTTCGCGACCCTGCTGCATGAGTGCATTCATCGCCATCAGCTTGGGTGGACGATACATACTGGTAATGCCCCACTGAACCGACAGGTAAAGCCCGGCCATCTCCCAGCTACCCAGATGCGGCGAGAGCATGATCACACCGCGCCCACGGGCCATGCCCTGTTGCAGCAATTCCTCGCCCTCCACCGCGCGCACCTGCGGCAGCACCCGTGGCAGCGGCCACAACCAGATAGCAGCCGTTTCAGCGGCGGTGCGGCCGGTCTGCCTCAGGCTTTGACGCAGCAGGCGACGGCGCTGCGCCGGGCTCCAGTCGGGAAAGCAACGGTAGATGTTACGCCGCGCCACCCGCCGTGTCTCGTTGGGAAACAGGCTCAGCAGCCCGCCCAACGCCGCCCCCAGCCCCTGCGCCAGCGGCAGCGGCAGGTGAGCGATAGCCCTGAACAGAATCGGGACGATTCGACCGCTGATCACGCCCCTTGCCCCTCCCACCGGCGCGCGTAGAATTCGCGGTGCAGCATGACGGCCAGTATCGCCTTCATGCACCGGCCCCGGGCGGGCAGCATAGCCCTGACCCCATCGATACACGGTTGACGGAATCCTGGGGATGATGTTGCAAAGATTTCCATAGGTGCATAGTGTAACCCGATGCGGGATCGCAGTACCGACCCATCACCACGAAGGATCCACCATGAGCAAAAATACCGTCAAGTCACTGACCCCCAAAGAAGCTTACGAACTGCTGGAAAAAAATCCCAGCGCCGTGATGATCGATGTACGTTCGTCGATGGAATTCCTCTTCGTCGGCCATCCCAAGGGCGCCATCCATGTCGCCTGGATCGATGAACCGGACTGGAAAGTCGACCCGGACTTCCCCGCCCATGTGCGTCAGGTGATGCTCGGTGGCCTCAGCTGCCACGATGAGAATTGCGCCCCGGTGCTGCTCATCTGCCGTAGCGGCAAACGTTCGCAGGAGGCTGGTGAGGCCCTGGTCAAGGATGGCTTTCCGGATGTCTACAATGTGCTGGAAGGCTTCGAGGGCGAGCTGGATGACGAACACCACCGCTCATCACTGGGTGGCTGGCGTTTTCACGGCTTGCCTTGGGAGCAGTGCTGAAAAACACCCCTTTGTTTTGTAGGAGCGGGCCCTGCCCGCGATTGTCCGCAGGTGGAGAAAGAGACAGATCGCGGGCAGGGCCCGCTCCTACGGATATATCCCATGCTAAAATGACCGGCTATTTTCCAACAGGCCAGTATTCATCATGAGCAAGACCCTCGAACAACTCCTCGCCGAGCGCATCGTCATCCTCGACGGCGCCATGGGCACCATGATCCAGCAATATGAGCTGGATGAGGGCGGCTACCGGGGCGAACGTTTTGCCGACTGGCCCAGTGATCTCAAGGGCAACAATGACCTACTCACCTTGAGCCAGCCGCAGATCATCCGCGACATCCACGGAGAATACCTGGCCGCTGGCGCGGATATCCTCGAAACCAACACCTTCAACGCCAACTCGGTATCCATGGCCGATTACGGCATGGAATCGCTGGTTTATGAAATCAATGTGCAAGCGGCCCGTCTGGCACGCGAAGCCTGCGACGCCATCGCCACCCCGGCCTGCCCGCGCTTCGTCTCCGGCGTGCTCGGCCCCACCAACCGCACCGCCTCGCTGTCGCCGGACGTCAACCGCCCCGGCTTCCGCAATATCGACTTCGACACCCTGTGCGAATCCTACCTCGAAGCCATCAAGGGCCTGGTGGATGGCGGCTCGGACATCCTCCTGGTCGAGACCATCTTCGACACACTGAATGCCAAGGCCGCCCTGTTCGCCATCGAGGACTATTTTGAGACCTCGGGCAAACGCCTGCCGGTGATGATCTCCGGCACCATTACCGACGCCTCCGGACGCACCCTGTCCGGGCAGACCGCCGAGGCCTTCTGGAATTCCCTGCGTCACATCGAGCCCATCAGCTTCGGTTTCAATTGCGCCCTGGGCGCCGACGAACTACGCCAATATGTCGAAGAGGTGGCCGGCATCGCCAACTGCCATATCAACAGCCATCCCAATGCCGGCCTGCCCAACGCCTTCGGCGAATACGACGAGACCCCGGTGCAGATGGCCGCCGAGATCGGTGAATGGGCCAAGAGCGGTTTTATCAACATCATCGGCGGCTGCTGCGGCACCACCCCGGCGCATATCAAGGCCATCGCCGATGCAGTGGATCAATGCCCGCCACGCAAGGTGCCGGAAAACACCCACCTTACCCGCCTGTCCGGGCTGGAGCCGTTCAACATCGGCCCCGACTCGCTGTTCGTCAACGTCGGCGAGCGCAACAACGTCACCGGCTCGGCCAAGTTCAAGCGGCTGATTTTGGAAGAACGCTTCGACGAAGCATTGGACGTGTCGCGCGAACAGGTGGAAAACGGCGCCCATATCATCGACATCAACATGGACGAGGCCATGCTCGACGGCAAGGCGGCGATGATCGACTTCCTCAACCTCATCGCCTCCGAACCGGACATCGCCCGCGTGCCGGTGATGGTGGATTCCTCCAAGTGGGAGATTATCGAAACCGGCCTCAAGCGCCTGCAAGGCAAAGGCATCGTCAACTCCATCAGCCTCAAAGAAGGGGAAGAGAACTTCCTGCGCCATGCCCGCCTGATCCGCCGCTATGGCGCCGCCACAGTGGTCATGGCCTTCGATGAAGAGGGTCAGGCCGACACCTTCGAACGCAAGGTGGCGATCTGTACCCGCTCCTATAACCTGCTGATCGAAAAGGTCGGTTTTCCGTCGGAAGACATCATTTTTGATCCCAATATCTTCGCCGTCGCCACCGGCATCGAGGAACACAACAACTACGGCGCCGACTTCATCGAGGCCACGCGCGAGATCAAGCGCACCCTGCCCCATGCCCTGATCTCCGGCGGCGTGTCCAACGTGTCGTTTTCCTTCCGTGGCAACAACCCGGTGCGCGAGGCCATCCACTCGGTATTTCTCTATCATGCCATCCAGGCCGGCATGGACATGGGCATCGTCAATGCCGCGCAGCTGGCGGTGTACGACGACCTCGCCGACGACCTGCGCGAGCGGGTCGAGGACGTGGTACTCAACCGCCGCCCCGACGCCACCGAGCGTCTGCTGGAGATCGCCGACCACTATCGCGGCGACGCCGTTGGCGGAGCGAAAAAAGAAGACCTCGCCTGGCGCGAATGGGCGGTGGAAAAACGCCTCGAACACGCCCTGGTGAAGGGTGTGGATGCCTATGTGGTGGAAGACACCGAAGAGGCCCGCCAGCAATTCGCGCGCCCCATTCAGGTCATCGAAGGCCCCTTGATGAGCGGCATGAACGTGGTCGGCGACCTGTTCGGCGAGGGCAAGATGTTCCTGCCCCAGGTGGTGAAATCCGCCCGTGTCATGAAAAAGGCCGTGGCCCATCTGCTGCCCTTTATCGAAGCCGAGAAAGAGGAAGGCGCGCGCGCCGCCGGCAAGATTCTCATGGCCACGGTGAAGGGTGACGTACACGACATCGGCAAGAACATCGTCGGCGTGGTACTACAGTGCAATAATTTCGAGGTCATCGATATCGGCGTGATGGTGCCGGCACAAAAAATCCTCGATGCCGCACGCGAACACGGCGTCGATATCATCGGCCTGTCCGGACTCATTACGCCTTCGCTGGAGGAGATGGCCCACATCGCCAAGGAAATGCAGCGCCTGGGTTTCGATATCCCGCTGATGATCGGCGGCGCCACCACCTCGCGCGCCCACACTGCGGTAAAAATCGAACCCGGTTACGACAACGGCCCCTGCGTGTGGGTAAAGGACGCCTCACGCGCAGTGGGCGTGGCGCAGAATCTCATCAGCGAGAAATTCCGCGACGGCTTCGTGGAAAAAATCCGCAGCGAGTACGAACAGGTGCGCATCAACCACGCGGCGCGGCGCAAAAACACCCGCTGGCTCACTCTGCAACAGGCGCGCGACAACAAGACGCCCATCGACTGGGACAACTACATGCCACCGAAGCCCGCTTTTCTCGGTGTCAAGGTGCTCGACGACCACCCACTGGAAGAACTGGTGGACTACATCGACTGGACGCCCTTCTTCCACGCCTGGGAGATGAAGGGCAGTTTTCCCAAGATCCTCGACGATCCGAAAAAGGGCGAAGAGGCCCACAGGCTGTTCAACGACGCGCAGAAGATGCTGCGCCGGATCATCGACGAAAAATGGCTCAAGGCCAGCGCCGTGGTGGGCTTTTTTCCCGCCAATACCGTGGGCCATGACGACATCGAGATCTACGCTGTACAGGAAAATATGGATGCCGCAGGAAAGGGCACAACGGCCAATGACGACAGCCACAGCAAAGTGCGCATGGTGCTGCACAACCTGCGTCAACAGGAAGAAAAGCCCCGCGGCAAACCGAACCGCTGTCTCAGCGATTTCATCGCACCCAAGGAAAGCGGGCTGAAGGACTACATCGGCGCCTTTGCCGTGACCACTGGCATCGGCATCGACGCACACATCGCCCGCTTCGAGGCTGACCACGACGACTACCAGGCCATCCTGCTCAAGGCCCTCGCCGACCGCCTCGCCGAGGCCTTCGCCGAGCGCCTGCACCTGCGCGTGCGCCGGGAGTTCTGGGCTTATGCGGCGGATGAAACACTGGACAATCAGGCCTTGATAAAAGAACAGTATCGCGGCATCCGTCCCGCCGCCGGCTACCCCGCCTCACCCGACCATACGGAAAAGGATTTGTTGTGGGAACTGCTGGACGCGGCAAACAACACCGGCATCCACCTCACCGAATCCAAGGCCATGGTGCCCACGGCGGCGGTGAGTGGGCTCTATTATTCGCACCCTGATGCCAGTTACTTCGCCGTCGGCAAGGTCAACCAGGATCAGGTCAAGGACTACGCCCGCCGCAAGGGCATGAGCCTGCGCGACACGGAGCGCTGGCTGGCGCCTAACTTAGGTTACACCTCGGAAGAGTAGGAGCGGGCCATGCCCGCGATGACCTGTGTGCCCAGCTTGGCTCAAAACACTGGCAGGCGCGCCTTCAGGTGCTTTTTTCGGCAATATCGATTGACACGGAGTTCACACCACCTGATTTTGTAGATACTCTGTTCCAGCACAAGTCCTCTGTGCCTCCAGTCCATAAACTGACCTAATCACCCCCCGGCCTTTGTCAGAGGCGGCGTATAAAAATGCGTGGGATTGAACCGGGTATTACTCCCCCACATGCCATGGATGGCGTGT
>DRKN01000003.1 GCA_011051755.1 Gammaproteobacteria bacterium
TAATATTGGTATCGGACTGTTCGATAATGAAGCGTCTCATGACTCACTCTATGGGTGACTTTACTATGAACGCTATTTTATCATTAAAAGACGTTATTTATAGTGTGTTTAGGCTTTTTAGCGAAATTTAAAGCTCGGATTCAGGCTCATATTACTAGATTTGACCCCTTCCTCTAGATTTGACCCCTTCCTTTGAACTCCGAAACTTGAGTCGTAATTCTAATTCCGTAATTCCCATTTATGAAGGGGATTAGTCATCGATGCAGCCCTGTGGTACCGGCAGGCCGGCGATGCGGGAGCCCTGACGGGAGGGGCCGCCGGGAAACAGGCGATAGAGCGCGTCGTGGTCGCTGACTTCGTTGCCCAGTTCTTCGCGCATGTGTTTCATCAGTATTTTTACCATCGGTGTGATGCCGTACTGGAAATAGAATTTGCGCAGATAGTGCAGCACGGCCCAATGTGCATCCGTCAGTTCAATGTCTTCCTTTTGGGCCAGCTGCTCGGCCAATGCCTCATTCCACTCCTCGGGATTGACCAGGTTGCCACTGGGGTAGACCTTGATCTGCCGGCCCTTGAACTCGAAGCTGTCGCGGTAGTATGGCGTGCTTGATGTTGTTTCGGTCTTTCTCATCTGGCTGCTCTGTTCCAGCTCCGAGTCCAGCATGGGAACCGGGATGCCGGCGATCTTGCTGCCCTGATACGTCGCGCCGCCGGGAAACAGGCTGTTGAGGGCCTCGTCGGTGGCGCACTCGGGGCCGAATCCTTTGGCGATTTCGCGTTTCAGCAGTTTAAGGATAGGGGGAATATTGTAGGTGGCGTAATAGTCACGCATCAGCGTGATGATATCCCAGTGGGCATCGGTCAGCGTCAGTCCTTCGTCCTTGGCGATGGCTCGGGCGAGGTCGGGGCTCCAGTCCGCGAGGTTGGCCAGACGGCCGTTGGCGGTGAGATCGAAAGGGTTTCCGTTGACGACAAGCTGGCTCATGGATTTTCTCTCCTGTATCGGGCGCTCTTTTTTTTCAGATACGTCCCATTATAGGAGAGATTTCTGTCGGCGGGCGTGATTGTTTTTATGCCTGTGCGCTGTCTCCATGACGGTTCGCCTGCAATTGCTGCAACATGGCGCGGGCGGCGTTGGAGAGGGTTCGCTGGCGGTGATGCACCACGCCCAGTTGGCGGATGAGGGGGATGCCGGGGACGTCGAGGGCTTGCAGCTCGTCGCTGAGCATGGTCTGTGGCAGTATGGACCAGCCCAGCCCCACGCTGACCAGCATCTTGATGGTCTCAAGATAATTGGTGGTCATGCTGATATGCAGGCCGCTGGCTCCGGGGCCGATGGCCTTTTCCAGCAATTCGCGGGTATAGGTGCCATGGGCGGGAAGGATGGCGGCATGAGCCGACAGCTGCGATGGCGGGATACGCCCCTGAGCGGCCAGGGGATGCTCCCTGCCTACTACGATCCGCAGGGGGTCGATCCAGATACGTTCGCTGTCGAGATCGGCCAGCGGTGTCAGGGGCAGGGTGACGATGCCCAGTTCCAACTGCCCCGTTTGTACCGCGCGACAGGCAGCCTCGGAATCCATGAAATGCAGATCCAGTTCTACTGCCGGCCAGGCCTTGGTGTAGGTGCGCAAGACCGGTGGCAGGCGGTGCAGGCCGATGTGATGGCTGGTGCCGATGCTCAGTCGGCCACCCACCTTGCCGCTGAGATTGGCGATCAGACGCAGGCTGTCATCGATCTCCCGTAGGATGTCGCGGGCGCGTGGCAACAGCATGCGCCCAGCCTCGGTGAGATTGACACGGCGGCCGATGCGGTCGAACAGGCGGGCGCCCAGTTCGCTCTCCAGCGCTGAGATGCGTTTGCTCACCGCCGGTTGGGTAAGATAGAGACGCTCGGCGGCGAGGGAGAAGGATGCCAGCTCAGCAGCGCTGATGAAGGTCTTGAGATGGGAGGTATCCATGCCGTGAGCCTAGAACACTTGTCCGAAACATTCCAGAAAGGAATCCAAAACATAATAAAGATGAATTGTTGTAATTTATGGATTGGTCTACTATCGGTTCATCGTCATAGGGTGGAGAGCGTATTTTCGCGATCCACATGACATGATGGGTAAGCAATCGGGTGATATCTGAATCGAGGATGATGTGATGGCTGGTAAGACCCTGTATGACAAATTGTGGGAACAGCACGTAGTGCGTACCCAGGATGACGGCACCTGCCTTCTCTATATCGACCGGCAGTTGATCCACGAAGTGACTTCACCGCAGGCCTTCGAGGGGCTGCGCCTGGCCGGGCGCAAGCCGTGGCGGCCGACGGCTAATCTGGCTACGCCGGATCACAATGTGCCCACCACTGACCGCAGTGGCGGTGTTGCGGGTATCCGTGATCCCGTGTCGCGTTTGCAGGTGGAGACGCTGGACAAAAACTGTGCGGAATTTGCCATTCCCGAATTTCGTATGGATGACCCACGCCAGGGCATCGTGCATGTGGTGGGGCCGGAGGAGGGGGCGACTCTGCCAGGCATGACCGTGGTCTGCGGCGATTCCCACACCTCGACCCATGGTGCCCTCGGCGCGTTGGCGCATGGCATCGGCACCTCCGAAGTGGAGCATGTGCTCGCCACTCAGTGCCTGCTGCAAAGCAAGTCGAAGAACATGCGGGTGGTGATCGATGGCCGTGTTGGCTCCGGCGTGACGGCCAAGGACATCGTGCTGGCCATTATCGGTGAGATCGGCACTGCCGGCGGTACGGGTTATGCCATCGAGTTTGCCGGTCAGGCCATTGCTGATCTCTCCATCGAGGGCCGCATGACCGTATGCAATATGGCCATCGAAGCGGGCGCCCGCGCCGGTATGGTGGCGGTGGATGACAAGACCATCGACTACGTGAAGGGCCGCCCCCTTGCCCCCACGGCCGGGCAGTGGCAGCAGGCCGTGGCCGCATGGCGCGAGTTGAGATCCGACGGCGATGCCGTGTTCGATCATGAGGTGCTCATCGATGCCGCCAGTATCCAGCCGCAGATCACCTGGGGCACCTCGCCTGAAATGGTGGTTTCCGTCGGCGGTCGGGTGCCCGACCCGGCCCAAGAGAGCGACCCGGTAAAGGCTGAAGGTATGCTGCGCGCACTGGAGTACATGGGGTTGAAGGCCAATACACCGATCTGCGATATTGCCGTGGACAAGGTATTCATTGGCTCCTGCACCAACTCGCGCATCGAAGATCTGCGCGCCGCCGCCGCGGTGGCCAGGGGCCGCAAGGTGGTGGACAACATCAAGCAGGCCCTGGTGGTGCCCGGCTCCGGGCCGGTCAAACAGCAGGCCGAGGACGAGGGCTTGGACAAGGTTTTCGTCGCGGCCGGTTTCGAATGGCGTGAGCCCGGTTGTTCCATGTGTCTGGCCATGAACGCCGACCGCCTGGAGTCCGGCGAGCGTTGCGCCTCCACCTCCAACCGTAATTTCGAGGGTCGGCAGGGGCAGGGTGGCCGTACCCATCTGGTGAGTCCGGCGATGGCCGCGGCGGCGGCGGTGATGGGGCGGTTTGTGGATGTGCGTGAGCTTTGATAGCAACGAAAGTCAGGGGTTGTCAAAATGATTGACAGGCCCTGCCGATGCAGGGTGGCATGGCCCACCAAAGAGCGGTTTCCATCACCGCAAATGGCGGGTGACCCTAGCAAACTCAGTACCTTTGCGTTAAAGATAAAGCGGGTAGATAAAATGGAAAAATTTGACAAGATGACGGGTATCGTGGCACCCATGGATCGCGCCAACGTGGACACGGACGCTATTATTCCCAAGCAGTTTCTGAAATCCATCAAACGCAGTGGCTTCGGCCCCAACCTGTTCGATGAGTGGCGTTATCTCGATCAGGGCGAGCCGGGCAAGGATAACAGTAAGCGGCCAGTGAATCCGGACTTCGTGCTCAATCAGCCGCGCTACCAGGCTGCGAGTATTTTATTGGCGCGGGAAAATTTTGGCTGTGGTTCCTCGCGTGAGCATGCACCATGGGCATTGCTCGATGCCGGTTTTCGCGTCATTATCGCGCCGGGCTTTGCCGATATATTTTTCAATAATTGTTTCAAGAACAGCATTCTGCCTATTGTTCTCGATGAAGACACGGTGGATGGTCTGTTCAAGGCCGTGGAGGCTAACGAAGGCTACCGCCTGAATGTGGATTTACAGGCGCAGACCCTCACTGTCCCGAGCGGCGAAATTATGGCCTTTGAGGTGGACGAGTTCCGTAAATACTGCCTGCTCAACGGCCTCGACGACATCGGCCTGACTTTGCAGCATGTGGATGATATCCATGTCTACGAAGAACGTCGCAGGCAGGAAGCGCCATGGTTGTTTACATGATTTTTTTCAATGCAAAAAGGCGCACAGCAAGACATCGGAACCTCTGATTGTTTTTTAGTTTTTCTTGGTTTTTTCGCCATCCCGGCCTTCGCCGGAATGGCGGATTGAGCAGATTTTCCTATTGAAAGAATCTTTGCGCTCTTTGCGCCTCTGGGTTGGATTTTATGAGGAATAAAACATGACAAAAAAGATTGCGGTGCTGGCCGGTGACGGCATCGGTCCCGAGATCGTCGCCGAGGCGGTGAAGGTTCTGGAATGCCTGGGCAGGCATGGCCTGGCAGTGGAACTGCAAGACGGCCTGATCGGTGGTGCCGCCTATGAGGTGCACGGCACGCCGCTGCCGGCGGAGACACTGGATCTGGCCAAGGCGTCCGATGCTATTTTGTTGGGCGCCGTGGGTGGTTATCAGTGGGAGTCGCTGGATATCAGTGTGCGTCCGGAGAAGGGTCTGCTGGGTCTGCGTGCGGAGCTGGAACTGTTTGCCAATCTGCGTCCGGCGATCCTCTACGAGCAGTTAGCCGATGCCTCCACTCTCAAGCCGGAGGTGGTGGCCGGGCTGGACATCATGATCGTGCGAGAACTCACCGGCGGTATCTACTTCGGCCAGCCGCGCGGTGTGCGTACCCTCGATAACGGCGAGCGCCAGGGTTTCAATACGCTGGTTTACAGTGAGTCCGAGATCGAGCGTATCGGCCGTTCTGCCTTTGATATCGCCATGCAACGTGGCAGACGCGTCTGCTCCGTGGACAAAGCCAACGTGCTGGAATGCACCGAGCTGTGGCGCGAGGTGATGGAGTGCGTGGCCCGGGACTATCCCGAGGTGGAGCTGTCACATATGTACGTGGACAATGCCGCCATGCAGCTGGTGCGCGCGCCCAAGCAGTTTGACGTGATGGTTACCACCAACATGTTCGGTGACATTCTTTCCGACTGCGCGGCCATGCTGACCGGCTCCATTGGCATGCTGCCATCGGCCTCGTTGAATGCTGGGGGCAAGGGTATGTACGAGCCCATCCACGGTTCCGCGCCGGATATCGCCGGGCAGAATATCGCCAACCCGCTGGCGACCATTTTGTCGCTTGCCATGATGCTACGCTATTCGCTGGACGAAGCGGCCATGGCTGATCGTATCGAGCGGGCGGTGGAAAAGGTATTGGATCAGGGTCTGCGCACGCTGGACATCCACAGTGATGGTATGCAGAAGGTTAGTACTTCTGCAATGGGCGACGCCGTGGTGGCTGCGCTGTAAGAGATGGGTCGTGCGGCAGGCAGATAATTCTTACCACAATTTTTATCGTATCAAATAGGGATGGGAACAGGGAATGGCAAGTTATAGTCTGGTTGTGTCTGGTGAAGTGCATGAGGGTTTTGACAAAGAGCATGTCAAGTCGGTGTTCCGCACGTTGACGGGTCTGCCTGAGGCGCGGACTGATGAGTTATTCGATACCGGCAAGTTTCTTCGTCAGCATAATCTCAGTGAAGAGCAGGCACAGCGCAAACGCGATGCTTTGGCTCAGCGGGGCATTGTCTGCTATCTGGAAAAAGAAACAGCCGGGTCGGTCGTGGCGGATGACCATACGGTGGCGCCGGTTGTTCCTGGGATTTCCTCGCATGACGACACGCTAACGGATCCTCCCTCGATGTACGCCCGTGATGACGCGAAGGCAGGTGAAGAAACTGTCCATGCGGACGTTGGCGGGATGGCTGTGGAGCAGCAGGGAGAGGGTGAGCGTCTGCCATTCATCTTCGCGGGGCGGGCGGGTGAGTTCTTTCGTATCTGGATCGTCAATCTGTTACTGACCATTGTCACTCTCGGTTTTTATTATCCGTGGGCGAAGGTACGCAGCAATCGTTATTTTTACGCCAGTACGTGCTTGAAGGGGGACAGTTTCAGTTATCTTGCCGAGCCGCTGGCAATCCTCAAAGGGTATCTCGTCGCGCTGTTACTCATCGGTCTTTATGTTTTTGCCAATATTTTTAATTCACTGGCCAGCGGAGTGGTGATATTGCTATTGTTTGCGCTATTGCCGCTGTTGCTGGTGCGGGCTCTGCGCTTCAGAGCCCGCAATACGGCCTACCGCAATATCCGTTTTTCCTTCACGGGAGGTGTTGGCGATGCGTATGCTGCATTTTTGTTGTGGCCTCTGCTGACAATAGTGAGTTTCGGCATACTTATCCCTCTCATGATCTATAAGCAAAAAGCGTATTTATTCAACGGTTTCCGTTACGGGGAAAGCACTTTTCGTTTTGACACCAGCGCCGGGCCGTTTTGGCGCCTGTACCTGATGCTGTTCGCTATGTTCATCGGGGCTGGCGTGCTGATCAGCGCGTTGACGATGGTGTTGTCGCTGGGTGGGAGTGACCTGCAATCATTGCCGATGGTGGCGATGGTGTTGCCAATGATTCTGTTGCCGCTGGTGTATCTGGGTTTGTATGCCTTTCTTTTTGTCAGGCAGACAAACCTGGTTTATAACGCCGTGGCGCTGGAACAGCATCGCCTGCAGTCGGATTATGCGCTGGGTTCGTGGCTTGGCTTACAGATCGGCAATCTGCTCGGTGTGGTGCTTTCTCTGGGCCTGCTGATTCCGTGGGCCAAGATTCGCACTGCCCGTTATCGGGCACAACATACGCACTTCCTTGCCGCCGGTGATCTGGATCGTTTTGTCGCGGCCGAGGAAAAGAAGCGCAGTGCCCTGGGTGAAGAAATCGGTAGCGCCTTCGATATGGATATCGCAATTTGACATGTCTGCGGTAACGGAAGCATGCAATACACCGGGCCGGCGGCCAGACAGTGTGCAAGGCTGTTATTACGACGGTAAACGCTCGCGGCGTCACCCGGCACGGTTGTTGGTTCACGGCGGCTGTGTCCGGGTTTGCAATGAGCAGGGAGGGCTGCTGGACTCGATGGACAGTGTGCGTGAGCTGCGGATTTCGCCCCGTTTGGGAAATACACCGCGTGCGGTGTATTTTCCGGGCGGTGGGCATTTCGAGACGCCGGACAACGATGGCCTGGATCGGCTGATGGGAGGCGGTGGTCTGGTGCACTGGCTGGAATCCCGCTACCTCTTCGTGAGCGTGTCGGTGGTATTGACGGCCTTGCTGGTGTGGTGGTTCGTGGTGCAGGGCGTGCCTGCACTGGCGCGTATGGCGGCGTTTTCCCTGCCTGATACCGTGCTGCAGAAGCTGGGGCGGGAGGCCCATGCCCTGCTCGATGAGCAATGGTTGCAGCCAAGTGCCTTGTCAACGCAGGAGCAACAGCGGGTACGGCATGCTTTCGCGCCGGTGCTGGAAAATTTTCGCCAGCAGGGATATGTGTTGCAGGTGCATTTCCGCGGCAGTGAGGACATGGGCGCCAATGCCTTCGCCCTGCCCTCGGGGGACATTGTCTTTACCGACGATATGGTGCGGCTGGCCGAAAACGACGATGAGTTGCTGGCCATTCTCCTGCATGAAATCGGCCATGTGACAAGCAGGCACGGCCTGCGTCAGGTGATTCAGATGTCTTCGCTGATGGTGGTGATCACGCTGGTCACGGGAGACGTTTCTTCCTTATCTTCCATGGCTGTCTCGATCCCCATCATGTTGATGCAACTGGGTTATTCACGGAATTTTGAGCGGGAGGCGGATGCCCTCGCGTTACGGGAAATGCTGGCGGACAATATCGATCCGCTGAATTTTGTGACCATTATGCAGCGTTTGCAGCAACAGAAGGCGTGTGGAGGAAAAAAGAGTGCGACAGAGTGCGGGCGGGGTTTGCCGGATTTCCTGTCTACGCATCCGCAGACGGAAGCGCGTTTAAAACCGTTTCTTTCGGCAGCCGGCAATTGATTGAACGACAACAGACAGGCGGTGGAAATGAAAAAAGTTGGATTGGTCGGCTGGCGTGGCATGGTGGGTTCGGTGCTGATGCAGCGCCTGCGCGAGGAAAATGATTTCGACGACATCGATGCGGTGTTTTTCTCGACGTCACAGACCGGCCAGCCCGGCCCCGACGTGGGCAGGGACACGCCGCCGCTATGCGATGCAAGGCATATCGATGCGCTGAAGGCCATGGAGGTGATCATCACCTGTCAGGGTGGTGCTTATACCGAAGAAATCTATCCGCAGTTACGCGCCGCTGGCTGGGACGGCTATTGGATCGATGCCGCCTCCACCCTGCGTATGAAGGATGACGGCATCATCGTGCTGGATCCGGTCAATCTCGACGTCATCGAGAACGGCCTGGCCAACGGCACCAAGACCTTTGTTGGCGGCAACTGCACGGTGAGCCTGATGCTGATGGCCATCGGTGGCCTGTTCCAGCAGGGTTTGGTGGAGTGGGTTTCGCCCATGACCTATCAGGCGGCCTCCGGTGCCGGGGCGCAGAATATGCGTGAACTGATCCGGCAGATGGGGGCAGTCCATGCCGAGGTGGGGGATTTGCTGGATGATCCGGCCAGCGCCATCCTTGACATCGACCGCAAACTGGCCGATTTCCTGCGTTCCGACGAGTATCCGAAAGATCAGTGGGGCGTGCCCCTGGCCGGCAGTCTGATCCCGTGGCTCGATTCGCCGCTGGATACCGGGCAGACCCGCGAGGAGTGGAAGGCGCAGGTGGAGACCAACAAGATCCTCGGCCGTAGCGACAGCCCCATCCCCATCGACGGCATCTGTGTGCGCATCGGCGCCATGCGCTGTCACAGCCAGGCGCTGACCATCAAGATGACCCGCCATGTGCCGCTGGACGAGATCGACGACATGTTGGCCGAGGCCAACGACTGGGTGACGGTGGTGACCAACGACCGCGACGTGACCATGCGTGAACTGAGTCCGGCGGCGGTGACCGGTACCCTCACCGTGCCCGTCGGCCGTCTTCGTAAGCTGACCATGGGTGATGATTACCTGGCCGCTTTCACCGTCGGCGACCAGTTGCTGTGGGGGGCTGCCGAGCCGCTGCGCCGCATGCTGCGCATTTTGTTGGAGCAGTAAGTGGACGATACACAGACTTTTGATATCGCTGTTGTCGGCGCCACCGGCGCCGTTGGTGAGGTGATCATTTCCCTCTTGGAAGAGCGCAATTTCCCGTCGAGCAGACTCTATCCACTGGCCAGCGACCGCTCCGTTGGCAACAAGGTGCTGTTTTGCGGCAAGTATTTGAGTGTGGGCGACACGGCGTCATTCGATTTTTCGCAGGTACAGATCGTGCTGCTGGCCGCGGGTGCGGAGGTTGCCGCGCAGTATGCGCCACTGGCGGTGGAGGCCGGTTGTGTGGTCATCGACAGCAGTGCCTGTTTCCGTGCCGATGACGATGTGCCGCTGGTGGTGCCGGAAGTCAATGCCAGTGCTGTGGGATATTTTTCTGATCGCCGTATCATCGCCAGTCCCAACGCTGTCACCATCCCCATGCTGGTGGCGCTGAAGCCCATCATCGACGCAGTGGGCATCAAGCGCATCAATGTAGCCACCTATCAGGCGGTGTCTGGCGGTGGTCAGGCGGCGGTGAGGGCGTTGGCGGGGCAGACGGTCAGTCTGCTCAACATGCGGGCCGTGGAAACCGCGCCGCCTGACAAACAGATTGCCTTCAATGTGCTGGCGCAGATTGGCGGCGTGTTGGACAATGGTTACACTTGCGAAGAGATGGAAATGGTATGGGAGTCACAAAAGGTGTTGGACGATGACACTATAGTTATTAATCCAACGGCGGTGCGCGTGCCGGTATTTTTTGGTAACTCCCTGGCTCTGCACATCGAGACAAAGCGGAAAATAACCGCGAAACAGGCGCATGAGCGGCTAAAACAGGCAGCCGGTGTGGAAATGCTGGATGAGGCTGAGTATCCTTCCGCCGTTGGCGAGGCCTCCGGTGATGACGCCGTTTTTGTCGGCCGGGTGAGGGAGGATATCAGTCATCCACAGGGACTGGATATGTGGGTCGTGGCTGACAATGTGCGAAAGGGTGCGGCGTTGAATAGTGTGCAAATAGCTGAAATCTTGGTAAAAGATTACTTGTAAGCTATAGTTCCCTCTGTCATTTTGCCCTGTTTGCTCATATTGGGAATCTCGGGCCGGGGTCTGGTGTCGGTGAAAATTCCACTAACGGCCTTGTTATTGGCGGCGGGTGTATGCCTGGAGTTTGCAGATATCGAGCCTCAATTCGGTTCACTCAGGCCAATATTTGGGGTTCCTGATTAAATTTTTCCCGGCATGGTGCCGATGTTGTAACTGGAATTCCTGGGAATGGACACGCGAAGGCGGGCGCAATAACTTCAAATGGGAGTGGATATGGGTAAGAGATTGGCACCGGTAATTGCTGTGCTGGCGATGCTGGCACCTGTGGCGGCCTTCGCCCTGGGATTTGGCAATATCACCATGAAATCGGCATTGAATCAGCCGTTAGATGCTGAAATCGAATTGCTGTCGGTGCAGAAAGGCGACTTGGACAATCTGAAGATTCGTCTGGGCTCGCTCGAGGATTTCGCCCGCGTTGGCGCGGATCGTGCCTATTTTCTGACCAAGATAAAGTTCAGCCTTGCACAAAAGCCTGATGGCACACCCTATGTCAGGTTGAGCAGTCGCGAACGGATTACTGAACCCTTCCTCGACTTTGTGGTTGAGGCCCGCTGGCCGCGCGGCCGTATCCTGCGTGAGTTTACCGTGCTGGTCGATCCCCCTGCGCTTTCTGATGAGGCCCCGGCACCGATCCGGCAGGCAGCGGTGCAAACGGCTCCCGTTGCCACGGCAACAACGGTTCGAACCACCCGCCAGGCCCCGATTCGTGAGCGTGCCACCTTGTCGCCGGTCATGTCACAGGATGGCGTGTTGAGTTATGGCCCTGTCCAGCCTAACGAGACGTTGTGGGTCATCGCCAACAGGATGCGCCCCGACAATTCGGTTTCCGTCAATCAGATGATGCTCGCCCTGGTACGCGACAATCCGCAAGCCTTTTATAACGGTAACGTCAACCAGCTCAAGGCGGGTTACGTGCTGCGTATCGAGGATCCGGCGGCGATGACCGCGCTGTCTGTCGCCCAGGCCAATGCAGAGGTCGAGCACCAACGCGCCGAATGGCAGGCACGCAAGAGCGGCCGCCCCATGCGCCAGATTGAGGCCAGCGAGGCTGCGGCCGTTGAGACGGACGCAGGCGAGGGCGGTGACGTCAGTGGACAGGCGCGTCTCAAGCTGGTGGCCCCGGGCAGTGAAGGCGCGGGTTCCGGTACCGGTGATGCCGATGTTGATCGCCTGCGTCAGGATCTGGTACTGGCCGCCGAAGCGCTGGATGCCAACCGGCAGGAGACCGATGAACTCAAGACCCGTCTGTCGCAGATGGAAGAGCAGCTTGCCGCGATGCAGCGCCTCATCATGCTCAAGGATGATGAGATGCTGAGCCTGCAGAAACAACTGGGCGGCGAGCTTGAGGAGCCGGCAGTCCCGGAAGTGGTCAACGAGCAGGAGATGCTGGAACCAGAGGTGACGGAAGGTGAAGCCGTTGAGGGTGCAGAGTTTGCTACTGAAGATGGCGCCGAAACCCCCGCTCTGGAGATTGCTCAGACGGAAGAAATGCAGGAGCCCGAGGCGCCCACGCCTCCTGTGCCGGCGCCGGTGGCCGAGGCCCCCGCCCCTGAGCCGGGCCTGTTGGAGAGCCCTCTATTGATGTATGGCGGTATCGGTGTGTTGGTGCTGGCCATTGTCGGCTGGATCGTGGCGCGCCGCCGCAAGATGCAGGAAGGCTTCCAGGAAAGCATCCTTAATGTCGGTGGTGAAGGTGCTGCGGGTACGACAAACAGTGGAATAGCGCAGAGCGCGGGTGGTGAAAGCTCCATGGTGAGTGATTTCGCCATGAGCGAAATCAGCGAAATGAACGGTACCCAGGCGGATACCTCTGACGTGGATCCCATTTCGGAAGCCGATGTCTATCTGGCCTACGGTCGCCATCAGCAGGCGGAAGAGATCATCCGCGCCGCACTGGAGAATGCGCCGGAGCGCAACGAACTGAAGCTAAAGCTGTTGGAAGTATTTTTTGCCGCCAAGAACGCCGAGGCATTCGAATTGCAGGCACAGGAGTTGCACGATGTCCTGGGTGATGAAAGCGATCCTCTGTGGGGCAAGGCCGTCACCATGGGTAGCCAACTGTGTCCGGGCAATCCCCTGTTCGGCGGTGCTGTTCAAGCCTTGCAGGAGGAATTGGACGTCGATGTGTCCGCTGCCGATGAAGATTTGCTGGACTTCGATTTCGATCTCGACGCCTCTGATCCGGAGGATGCCAAGGCCAAGGCCGGCGACATGGCCTCGGCTGATGCCGAACGGCCTGGGAAAACAGAAGCCACGACCCCGGCCATGCCTGATAGTGGCCTGGATTTCGATGTGTCCACTCTGGATTTCAATCTGGAGCAGCGCGACGATGAGATGGAGAATGAACGTGTTGCCACGGGCGATGATCATGCGCTGGACTTCGATATGAAGACGTTGGACAAGGCCGTTGCTGAGCCGGAAGCCGGGAGCGAAGTGACGTCTGAAAAAGCTGACAAGGCAACGGATGGTCTGGATTTCGATGAATCGATGACAGACGCCGATGACGCTGTACTGGCATTCAGCAGCGATGAAATGGCGTCTGTGAAACGGTCAGGGTCGACGGGCAGCGAAGACGCCGATTTCAGCGTGGATCTGAGTGCCGAAGAACTGGTGCTAGATAATGATGAGGCCATTGAGTTCGATAGCCCGGCCAAAGCGGCGGACAGCGGCGAATTTGATATTGCTCTGGATAAAGAAGTGACTGAAAACGATCTATTGATTGTCGGGGAAGGCGTGGAAAGCATTGAGGCTAAACAGCCGGATACCGGTAAAGACAAGGCGACTGAAGACGAACGGCTTATCGGTGCGGATGACGAGCTGCTCGGCGATGATATGTTCGGTGAAGTCGATGAAATCGGCACCAAGCTGGATTTGGCCAAAGCCTACGTCGACATGGGTGACGGCGACGGGGCGCGCAGTATTCTCGACGAAGTGCTGGAGGAAGGTGATGATACCCAGAAACAACAGGCTAAAGATCTGTTGGAGCAGATCAGTTAGCCTGCCAGCGACTCATTGCTAGAATCGACGACGTGGCTCGCAGGGGCCACGTTTTTTTTTGTTCTTTTTTGTTTTTTTACTTTTTTTGCCTGGGCTGTGGACTGTCTGTTTCCGGCCGGGTATCCCGGACGTCTATGCATCCTGTCATTAAAATCATTCTGTTCCTGATCTATGCTGCCGCCATTGCCTTTGGCGGTGTGACGACCTTGCTTGCGGGCGCCGTGCTGATGTTGGTTCTGTATCTGCCGGGGCCGGGGGAACGATTATTGCTGGCATTCCGCATGCTTCGGCGTATGCGCTGGTTTTTTCTGTCCATCGCGCTGGTGTATCTGCTGTTCACGCCGGGGCGCTTGCTGTTCTCCGCCTGGCCCTGGGGGCCGACCCTGGAGGGGCTGGCCGGGGGGGGGCTGCGTATTGCCTCGCTGGTTTTGATCGTCTTCGCGGTCAACCTGTTGTTGCGTACTACGCCGCGCCCGGCGCTGATTTCGGCTATTCTGTGGTGCTTGACACCACTGGCCTGGGTGGGGCTGCCACGTGAGCGTCTGGCGGTGCGTATCGCCCTGACCCTGGATGCCGTCGACAGCGTGCAGGTGATCTATCGTCACCGGCCGCGTGATGATGAGCACGGCGCAGAGCCCCCGGTGAATATTCATCCAGCAAGTCTGAAGGCACGCCTGTGGCGTATCGGTGCCACGGCACAGCGATTGGTGAGTGCGGTGATCGAGCAGGCGGAATCGGCACCGGTGGTCGCCATCGAGGTGCCCCGGCCCAGTAGTCCGGCGTTGCTGCAATGGCTGTATCCACTGCTGTTGGGGGCGCTGTTTATGGTGCTTGGCTGGTAACATGATGGGCCACTTTATCTTCTCCCATCGAATCCGGAACTGACATGCGCATTGCCCTTGGGGTGGAATACGACGGCCAGCACTTCCGTGGCTGGCAGGCACAGCAGGGCGGCCTGCCCACTGTACAGGCCAGTCTTCAGCGGGGGTTGTCGCGGGTGGCCAATGTACCGGTGACATTGGTTTGCGCCGGCCGCACCGATGCCGGCGTGCATGCCCTGGCGCAGGTGGTGCATTTCGATACCGGGGCCGAGCGCACCGCGCAATCCTGGGTTCGGGGCGCCAACGCCAATATCGACCGGGCGATCACCGTGTTGTGGGCGAAGCCGGTGAGCCATGATTTCCACGCCCGCTTTTCCGCCTTCAGTCGTCGCTATCGTTATGTCATTCTCAATCGCCCGATGCGCTCCAGTCTGGCCAGCGGTCGCGTGACCTGGGAATATCGCCCACTGGATGCGGCGCGCATGGCCGAGGCGGGCCGCCATCTGCTCGGCGAGCGGGATTTTACCTCCTACCGCGCCGTCGGCTGCCAGTCCAGCACCCCGTTTCGCAACGTTACCCGGCTGGATGTCTCGCGCCATGATGACCTGGTGTTCATCGATATCGAGGCCAACGCCTTTCTGCACCACATGGTGCGTAATATCGCTGGTGTGCTGATGGATATCGGTGCCGGCGAACGCCCGCCGGGCTGGGCCTGCGAGGTGCTGGAGGCGCGCGACCGCACCGCCGCTGGCGTGACCGCGCCGCCGCACGGGCTGTACCTGATGGCGGTGGATTATCCACCCGGGTTTGCTATCCCACACCTGTCCAATACCCGCTTGGTCTGGTAATCTGCGCGTTTGCCCGAAACGACCGCGAGTGCATGCGAACCCGAATCAAGATCTGCGGTTTTACCCGTCCCGATGACGCCCGGCAGGCCGCCGTGCTGGGCGTGGACGCCATCGGTCTGGTGTTTTATGCGCCCAGTCCGCGCGCCGTGGATATCGCCCGGGCGCAGGTCATTGTCGGGGCCCTGCCGCCCTTCGTGAGCCGCGTGGGCCTGTTCGTCGATGAATCCGCCACGCAGGTGCGAGCGGTGCTGGAACAGGTGGCGCTGGATCTGTTGCAGTTTCACGGCGACGAATCCCCGGACTATTGCGCACAGTTCGGCCGCCCCTGGCTGAAGGCCATCCGCATGCGCGAGGGCGTGGATCCGGCCCGCGAGGCCGAACACTACCGTGCCGCCGCCGGCCTGTTGCTGGACACCTATCGTCCCGGCGCGCCGGGGGGAACCGGCGAGTCCTTCGACTGGTCGCGGGTGCCGCAGGATTTGAACCTGCCCGTCGTCTTGGCCGGTGGTCTGACCCCGGCCAACGTCGGCGAGGCCATCGCCACGACGCGGCCTTTTGCCGTCGATCTCAGTGGTGGCGTGGAGTCGGCGAAGGGCATCAAGGACGCGGTGAAAATGGCTGCACTGGTGGACGCGGTACGCGTGCTGGATGGCCGGCGCAAAAATTGAAAGTTTTTTGCCACAGAGCCTAAGCATTTTTTGAATTCTCTGTGAACGCTGTGTCTGTGGCGTATGTCTTCTGGCAGTAATCCAGTGAGAATCCAGTGAGAAGTTGATGGCGCCCGATACCGGCACAACGAACGAATGGAGCAGTAATGACAGTACAGATCAAACAAGCCGCCGGCGCGTTGCCCGATGACAATGGCCACTTCGGTCCCTATGGTGGACGCTTCGTCGCCGAGACTTTGATGGTGCCGCTGCGCGAGTTGCAGGAGGCCTACGATAAATACCTCAGCGACGATGATTTTCTCAATGAGCTGGACGAAGACCTGCGCCAGTTCGTCGGCCGTCCCTCGCCGTTGTATCTCGCCGAACGCTGGAGCGCACAGCTGGGTGGGGCGCAAATCTACCTCAAACGCGAAGACCTCAATCACACCGGCGCACACAAGGTGAACAATACGGTCGGCCAGGCCCTGCTTGCCAAACGCATGGGCAAGACCCGCATTATCGCCGAGACCGGCGCCGGTCAGCACGGTGTGGCCACCGCCACCGTGGCGGCGCGCCTGGGTCTGAAATGTGTGGTCTATATGGGCGCGGTGGATATCGCCCGCCAGGCTGTCAATGTCTATCGCATGAAGCTGTTGGGTGCCGAGGTGGTGTCCGTGGCGTCCGGCTCCAAGACCCTCAAGGACGCCCTCAACGAGGCCATGCGCGACTGGGTCACCAATATCGACGACACCTTCTACATCATCGGTACCGTCGCTGGCCCACATCCGTACCCGGCTATGGTGCGCGACTTCCAGGCCATCATTGGCCGCGAGGCCCGTGCGCAGATCCTTGATCAGGCCGGGCGGCTGCCTGATGCCCTGGTGGCCTGTGTCGGCGGTGGCTCCAACGCCATCGGCCTGTTTTATCCCTTCCTCGATGATAGCGATGTGGCTGTTTATGGTGTCGAGGCCGCCGGTCATGGGCTGGAGACGGGGCGCCATGCCGCTCCCCTGTGCGCCGGCCGGCCCGGGGTGTTACACGGTAATCGCACCTATTTGATGGAAGACGACAACGGCCAGATTATCGAGACGCACTCTATCTCCGCCGGCCTCGATTATCCCGGCGTCGGCCCCGAACATGCCTGGCTGAAAGACGCAGGTCGCGCCCAATACGTGGCTATCAGCGACGATGAAGCCCTGGCGGCCTTCCACAATCTGACGCGTGTCGAGGGCATCATGCCGGCGCTGGAATCCAGCCATGCCCTGGCCTATGCCGGCAAGCTGGCGTCGACCATGGCTCGGGATCAGATTATCGTTGTCAACCTGTCCGGGCGCGGTGACAAGGACATCCATACCGTGGCTGCCTTGGAAGGCATCAAGGTTTGAAGCCCACGGAGGTTAGCCGCGAAAGGATCTGCTTGTCACAGAGGCACGGAGCACACAGAGATGACGAATATCAAGCTTTCCCCGTGCCTTCTGCATCTCTGTGGCAGGTGTCTTTGATGGCGGGCATGGCCCGTATCCGCGACCGGGATGGCAGATGTCCGTTTGTGTACTGTACTGAAGCGAAAAACCAAGAGAATCAGCATGGGCCGTATAACGAACTGTTTTGAGCGACTGAAAAACGCGGGCCGTCAGGCCCTCATTCCCTACGTTACCGCCGGTGATCCAGCGCCTGCCGTTAGCGTGCCCTTGATGCACGCGATGGTGGCCGCCGGTGCCGACATCATCGAGCTGGGTGTGCCGTTCTCCGATCCCATGGCCGATGGCCCGGTGATCCAGCGTGCCGCCGAACGCGCCCTGATGCAGGGCACCAGCCTGCGCGACGTGCTGGCCATGGTGGCCGAGTTTCGCCGGCAGGACACCGGCACGCCGGTGGTGCTGATGGGCTACCTCAATCCGGTGGAGGTCATGGGTTACGACACCTTCGCCAAGGCCGCCGCCGGGGTGGGCGTGGATGGCGTGATCAGCGTCGACCTGCCACCGGAAGAGGCCCACGGCCTGCTCACGGCCCTGCGCGGCCAGGCGATTGACCCCATCTTCCTGCTTGCGCCGACCACCGATGACATACGCATCGAGAAAATCTGTGCGGTGGCCAGTGGCTATGTCTATTACGTGGCCCTGAAGGGTGTGACCGGCGCCGCTGGTCTGGACGTGCAGTCCGTGGCCGATAAACTGGCGCAGATCGGTCGTCACACCGGGCTGCCGGTGGCCGTTGGTTTCGGTATCAAGGATGCCGACGCCGCGGCCACCGTGGCCAAGGTGGCCGACGCCGTGGTGGTGGGCAGCTCGCTAGTGAAAAAGATCGAGCAGAATGCCGGTCAAAGCGATAGAATCATCCGGGAAATTGCCGATGTTCTCGCCCGCATGCGTGTGGCGATGGACGCCTAACTAGAGACAGGTTGTCACCATGAGCTGGCTGGAAAAATTAATACCTTCGCGCATCCGTATCGATGGCACGCAGAAAAAGGCCGTCCCCGAGGGCCTGTGGGCCAAATGTCCGGCCTGCGATGCCGTGCTCTACCGCGCCGATCTGGAGCGTAATCTGGATGTCTGCCCCAAGTGCGACCACCATATGCGTATCGGCGCCCGTCGCCGCCTCGAGGCCTTTCTCGACGAAGAGCCGCGCGTGGAGATCGGTGAAAACCTGGAGCCGATGGATATCCTCAAGTTCAAGGATCTGAAGAAATACAAGGATCGCCTGACCCAGGCGCAAAAGGCCACTGGTGAAAAGGATGCCCTGATCGGTATGATGGGGCAGGTGAAAGGGGTGCCACTGGTGGCCGCGGCCTTCGAGTTCAAGTTCATGGGCGGTTCCATGGGCTCGGTGGTGGGCGAGCGTTTCGTGCGCTGTGTCGATACCGCCATCGAGCACAACATCCCCTTCGTCTGTTTTTCCGCCTCCGGCGGTGCGCGTATGCAGGAGGCCCTGTTTTCCCTGATGCAGATGGCCAAGACCAGCGCGGCCCTGGCAAAAATGAACAAACGCGGCATCCCGTTCATTTCCGTGATGACCGACCCCACCATGGGTGGTGTCTCCGCCAGTCTGGCCATGCTCGGTGACCTCAACGTGGCCGAGCCCAAGGCCCTGATCGGTTTTGCCGGCCCGCGGGTCATCGAACAGACCGTGCGCGAGACCCTGCCGGAAGGTTTTCAGCGCAGCGAGTTTCTGCTCGAACACGGCGCCGTGGATATGATCGTCGACCGCCGCGAAATGCGTGACCGCCTGGCCCGCGTGCTCACCATGCTCACCGGCCAGCCGGCGGCTTGATGCTCCCCGCAGGGAGCTGCTTGCGATAAGGTTTTTGCCACGGAGGTACAGAGGACACGGCGAAGACAATTTCATTGGTCTCTGTGTACTCTGTGCCTCCGCGGCGAAATTTTCTTGTTACAGCACAACGCAGTGCTATCCTCTTGAAGGGTAGTTTTGGACATTGTGCGAGTGGCTTTAGCCGCGATTAATGGTTAGTTTTATTCACGGCTAAAGCCGCGCCCACAGATTGATTGTTTTCCCAACCATCATCGCGGGCATGGCCCACTCCTACGCGAAAACCTCCGTATGCGCTTCCACAATCTCGATGACTGGCTCCGCTGGCAGGAGTCCCTGCACCCCAGCGAGATCGAGTTGGGCCTCGAGCGTGTGCGCACGGTGCTGGAACGCCTGAGTCTTGCCAGGCCTGACTTTATCGTCGTCACCGTCGCCGGTACCAATGGCAAGGGCTCCAGCGTGGCGATACTGGAGAGTATCCTGCAAGCCGCCGGTTATCATGTCGGCACCTTCACTTCGCCACACCTGTTACGCTACAACGAGCGCATCCGCGTTGCTGGCGAGCCGGTCACCGATGCCGAGTTGTGTACGGCCTTTGGGCGTATCGATAGCGCGCGTGGCGACATTTCGCTGACTTATTTCGAGTTTGGCGCGCTTGCCGCCATCGATTGCCTGCAACGGCGCGGGGTGGAAGTCGCCGTGCTGGAAGTGGGCCTGGGTGGGCGCCTGGATGCGGTCAACGTGCTGGATGCCGATGTGGCTCTGATTACCCCGGTGGATGTGGATCATGTGGCCTGGCTGGGGAGTGACCGCGAGATCATCGGTGTCGAGAAGGCCGGCATCATGCGCGCCGGCCGGCCGGTGGTGATCAGCGATCCGCAGCCGCCGCAGTCGGTGTTGCAGCATGCCGACGAGCTGGGAGCGCCGCTGGCCCTCGCTGGTCGTGACTACCGCTACGAGGTACAAGGCGTTCAGTGGCGCTGGGTGGCCGGCGAACAGAGCCGCAACGCCCTGCCGCTACCGGCCCTGCGTGGTGATTTTCAGTTGGCCAATGCCGCCGCTGTACTGATGGTGCTGGCATGGCTGGGTGAGCGGTTCCCTGTCAGTCAGCAGGCCGTGCGCAGCGGCCTGCTGGCGGTGCAGTTGCCGGGGCGTTTTCAGGTGTTGCCGGGCCGGCCGATGCAAATTCTCGATGTGGCACACAATCCGCATAGTGCCCGCGCCCTGGCGCAGACCCTTGCCCATCAGCCGTGCCCCGGGCGCACTCTGGCGGTGCTGGGGATGTTGGATGACAAGGATATCGTTGCCAGCGTGGCCAGTCTGCGCACGCTGGTGGACGACTGGTACCTGGCTTCGCTGGATGTGCCGCGCGGGGTTACGGCGGCACGTTTGCGCGAGGCTTTGGGCGGAGAAGGGCAATGCTTCGTTAGCGTGCATGCGGCCCGTACTGCGGCGTTGTCCGTGATGAGTGAAGATGACCGACTGGTGATCTTCGGTTCATTTTATACGGTGGCTGCGGCCCTTGGTTAGCGCGTATAATCATGTCTTGATTCAGGTTAGGAATCTCCGTGAACATTCAACTCAAACAGCGTCTGGTCGGGGCCGTGGTGCTGGTCTCGCTGGCGGTCATTATCATTCCCATGCTGTTGCCGGGCGAGGGCGGTTACACGCGTCCGCAGCAGGGTAGCGCCATTCCCACCGAGCCTGATTACCGTTTCGCACCTTTACCGGAGCCGCCTCCGGCCCCTCTTGTGGCCCAGGCGCCGCCGGTACCGGTGGAGACGCTGCCGGAGCCGGAGGTGGTGGAACCGGCAGCGAAGAAGACACTGCCCAAGGCCACGAAAAAAACCGACATCCAGCCCGACCTGCCCATCGATGCCGCCACACCGAAAGAGAGTGCCGTCAGCAAGGCGGGTGATGGCCAAGCCACCGCCTGGGTGGTGCAGGTGGGCAGTTTCTCCAGCGCCAAAAATGCGCATGCCCTGCGCGACAAGCTGCGCAAGCTTGGGCATGCCACGTTTGTCGAGGCGGTGAAGGACGAGGCAGGAAAGTCAGTCTATCGCGTGCGCGTGGGGCCGGAGGTGCGGCGTGATCTGGCGGAAAAATTACAACAGCAGCTTGTCCGCGATGCCAAACTCAAGGGTATCGTGCTGCGTTATCCCTGAGGGTGCCCGTTTCGCGGCAAGGTCTGCTAGAATCGCCGCTGCTTCATTTTTTGATAGGTTGTGTCTGATGGTCTGGGTGGATTACCTGATTCCCGGAATAATTGTGCTTTCGGCATTGCTCAGCCTGATGCGTGGGTTCGTCCGCGAGGCCATGGCGCTGACCGGCTGGTTGGTGGCCCTGTGGGTGGCGTTGCATTTTTCCCAAGCGCTGGCCGAGGCCTTTCTCGGCGGAATTTCCGTACCTTCCCTGCGTGTTGGTGTGGCTTTTGTGATCCTGTTTGTGATCGTGCTGGTACTGTCGGCACTGATCAACCGACTGGCCAGCCAGTTGGTGAAACGAACCGGGCTGACGGGCACGGATCGTATGATTGGTATGCTGTTCGGCGCGGCGCGGGGCGCTGTGGTGGTGGCCGTGCTGGTGCTGCTGGCGGGCATGAGCACGATGCCACAGGATCCGTGGTGGCAGCAGTCCGTGACCATCGGCTATTTTCAGGATCTGGCGGGGTGGCTGCGGGAAAACGTTGCGCCGGAAATCAAGAGTTATCTGGGCTGAATCGAGAACACCCCTGGCGGCGTCAATCCGCGATTCCAAAATTCAATAGTAGTCCCAAGAGGTCTTCCCTGATGTGCGGTATTATAGGAATTGTCGGCCATGACAATGTAAACCAGGAACTGTATGACGGTCTGACGGTGCTACAGCATCGTGGCCAGGATGCGGCGGGCATCGTTACCTGTGACAACGGACGACTGTTCCTGCGCAAAGACAACGGCCTGGTGCGCGATGTATTCCACACCCGTCACATGCGGCGCCTGATTGGCCGCATGGGTATTGGCCATGTACGTTACCCTACTGCCGGGTATTTTTCTTCCGCCGAGTCGCAACCGTTTTACGTCAATTCACCGTTCGGCATCTCGCTGGCGCACAACGGTAACCTGACCAACGCCATCGAACTCAAGCGTGATCTGTTTCGTGCCGATCGCCGTCACATCAACACCGATTCCGATTCCGAGGTGCTGCTCAACGTCTTTGCCCACGAGCTACAGCAGCAGGGTAAACTGGAGATCACTGCGGATGACGTGTTTGCCGCCGTCGCCGGTATGCACCGCCGCTGCCGCGGTGCCTATGCCGCAGTGGCCATGATCACTGGTCACGGCATTGTCGGTTTCCGCGATACCCACGGCATCCGTCCGGCCGTGTTCGGCAAGCGTGAGACGGCACGGGGAATGGAATACATCATTGCCTCCGAAAGTGTCGCCATCGATTCCCTGGGCTTCGAACTGGTGCGCGACATCGCCCCCGGCGAGGCGGTCTATATCGACACCGAGGGCTGCCTGCACACCCGCCAATGTGCGGATGATCCACAGCTCAATCCGTGTATTTTCGAACATGTTTATTTCGCCCGCCCCGATTCCATCATCGATAGTATCTCCGTGTACAAGGCCCGCCTGCGTATGGGGGAGGCGCTGGCGAAGAAGATCGAGCGCGTATTTCCTGATCATGATATCGACGTGGTGATTCCTATTCCCGATACCAGCCGTACCTCGGCGTTGCAGCTGTCCAACGCCCTTGGCGTGCTGTACCGCGAAGGCTTTATCAAAAATCGTTACATCGGCCGCACCTTTATCATGCCCGGGCAGAAACAGCGTAAGAAGTCTGTGCGCCAGAAGCTCAATGCCATCGAGTTGGAATTCAAGGGCAAAAATGTGCTGCTAGTGGACGATTCCATTGTACGTGGTACTACCTCCAAGCAAATCATCCAGATGGCCCGCGAGGCCGGTGCGAACAAGGTCTACTTCGCTTCCGCCGCACCGCCGGTGCGTTATCCCAATGTCTACGGCATCGACATGCCTTCGGTGAATGAATTGGTGGGCCACGACCGTGACGACAGGCAGATTGCCGAAGCCATCGGCGCCGACTGGTTGGTGTACCAGGATCTCGGCGACCTGATCGAAACCGCGCGCCATGGCAATCCGCAAGTCAGGCGATTTGATACCTCGGTGTTCGATGGCAGCTATGTTACCGGTGATATCACCCGGGACTACCTCGATTTTGTCGAGGGTCGCCGTAATGATGGTGTACGCAGCGCTCAGCAGGAAGACAATGCTGTTATTGACCTGCATAACAATAACTAATCTGAAACGCCTGGAATAGATAGAATTCCTCCGCGTATTGACAGCCAGGGATGCCTTTACTAATCTGGGTTTACAGCGCCGATTTGATGTCAGCTTGCGGGCGCTTTAAAAAATACAGCTAAAGCGAGGGAAAACCTGCTTTGGCCTGTGATTGACGGTGGCCGGGCGGGTTTTTTTGTGCCGGCGTCATAAAAATGCGCAACTTGTTTGCCACAGAGGCACGGAGGGCGCAGAGATAGTGAATTTCTCGCCAAGGTGCAGGGATACAAAAAATGACTGGGATGTTTTTTGTGGCTTGGCGAGAATCACTGTATTTTTTCTCTGTGTACTCTGTGCCTCTGTGGCAAAATGAATGAATCGAGTAAGGTGTTAACCATGGCCAGTAATGATGACAGACCGACCGACGAGACAGTAGGCTTCGACACCCTTGCCGTGCGCGCCGGTTATGAACGTACCAACGAAGGCGAACACAGCGAAGCGATATTTACCACTTCCAGTTATGTCTATGAAAGCGCGGCGCAGGCGGCGGCGCGTTTTTCCGGTGACGAACCCGGCAATATTTATTCGCGTTTCACCAACCCCACCGTGAATGCCTTCGAGCGGCGCTTGGCGGTGCTCGAAGGTGGTGAACGTTGTGTCGCCACGGCCTCAGGCATGGGCGCCATTCTCACCACCTGTCTCGGCACCTTGAAGGCGGGCGATCACATGGTTTCTTCGCGCGCCATCTTCGGTTCCACGGTGGTGTTGTTCGACAATATTCTTACGCGTTTCGATATCAAGACCACTTTCGTGCCACAGACGGATCTACAGGCCTGGCAACAGGCCATCCGCCCACAGACGAAAATCCTGTTTCTGGAAACGCCGTCCAATCCCGTCACTGAGATTGCCGATATTACCGCGCTGGCCGAACTGGCGCACGCCAATGATTGCCTGCTGGTGGTGGATAATGCCTTCTGTACACCGGCCCTGCAGCGGCCGTTGGCCTTGGGGGCCGATCTGGTGATCCATTCCGCGACTAAGTACCTCGATGGTCAGGGTCGCTGCATTGGTGGTGCGGTGGTGGGTTGCGAGGAGCGGGTGGGTGGTGACATCTACGGTATCGTGCGTACCGGTGGTACCAGCATGAGCCCATTCAATGCCTGGGTATTTCTCAAGGGACTGGAGACGCTGCGCATTCGCATGGAAGCCCATTGCCGGGCTGCTCAGCAGCTGGCCGAGTGGCTGGAGGCGCAGCCTGCGGTACTGTGTGTCAACTACCCGGGTCTGAAATCCCACCCGCAACATGCGCTGGCCGCACAGCAACAGACGGGGTTCGGTGGTGTGTTGTCCTTTGCGGTGAAGGGCGGCCAGGCCGGGGCCTGGCGACTGATCGATAGTACGCGACTGGTGTCGATTACCGCCAATCTGGGCGACACCAAGACCACCATTACCCACCCTGCAAGCACCACCCATGGACGCGTCGATGCCGCGGCGCGTATCGACGCGGGCATCACCGATGGGCTGGTGCGCATTTCGGTGGGGCTGGAGGATATCGCTGATATCAAGGCGGATTTATTGCGGGGATTGCGTTTGCTTTAAAGGCATAAAGCAGATAGGTCGATGAGCTGGCTTCCCCCCTTTAATGCTCGTTCGCAGCACCCAAAGCAGGCGCTTTTCTTAAAGAACCTACTTTGGGTGGGCGAGTGGTGGGGGATTGATCCCTCAGAGACTACAACGGAAAACATCGTGCGCACAACACGGATATCCAATGCCTTTGCGCACTCCACACCCCAAGTCTTCGGGTCTGGATGACTTCATGACAACAGCGGGTGATCCTTGGGCAGCTGTTTGGCGTACCACAGGGCCAGTTTGTGGCGCATGGATTTTTGCGCTACTTGATCCTCGGGCAAGGGCTGGATCAGTTTGTCGTGTACCAACAGCCGATAGATATAGAGAGTTTTCTCGCTCACTGAGTCTGTTGGCTCGAAGATTGCCGCACCCCTGTCTTCGGCATATTTCACCCCGGCGATGATCGCCTCTTTGACAAGTTCGGCCTCGTGTTTGAGTTTTTTGGTTTTTGCCATATGTCACCTGTATTTTCATGGGGAACACCCCCTCGGCCTGTCGGCTCAGTGAAGTGTTTCGTGGGCACGTTTGACGTCTTGCGTATCGACACCGCCGTCGATGTGTCTGAGTTGTTGGCTGAGCAGTGATTGCACCTCGGCTGTGTGCCCCGTCTGTGTGGCAATATGGGCCAGATCAATACTACAGCGCAGAGCCAGGGAATGGGCATTCTGCCGTTGGGCCTGTTGCAATGCCCGGGTGAGCAGGGCCTCTGCCTGTGCGGAATGTGCGGGTTCGGTCTGCTGCAAAAAGTGTCCCTTGAGACGCATCAGTTCAGCGCTGAAGAAGTTCTCATGGGTGTATTCTGCCTCTTCCAAGGCCTTGTCGAGGGTGCTGTTGGCGGCATCGGGCTGGCCGGCGCGAAATTGCAGCTCCGCCAGCAGGGCGAGGAAATAGGAGCGCACCAGGCGGCTGCCGGACTGTTCGTATTTGGCCAGTGCGGACTGAAACTCTTCGCAGCAGGTCTTGATGTTGCTGTCATCGGCTTTTGCCCAGGCGCGCAGCATTGTTCCGGTGGCGGACCAGAAGGCGAAGCCGTAGGTTTCACACAGGGCGATTTGCGCTTCGGCCTGCCGCTGAGTGGCCTCGCGTTCGCCGCGTAGCTGATGCACCACGGCGAGGAATTGCAGGGCGTAGGCCTGGCTGAAGGGATGGGTGAGGCGTTTGGCGGTCTCCAGTGCCTGACGGCATTTCTCCAGTGCCTGATCAGGCTGGCCCAACAGCCACAGGATACAGCCCATGTTGGCGAGGCCGGCGACCTGCACGTCTTGGGAGTGGGAGAGCTTGGTGGTGATGGACGAGGTTTCACTGGCGTCGCTGTTGTGTGGCGGCGTGAGCAGTTCCAGTGCTTCGCCCAGCCGCCCCTGCCAGAAGCGGGTGGTGCCGAGGGTGCGCCGGGCCTCCAGCTTCAGGTTCGGCTGGTTGTCTTGCTCAGCGAGATCGAGCAGTTCATTGGCTAGTGACTCGGCGGTGCTGAGGTCGGCGCGCACGATATAGTACTCCCACAGGCCGCACAGCACCGGGAAGGTGGTGCCGATATCGGGTGTGTTATGGCAGAGTTCGCGGGCGCGGGCGTAGGCCTTTTCCACCGCAGGTGCGGCATAGCCCTTGCTCATCATGAAGGCCAGACCGAGGGTGGTCTGCATCTCCAGCTCGCGGGCGAGGCGCTCGGGGGAATCCGGCAGACGCTTGAGTACGAGCAGGCCATGTTGGAGGTGGATGGCGGCTTCCTGATTGGCGGAACGGCGCACCGCCAGTTTGCCGGCCTTGAGCCACATTTCCGCGGCCTGATCGTCGATACAGGCCTCGCTGCAATGGTGCGCCAGCAGTTCCGGGTTGGCCTCCACGATATGCGGAAAACGCTCCTGCAACAGGTTGGCGATGCGTTGGTGGTAATACTGCCGGGTGCGCTTGAGCAGGGATTGATAGGCCGCTTCGCGCAGCAGGGCATGGCGGAAACTGTAGGATGCCTTGGGCGGATGACCACGTTGCAGGAACAGCTCCGCATTGATGAGATGGGCGAGGCCCTGCCGCAGGCTGGCCTCGTCACGACCGGCCAGCGCGCTGAGCAGTTCGTGGCCGAATTCCCGTCCCAGGGTGGCGCTGAGCTGGGCCAGTTCCTTGTCTTCGCCGAGGCCGTCGAGGCGTGACATGAGCGAGTCCTGCAGGGTCGAGGGGATGGCCAGTTCAGCCGTGCCGGCTTTCAGCACATAGTGATTGGCCTTTTCCTCCATCATGTCCGAATTGAGAACCATGCCGGTCAGCTCTTCGATGAAGTAGGGTACGCCATCGGTCTTGCGGATGATTTCTGCGAATACGTCGACGGGCAGGGTCTTGCCGCCACTGAGCTGGCGGATCAGGTGGCCGGCCTGTTGACGGGTGAGGCGGTTGAGCGTCACCAGGGTCAGGTTGGCGTGCGAGTTCCACGGTGGGGCGAATTCACTGCGGAAGGTAAACAGGGCGAACAGGTTGGTCAGCCCGGGCTGTTCCACCAGCAGAGTGAGCAGCTCCAGGGTGGAAGAGTCGACCCAGTGCAGATCTTCCACCATCAGTACGATCAGTTTTTGCTGGGCCAGGGATTGCAGCATTGACACCAGCGCGTTGAGGATTTTCTGCTTGCGCTGTTGCGGGGTGGCGCCCAGCGCATCCGTAGCGATCTCGGCGATGTGGATGCCCAGCAGCTCCGCCAGTGCGGGGACGACTTCTGCCGCATCCAGTCCCAGGGTTTCTACGGACTGTTGCAGGCAGGCCTGACGTTCGGCATTGTCGGTGATGTCCGTGAGGCCCAGGGTACGCTGCATCAAGTCGATAATGGGGTAGAGGAAACTGTTTTGGTAATAGGGTGAGCTGCCGCATTCCATGATAAAACAGGACTGGTTGGCCAGCCTGTCCAGCACCATCTGCACCATGCGGGTCTTGCCCAGCCCGGCCTCGCCCCCCAGCAACACCACTTGACCCACGCCTTTGCACGCCTGTTCCAGGCGTTCCATGAGCAGGGCGGTTTCCTGATCGCGGCCGACCAGTGGCTCGTGGTATAGCCCGCGATTGGCCAGCAGGCGCTGGCGGGTACTGTGTTCGCCGGTCACCCGGTAGAGGTCGAGTGGCTGGGAGAAGCCTTTCAGTTGGTGGCCGCCGAGATCCTCGAAGTCAAAATCGTCGCTGACCAGGTGATGGGTCGCGTTACTCACGACCACCGAGTTGGGGGTTGAAAGCTCCTGCAGGCGGGCGGCGATGTTGGGTGTCTCGCCGAGCGCCAGGGTGCGTTTGTCGCCGTCGCCGATTTCGCCCACCACCACCAGCCCGGTATGTACGCCGACGCGCACGGAGAGGGGAACCTCTTCACCACTGAGCAACGGATAGCGCAGTCCGGAGATCCGGCTCACGATATCCAGTGCCGCTTGGGTGGCGCGGCGGGCGTCATCCTCGTGGGCATGAGGATAGCCGAAGTAGACCAGAATGCCGTCACCCAGGTACTGTGCCACATGGCCATCGAAGTGGGACACTACATCGTTGCAGGCGCTGCGGTAGCCGCGCATGATGTCACGCAGGTCTTCCGGGTCGATGCGTTCTGAGAGGGCGGAAGAACCCACCATGTCGCAGAACAGTACCGTCAACTGACGTCGCTCGGCCTCTTGCCGGTGGTGGTGTTCGGTGGTGGGCTGTGCGCTGCTTTTCTCACGAGCCGATGTAGGATTTTCCTGCGGTATTGAGCCCAGCGTCCTACCGCACTGACCGCAGAAACAGAAATCCGTCGGGTTGGTGAACTGGCAGGTGGGGCAGACATGTTTTAGCGCGGCGGCACATTTTCCGCAAAAATGCATTCCCGGCGGGTTTTCAAATCCACATTGATCGCACTGCATAGCATTATTCATCCGTTGCTGTCTGAATAGTTTGGGGACGTGATTGCAGGGACTTGCTGTCTTTGTCCGCGCGGAATACCGCAGGAAATGGACAGCCTGTTTCGGCCTGATGCAGGAGTATACCCACCCGGAAATTTCATAAATTATGCACAATCTCGCTTGTTCATTGATCCCGCAGGAAATATTCTCTCAGTCATCCGTCATCACTGATAGAGTCTGCCCCGCGAGCGGAGTGAGTGTCTTGGCTACGGGGTTTCTTTGAGACTTTTTGTTAAACCAAGGCCTTGTGAAACCAATGCCCCGCACGATCTTTATGCAAATTCATAAAATATCCGGGTCAGTAGAGCATAACGGCCACTCCCCGCCGCAGCAAGAAACCTGTGTCGTAAAAGACTGAGATATTTCATGCCTGACTCATCAAGGCAACACTTGCTGGCGATCTACCGGGCGGCCTTGGACGCGGTGAACGGTCGCCAATGTTGTCGGCGCTTTCTGAGTGTACAGCGCCCAATGATCCCTGTGGCGCTGGTGGCTATCGGTAAGGCCGCAGGCAGTATGGCACAGGGGGCGGCGGATGCGCTGGCGGGACAGATTTTGCGGGGGCTGGTGATCACCAAGCCAGGTGGTGAACCATTGAGCGGTATCGCAGCAGACTTTCCGTGCCTTCTTGCCGGGCATCCCGTGCCGGATGCACGCAGTTTGCAGGCAGGTGCCATGCTGTTGTCATTCATCGATACACTGCCTGCCGAGGCGCCGTTGTTGCTGCTGCTGTCCGGCGGCGCCTCGGCGCTGGTGGAAGTCTTGCCGGATGGCGCCGGCTTGGCCGAATTGCAGCGCCTCAATGGGTGGCTGCTGGGCAGCGGGCTGGACATTGGCGCCATGAATGCCGTGCGCCGCTCCCTGTCCTGTATCAAGGGCGGTCGGTTGGCCATGCGGCTGGCAGGACGGCGCAGTCTGTGCCTGATGATCTCCGATGTGCCGGGCGATGTTCCCGGCCTGATCGGCTCCGGCCTGCTGGCGCCTGCCCCGCCAGCGCCGGCAGGTCTTGTCGGCTCGCTGCCGGGCTGGGTGCTTCCGCTGTTGGGGTTGGCGCCATCGCCACCGGCTGCCGATGATGCCTGTTTCGCCACGGTCGAGAGCCACATCATCGCAAGTCTGAGCGATGCGCTGGCGGCCGCGGCGGATGCCGGTCGCGGGCTGGGTTATACGGTGTTTGAGCATGCCACGCCCCTGTCGGGGAATGCGGCGAGCTGTGGCCGGGCTCTGGCGCAGCGTTTGCGCGATGGCCCTGCCGGTCTGCACATCTGGGGTGGTGAGACCCATGTACGCCTGCCCGAACGGCCAGGGCGGGGCGGCCGTAACCAACATCTGGCCCTGGCTGCGGCCAGGGTGTTGGCGGGAAGTTCCCATTGCACGTTGTTGTGTGCCGGTAGTGATGGCAGCGATGGCCCCGGGGAGGATGCCGGTGCGATCATCGATGCCGGCACCCTGCGGCGCGGGCAGCGACAGGGCCTGGATGCCAGCGAGGCCCTGCATCGGGCCGACAGTGGGCGTTTTCTGCAGGCCAGCGGTGATCTGCTGCGCACCGGATCTACCGGCACCAATGTCATGGATATGGCGCTGGGAATCAAGGATATACATTAAACAGCGGGTCCAGGTCTATGAAATGTGAACGGTTTCTCTACAGTTGAGCGTTTTGGGGTCGATAGTCCTGATGAGAGCGTCTACCCCGGCTTGAATTGAGTGTCTGTGCAGCCATTGACGGGAGATGAGACGCTCGCTGGAGTCGTCCCATGAATTACCCGAAAAAGTCTTTTAAGCTGGACCTGATGGCCGCCCTACTGATTGTCGTGTCAGTGGGGGTTATACTGACAATGATCGCCCAAACCGATGAAGGGCGTTCGGTCGATACCGTTGTGGTCGCTTATCAGGTGGCGCCCTGACGCTGAATATCTGTTGGCCATCTCGCCGTTTGCCACGGCCTTTTATCTGTTTTTTTCCGCCTCTTGCGGTACTTTTCCCTATTCCGCGTGGAATGCTATATTGGCTGTCATCCGAATGGTGCGGACAAGCTTGAGAGACTTGGAATACCGTCATTCCCACCCAAGCAGGCGAGAATCCCGCACAGGCGGCATCCCGAGCATTCTGGATGACTCGCTCTGCGGGTGTTCAGCTTTTGTCCGGGTCTTCACATCGTTTCGTAATGACGATATTTTCAACCCAGTGCCATTTGGCGGGTGACGCCGCAGTGTGTGCGGTGGAATTTTCGGGACTAAGTTCGATGATCAATGTGTGGATTTCTGCGGTCACGAAAAACACACGCTACTTGTACCTGGTTTGTTTTTTTCTGCCCATCTCGGCGCTACTGGCCGTAGAACCTCCGGCGGACATTTCTCTGTCTGTTCCCGTGGCGCCAGCACCACCACGTCTGGCTTTGGAGGCCTTGCTTGGCCGCAAGGCCGTGATCAATATCAATGGTCAACGCGCCGTGCTGGCGGTGGGTGAGCGAAAGCCCTCCGGGCTGCATTTGCTGTCACTCCAGGGGGATGTAGCGACCGTCGGTTTCGATAGCCGGCAATACCGCCTCCGTCTGGGACAGGCCCCCATTAGCACCCGCTATGTGCAGCCCGAACTGGCGATCATCACCATTGCTCCGGATCCACGGGGTATGTACCTCACGCCGGGCGCCATCAACGGCCAGCCGGTTCAGTTTCTGGTGGATACGGGGGCGACGACAGTGGCGATGAATGCGATTGAAGCGCGGCGCCTGGGGGTGGACTACTTGCTGCGTGGCCGGCCCGTGGCAGTGGATACGGCATCCGGCCGCAGCCAGGCCTGGTTCGTCGAGCTGAACGAGGTCAGCGTCGGCGGCATCAAGGCGCACAATGTGGGTGCCGTGGTGTTGGAGGGCGGCTTTCCGCAGCAGGTACTACTAGGCATGTCTTTTCTCGGCCCGTTGCAGATACAACGTCACGGTATGTTGTTGGAGCTGCGGCAGAAATACTGATCAGCTTTTCTGGTGGCCGGGCAGAATTAGCATAGCTTGTGTCTTGATTTTAAATCCTGTGCGCTCTTCGTGAACTTCCGTGGCGAATAATCAGAGAGTTTCCCACTCATGCGGAATAGTGATATTTGCAGAACCTGCCGGTGTTTTTCGGCTTCGCCGGCCCCCGTTTTTTATCGGTCGTGTAGGGCGTTTCCTGCCGTCTTGTAGGTGGATTCCTACGGGCGTTTTCTTTCTTTCGTGTTGGGAGATAACTGATTGTCTCCGTTAAAGTTTGCTGCCTGTTCGCCGCTGTATACACTGAAAGAAAAGGCGGGATTATTCAGACATGAAAAAAGATTCATGGATACGAACTTATTGGCCGGGTTTTCTCCTGTTGCCCGCTGCCGGGATTCTAGGGTTTTGGCCAGGGCAGCTTGTGGCCTCTGTTGTATTGGTGGTGTGGACCGGGTTGTGGCTGATGCATTTACGTTTGCTGACCCGGCAGCGGGCCAGGTGCGAGGTGCAAGCCGATGAACAGCGGTATTTTTCCGCCAGGATGCGCGAAGACTTTCAGCAACTCATGCAACGCTCTGCGGAGGAGATGGAGCGGCAGTTCGATCACCTTGAGCGGGAGTTGCTGCAGGTGCAGAACCTGCAGGGCGATGCCATCAGTGGACTGATGCAAAGCTTTTCCGGACTGGAAAGTCAGTCACGTGAACAGGAGACGTTGACACGCTCACTGGTGGCGCGCGTGGCGGATAATACCGGTGATAATTCCGGTATCAGTACGCTGGCCAGTGAGGCGGCGGATCTGGTGCAGATGTTCGTCGAAAGTATTATCGCCATGCGCGACGGCAGTGTTGAGATGGTCGATGTATTCATCGAGATGAAAGGTCAGATCAGCACGGTGGAGAAAATGCTCGGTGAGATCGATGGCATCAGCTCACAAACCAACCTGTTGGCACTGAATGCGGCCATCGAGGCGGCACGCGCGGGAGAGGCGGGCAGAGGCTTCGCGGTGGTGGCCGATGAAGTACGGGCGCTATCTTTACGCAGTAATGAATTCAGCAGCCAGATTCGCACCGAGTATGCCAAGACGCGCAATAGCATGGATCAGGCCAGCGTCATCGTCGCACGCATGGCCTCACGTGATATGGAAATGACATTGAATTCCAAGGATCGTGTCGCGGAACTGATGCAGGAAGTGACGAACATCAATACCGGTATGGCGGATCAGTTACGCGAGGTTTCGGACATGTCTGAAGAGATTGGCCAGAATGTGGCGATAGCCGTGCGCTCACTGCAATTCGAAGATATGACCCGGCAACTGGTTGATCACATGCGCAAGCGACTACAGGCCTTTCATGAATTTCTCGACACGGTCGATGGTTTACACTTGAGCTTATTGTCCGCTGACAGTGCCGGGGTTGAGCGGCAACTACAAGAACAAATCGCCCAATTACACGTCAATTTTGATGAGTCGGTGGAGATGCTTGAAAAATCTCCTATCCACCAGCACAACATGGATGAGAGTGAAGTGGAGTTATTTTAACATGGCAAAAATACTGATTGTTGATGATGATGTACAGATACGTGGCCTGCTGGTGAAAATGTTGTCAGTGGAGCAGCATGAGGTTATCGAAGCGGAGAACGGAGCCCAAGGCTGTAAAAAATATCGCGAGCACCGGCCGGATCTGTTGATAACCGATCTGGTGATGCCGGAAAAAAATGGTATCGATATGATTTTGGAATTAAAGAAAGAGTTCCCGTCGATTCGTATTGTCGCCATCTCGGGCGGTGGTGGAATTACCGGTTCATTCGATTATCTGCCCATTGCGAAGCTGGTTGGGGCATTACATATCCTGCAGAAACCATTTAGCCTGCAAGAGTTGAAATCTGCGATTGCGGAGGCACTCACATAGTGTCTCTGAATTCGTTGACAAGTTGGTAATGAGATCTGTCTCTAAGACCATAAAAAAGAAGGCTGATGGAAGAATTACAGGAACAACCTCCGGCAAAAAATCTACGTATTCTGGTGGTGGATGATGATCCTTTCATTTTGCAGGAGATCGCCCTACATCTGATGGGGGATGGCTATCTTGTGGAGACCGCGGAAAGCGCTGCACAGGCCTTAAAAAAAATGGATGTTTTCCACCCGGAAATCGTCCTGACTGACTGGGTGATGAATGGCATGGATGGCCTTGAGCTATGCCAGGTGTTACGTCAGCGAAAAAATGGTCAGTTGCTTTATATTATCTTGTTGACCTCCCACGATGCCGAAGATTCACTGGTCAAGGCCTTTGAGGCCGGCGTCGATGATTACATTCCAAAACCGCTAACTCCGCGTATTTTACTGGCCCGGGTGCAGGCTGGCGCACGCTTGGTTCGTTTGCAGATCGAAGTGGAGCAGGCGCGCCGAGAACAGGCGGAGAACGCACGTATGGCACAGCAAATCCAACGTGCGCACAAGATGCAGGCGATCGGAAAACTGACGGGTGGCATCGCGCATAATTTCAATAATTATTTAGCCGCTATTCTTGGTTATGCAGAGTTGGCGAGGGAAATGTTTGCCGGCGTGGGTGATGGTCAATTGGACGAGTTTCTGGAGAATATCCAACAGGCTGGCAGCGAGGCGCGTGATTTGGTGGCCAGTCTGCGTTCCTTCAGCAGTGGTGACAGTAACTCATGCAAGATGCCCCTGATAGGCGTTATGCTTGATGATATTGTTCGCATGCTGCAACCCGTCATGACGGCCAGTACCGTGCTAAAAACGAATTTTGGCCAGGAAATTCCACTGGTTATGGTGAACCAGGATCAGATTTATCAAATGGTAATGAGTCTTTGCATCAATGCCCGTGAGGCAATGAATGGAAAAGGAGAGATTTGCCTGCATTTGCGGCATGTGCGTGAGATACAAGCATCTTGTACCTCGTGCCATGAATGGCTGAATGATGATTTTGTTGAGCTGTCCGTTCACGATAGCGGGCGGGGAATCGATACTGAAACCCTACAGCGTGTGTTTGATCCCTTTTTCAGTAACAAGGAAGTAGGGCGGAGTACCGGGCTTGGGCTGTCGGTTGTGCATGGTATTATGCATGGTTGCGGTGGACATATCCTGGTGGATTCAGAAATCGGCAAGGGGAGTCATTTTCACTTGCTGTTTCCTGTTATTCCATTGATGGCAGACAATGCTGAAGCCAATCCGGCAGGGGTTGAATGATGACCAGTAGCGCCGGATTTTCCTCGTCGCCTTCTCCTCCCCATTTTCCTTTTTCCCCCTCCCGCAGGGCTGCTGTTACCCCGCTGTTAGCCACTGATATCCGCTTGCTGCTTGTCGAGGATTCCGAATTCGACGGTGAACTTTTACTGCGTGAGTTCCGCAAGGCGGGTCTTAATCCTGTTTGCTGCCGGGTCGATGACAAGGCCTCTCTGGATGAGGTTCTGCGGGAAAAATAGGATCTGGCTATTACCGATTATCTGTTACCCGGGTTCGATGGGTTGGCGGCCGTGATGATCCTACAGAAGGCCGATCCCAATCTGCCGATGATTCTCTGCACCGGTTACAGCGAGGATGTTGATGAGGCACGGGCGTGGGAAATCGGTATTCAGGGTTACATGCTCAAGCCAGTGCCATCGCGTGCACTGCTGGCGCGGATTGCGGCGTTGTTGCTGGAATGCAGGGACTGAGAAGCTATGGCCCGCTCCCGCATTGTTTGAGGCTTCCTTGCCAGCGAGGGATCCCCTTGCTTATTCCGCCAGCAGGGCGGGTACCGGCTTCAGTTTCCAGATCTCGGCGTTGTATTCCTGCATGGTACGGTCGGTGGAGAATTTGCCGCTGGCGGCGGTGTTGAGGATGCTCATGCGGATCCAACGTTGTTCGTCGTGGTAGGCTTCGGCAGCCTGTTGCTGGGCCTCGACGAAACTGCTGAAGTCCGCCGCCACCAGCCACGGATCGAAGGGGTTGCGGATGGCGTTGATGATGGGGTCGAACAGGCCCGGCTCGAATTGGTTGAAGTGAGCGCTTTCCAGTAACTGCATGACCCGCCGCAGGTTTTCGTCTCCATCGATGATGGCGTTGGGGGCGTAGTGTTGCCGTGTTTCCTCGACCTCGCTGGCGGTGAGACCAAACAGGAAGAAGTTGTCATCGCCGGCCTCTTCGCGGATCTCGATGTTGGCGCCGTCCAGGGTGCCGATGGTGATGGCGCCATTCATCATGAATTTCATATTGCCGGTACCGGAGGCCTCTTTGCCGGCGGTGGAAATCTGCTCGGACAGGTCGGTGCCAGGGCTGATGATTTCCATGGCCGTGACGCGATAGTTGGGCAGGAAGGCTAACTTCAATTTGTCACCTACCATGGGGTCATTGTTGACCATGAAGGCGATGTTATTGGTCAGCTTGATGGTCAGCTTGGCCATGGCATAACCGGGCGCGGCCTTGCCACCGATGAGCACGCAACGCGGGATCCAGTTATCGGTATCGCCGCGTTTGATGCGGTCGTACAAATGGATGACGTGCAACAGGTTGAGCAACTGGCGTTTGTATTCGTGGATGCGTTTGACCTGTACATCGAACATGGCGTCGGTGTTGAATTTCACACCGCGCTCGGTTTCGACCAATTCCGCCAGGCGCGCCTTGTTGGCCTGCTTGATGTCACGCCATTGCCGGCGGAAGTCCGCGTCGTCGGCGAGGGGAGCGAGTTTGGCGAGCTGCGGCAGGTCGGTGATCCAGTCTTCGCCAATGGTTTTGCTGATCAGCGTGCTCATGTCCGGGTTGCACCAGGCCATCCAGCGCCGCTGGGTGACGCCGTTGGTCTTGTTGTTGAATTTGTGTGGCCATAGTTCACAGAAGTCGTGGAACAGTCCTTCCTGCAGTAACTTCGAATGCAGCTCGGCGACGCCGTTGATGGAGTAGCTGCCGACGATGGCCAGATAGGCCATGCGCACCTGTGGCTCCGGGCCTTCTTCGATGATGGACATGCGGCGCAGACGCTCGGTGTCGCCGGGCCAGCGGCAGGCGACGCTGCCGAGGAAGCGGGCGTTGATCTCGTAGATGATCTCCAACAGACGCGGCAACAGGCCCTCAAACAGGCGCACCGACCATTTTTCCAGCGCCTCGGGCAGCAAGGTGTGATTGGTGTAGGCCATGGTGCGGGTGACGATGTCCCAGGCTTCGTTCCAGCTCAGCCGGTGCTCGTCGAGCAACAGGCGCATCAGCTCGGCAATGGCGCAGGTGGGGTGGGTGTCGTTGAGCTGAAAACAGTTTTTGGCGGCGAACTGACTGAAGTCATCGCCATGCTCGCGGATCCAGCGGCGCAGGGTGTCTTTGAGGCTGGCAGAGGCGAGAAAGTACTGCTGGCGCAGGCGCAGTTCCTTGCCGTTTTCACTGCTGTCATTGGGGTAGAGCACCATGGTGATGTGCTCGGCGGCGTTCTTGGCGGCAACGGATTCGGGGTAGCTGCCAGCGTTGAATTCACCCAGGTCGAATTCGTCGGTGGCGGCGGCCTTCCACAGGCGCAGGCTGTTGACGGTGCCGTTGCGGTAGCCGGGTACGGGCACGTCGTAGGGCACCGCCAGGACGTCGTGGGTATCGACCCAGCGGCTGCGGGTGACGCCATTGGCATCCTGGTAGTACTCGCTGCGGCCGCCGAAGTGTACGCGCTGGGTGAATTCGGGGCGTTCCAGTTCCCAGGGGTTGCCGTCACGCAGCCAGTGATCCGGTTCTTCGACCTGATAGCCGTTTTCGATTTTTTGCCGGAACATGCCGTATTCGTAGCGGATGCCGTAGCCCAGCACCGGCAGTTGCAGGGTCGCGCAGCTGTCGAGGAAGCAGGCGGCAAGGCGGCCCAGGCCGCCATTGCCGAGGCCGGCGTCGTGTTCCGCCTCGGCGATTTCTTCCAGTTCCAGTCCCAGCTTGTACAGCCCCCGGGTGGTCTCATCGGCGACACCGAGGTTGATCATGGCGTTGCCCAGGGCGCGGCCCATGAGGAATTCCAGTGACATGTAATGCATGCGCCGGGAGTCGTTTTCCTCGTAAGCGTAGCGGGTGTTTTTCCAGCGCTCCATGATGCGATCACGCAGGGCCATGACCAATGCGGTGTAGGGGTAGTGAGTGGATCGGCAGTGCCGGTCACGCCCCAGAGTGTGGCTGAAATAGCGGCGGAAATCCTCGGCGATGCTGTCGGCATCCAGGCCCAGGGGGGGAAGCTCGGTCAGTTCGGGGTGCGGCTTGCTGTTGCGCAGGGGAATGAAATTCATCAGTTATTCTCTTTTTAAATTGTTTTAAATCAAGTCAGTAAAGACTAAATCTAATCAAGCGCCTGAAATAATTAGGCGGCCCCTTTGAGTGCCGGACTGCGGCTTGTGTGGTCAAAAGATTTTAGCAGCAGTGAGCCGGAGGTCATCTTTGCCGGTTTTTCCAGGCCCATCATTGGCACTGACGCGAAAGGTCGTAAAACGCACAGATTTCCACATTTTCGTTGCCGTTTTCGACGGGTAGCGAACCTTCCGCTGGGGCAGGAACAACAGGGATGTGTGAATAGCGGCGTGCAATATGGATACTTGATGGCTGTTGCCAGCGGTTGGTTCCGGGTGAGGCACAGGCCATGAATTCCGCTGTGGAAAGTCTGCGCATCCTATCGCTTGGGTGTCTTCGGGTCAATTTCTCCGGCTTGTATAAAAGATAAATAACTTATATTACAATCGGTTACTAACTATTATAGTCCATTATAGTTAAACTGAAAAAGACAGAGGCTGGTGCAGTGTGCGCCGTGCGCACAACATGGGTAGCCGGTTTCTCTGTGCGCTCTTGCGGTAAAGATATTTTTTACCGCAGTCGCAACAGGCGCAGGCTGTTGGCGATCACCAGCAGGCTGGCGCCCATGTCGGCGAATACCGCCATCCACAGAGTGGCGTAGCCGGGGATGGCGAGGGCCAGAAAGATGGCCTTGAGGCCCAGAGCCATGGCGATGTTCTGGTGGATCACGCGCAGGCTGGCGCGCGACAGGCGGATAGCGAAGGGCAGGCGAGCGAGGTCGTCGCCCATTAGTACCAGATCGGCAGTCTCCAGCGCCACGTCGCTGCCGGCGGCGCCCATGGCGATACCCGTGGTGGCGGCGGCCATGGCCGGGGCGTCGTTGACGCCGTCGCCCACCATGCCCACCCGCTGATGGCGTGCGACCAACGCCTTGACGGCCTCCACCTTGTCGGCGGGCAGCAGTTCGGCACGGGGTGCGTCGATGCCCAGGTGCCCGGCGATGGCGCGGGCCGCGCCGCGGTTGTCGCCGGTGAGCAGGGTGATATTTTGGATGCCCAGGGCACGCAGGCGAGCGATGGCCTCGCGGGCATTGGCGCGCGGCTGGTCGGCGATGCTGATAAGGCCCAGCACGTGCTGTTCATCGCCGAGGATGATCACGGTCTTGCCTTCGGCCTCACGGCGATCCAGCACGGCTTTCACGGCGGGGCCGCAGAGGCCGCGTTCCTCGAACAAGCGGTGATTGCCTAACTGATAATAGCGGCCGTCGATGCGGGCCTGCACGCCACGGCCGGTACGGGCCTGGAAGTCGCTTACTTCGTCGGGCGTGATGCCGGCCTCGGCGGCGTGTTCGAGGATGGCCTGTGCCAGCGGATGTTCGGAGCGTGCCTCCAGGCTGGCGGCGATGCGTAACAATTGCGCCGCTGGCGTATCACCGAGGGTCTCCACGTCCTGTACCTTGGGCCGGCCCTCGGTGAGGGTGCCGGTCTTGTCGAAGGCCAGGGCGCGCAGGTGGCCGATGTTCTCCAGGTGTATGCCGCCCTTGATCAATACCCCCGCGCGCGCGCCACGCGCCAGGCCGGAGACGATGGCCACCGGGGTGGAGATCACCAGCGCGCAGGGGCAGGCGATCACCAGCAACACCAGGGCGCGGTAGAACCAGTCGTCGAAGGCCTGGCCGAACAGCAGCGGCGGCAGCACGGCGATGAGCGCCGCCAGTAGCAGCACCGCCGGGGTGTAAACACGCGCAAAACGGTCGATGAAGGTTTGCGTCGGGGCGCGCGCCGCCTGTGCCTCTTCGATGAGGTGGATGATGTGGGCCAGAGTGGTGTCGGCGGCGAGGTGCGTGACGCGCAGATCCAGGCTGCCCTGGCCGTTGATGGAGCCGGCGTACACGGTATCGCCCGGGGTTTTTTCCACCGGCAGGGATTCGCCGGTGATGGGGGCCTGATTGAGGGCCGAATGGCCGTCCACCACCTCGCCGTCCAGCGGCGCCTTGTCGCCGGGGCGCAGGCGGATGATTTCGCCCACCTGCACCTGTTCCACCGCCACCGTGACCTCGTGGCCTTCCCGTAAAACCCGCGCCACCGGCGGCGCCAGCTCCATCAGCGCGCGCACCGCGTTGCGGGCCCGATCCATGGAGCGGCTTTCCAGCCACTGGGCGAGGGAGAACAGGAACACCACCATGGCGCCTTCGTCCCAGGCGTCGATGAACAGCGCGCCGATCACCGCCACGCTCATCAGTACGTTCATGTCGATGGCGCCGTGGTGTGCCGCTGCCCAGGCTTTGCGGGCGATAGGCCAGCCGCCAGCGAGAATGGCACTGCCGAAGGCCAGCTTCGCCCACACCGCGCCCGCGCCCGCGCCGAGGACGTGATGCAGGGTCAGTCCCAGGGCTACCAGCACGGCGGCGGACAGCATGGCGACGAGCGCCCCGTTTTCCGTCCAGAACCCTCCCTTTACCCGCGCCTCACCGAAGGGTACTGCGGTAAGTTTCGCCTCGGCCAGGGCGGCGATGATCTGTCCCAGGGGCAGTTGCTCAGGGTCGTGCACCACGGCCAGACGCTGGGTGACGGGATTGGCATCGAGACTCACCAACCCCGGCAGGTGGCCGAGCATTTTCTCGATCAGAGACACTTCTTCCGAGCAATCCAGATTCTCCACCCGCAGTACGCTGGTGACCGGCTGCGAGGCGTCGTGCAGGGTGTAGCCCAGTGACTCTACCGTGTCACGCAGTTGATCCGCCGCCTCGGGCGAGGTGACCTTGGCCGACAGTTTGCCGGTGGTGAAGTCCACGCGCAGATTTTCCACACCAGCGAGCCGGTCTGCTACCTTTTTCACCTTGGCGGCGCAGTCGGGGCAGTCCATACCGTTGATGTGGTAGGTGAGGGTGTTGGGGTTTTTGTTGGTCATATCGGCCAATTTATCGCGGGCATGGCCCGTTCCGAGAGGTTTAAAATACCCTTATGGGTAGGAGCGGGCCATGCCCGCGATGATTTACCTCAATGCTTCATCTTCCCACGCGAAAACACCCCATACAACACCGGCAGTACGAACAACGTCAGCAGGGTCGACGAGGTCAGACCACCGACCACCACGGTGGCCAGTGGTCGCTGTACCTCGGAGCCGATGCCGCTGGCGAGCAACATGGGGATCAGGCCCAGCGCGGTGGTCACGGCGGTCATCAGCACCGGCCGCAGGCGCGAGCAGGCGCCTTTGAATACCGCTTCCGCCAGCGGCATGCCGCCTTCGTGGCGGATATTGATGGCGTTGACCATCACCACGCCGTTGAGCACGGCGACGCCGAACAGGGCGATGAAGCCGATGGAGCCGGGTACCGACAGATACTGGCCGGAAATGTACAATGCGACAATGCCGCCGATCAGCGCCAGTGGCACATTGATCATGATCAGCGCCGCCTGACCGACGGAGTTGAAGGCGAAGTAGAGCAGCAGGAAGATCAGCCCCAACGACAACGGCACCACGATCATCAGCCGCGCCTGGGCGCGCTGCTGGTTTTCGAACTGACCGCCGAAGACGACGGTGTAGCCGGGCGGCATGTCGATATCACTGTCGATGCGCTGTTGCAGTTCGGCGACCAGCCCCCCCATGTCACGGCCTTCGACATTGGCCTGGATCACCACCCGCCGCTGCACGTCGTCGCGGCGGATCTGCGGTGGGCCGGACTCGATGGCGACACCGGCCACATCGCCCAGCTTTACCCAGGCGCCGTTGGAGGCCTGCAGGATCAGACTGCGGATGGCCTCGACGTCGTCACGGTAGGGCCTGGCCAGACGCACGTAGATGTCGTAACGCTCGTTGCCGTTGATGACCTGCCCGGCTCCGACACCCCCGATGCCGTCGGCCACCAGATCCATGACCTGCGCCACGGGGATGCCGTAGCGGGCCAGGGCGTCGCGATCCGGGCGCACCACTAGTTGGGCCTCACCCACGATCTGCTCCATGGCCACACCGCGCGTACCTTCCACCTGCTTCACCAGGGCTTCGATTTCGCTGCCCTTTTTCGCCAACATGTCGAGATCGGCGCCGAACAGCTTGATCGCCAACTGCGCCTTGACGCCCGACAGCAGTTCGTCGACACGCGTGGCGATGGGTTGGGAGAAGGAGAACAACAGGCCGGGGTGTAGCGACATCTTCTCTTCCATCAACAACTGTAACGCCTGACGGTTCGGCGCCGAGGTCCACATATGTACGGGTTTCAGGCCGACGAAGATCTCCACGTTGGACACTGGCTCCGGGTCGCCGCCGATCTCGGCGCGGCCGACACGGCTGGAGACATACAGCACCTCGGGAAAAGTCATCAATTGCCGTTCCAGTTTTTGCGCCACGTCCAGCGAGGTTTGCAGGCTGGAGGAGGGCGCCAGGGTGATGCGGATGTTCAGCGTGCCTTCCTCCAATTCCGGCACGAATTCGGTGCCCAGCAGGGGTACCAGGGTCAGGGCGCCGCCGAACAGGAGCAGCGCCGAGCCGACCACCAGCCAGCGCCGCTTTATGGCCGCCTTGAGCGACCAGCGATACAGCGCCGACAGCGGCCGCATGATGGGGCTTTCTTTTTCTCTGACGCCACGCTTGAACAGGTAGGTCGCCAACGCCGGTACTACCACCAGGGCCACCAGCAGCGAGGCCAGCATGGCCAGCACGATGGCGATGGCCATGGGCTGGAACAGCTTGCCTTCCACGCCTTGCAGGGTGAATAGCGGAGCGAAGACGATGATGATGATCATTACCGCAAAAAATACCGGCCGACCCACTTCGCGGGCCGCCTCCTGGATACGCAGGGGGATGCCGTGGCGATCCTCGGTGCTCCAGCGGGGATCGGGATCACCGGGCGCCAGGTGCCGGCGGGCCTTCTCTTCGTGCTCGGCGTCGGGATGGGAGAGGTGGCTGAAGATCCGCTCCATGATCACCACCGAACCGTCGACCATCATGCCGATGGCGATAGCCAGGCCACCCAATGACATGAGATTGGCCGAAATACCCCAGTGAGCCATGGCCATCAGCGCCAGACCGATGGAGATGGGTATGGAGATCAGCACCAGGAAGGTGGCGCGCAGGTTGACCATGAACAACATCAGCACCACCACGATGAGCACGAAAGCCTGTAGCAGCGCGGTGCTGACAGTGCTGACCGCCTGACTCACCAGCTCGGCCTGATCGTAGAAGGGTTCCAGAGTCACCCCCTCGGGCAGGGCGGTCTGAATCGCCGGCAGGCGCGCCTTGATGCCGTCGATGGTGGCCTTGGTGTTGGCGCCCATGCGCTTGAGCACGATGCCGGCCACCACCTCGCCCAACTGCTCGGGATTGCCGTCGGCGCCGCGGCGGCTCATGGTCACCGCGCCCTGGCGGATCTCCGGGCCGAAGGTAACGCGGGCCACGTCGCGCACGCGCACCGGTATGCCGTCCGCATCTTTCAGTGGCACGTTGCCGATATCGCGCAGGCCGTCTTCGCCACTGCGCACCCAGCCCACGCCGCGAATCACCAACTGCTCGGCGCCGCGATCCAGGTACCAGCCGCCGGCGTTGCGGTTGTTGTCGCCGATGGCATTGGCCACGTCATCGCCGTGCAGACCGAGGGCCAGCAGTTTCTGCGGATCGAGTTGTACCTGATACTGGCGTACCTCACCACCAAAGGAGAGCACGTCGGTGACGCCGCCCACTGGCATCAGCAGCAGTTTCACCACCCAGTCGTTGAGGCTGCGCAAGGCGATGGCGTCGTATTTCTGTGTATCTTCGGCGCGCAGGATGTATTGATACACCTGCCCCAAGCCCGATGTGTTGGGGCCCATTTCGGGCGTGCCAATGCCGTCGGGGATCTGCTCTCGCGCGGCTTGCAGGCGCTCGAACACCAGCTGGCGGGCGAAGTAGATGTCCGTGCCCTCCTTGAAAACCACGGTGATCACGGACAGGCCGGTCTTGGAAATGGAGCGTACCTCTTCCACGTCCGGCAGGGCGTACATGACTGCTTCGATGGGGAAGGTGATGAGCTGCTCGACCTCTTTCGCGGCCAGACCGCGCGCCTCGGTATTGATCTGTACCTGCACGTTGGTGACGTCGGGGAAGGCATCCAGGTTGAGTTTGGGCAGAATCAGCATGCCGGCGACGATACTGGCCAGCAGGGCCAATACCACCAGCAGGCGATTTTCGACACCGAGGTCGATAATTTTGTTCAGCATATCGGCGACCTCTATTAATGGTTATGTATTTCAAACCCGCCCTTGGCGAGTTCGGATTGCACGAAGAAAGTGCCTTCGGTCACCACTCGGGTACCGGGGGCGATGCCGTCGATGACCAACTGTTCGCCAGTGCTGCGCAGTACGGTGACTTCTTTCGGTTCGAAGTGACCGGTTTCTTTCTCGACAAAGACCTGCCAGTTACCATCGGCGCTGCGCACCACCGCGTCCAGCGGCAGGGCCAATGCCTTGCCCTGTTTTTCCGCATCGATGCTCACGTCGACGAACATGCCGGGGTGCAGGCGGTCACCGGGGTTCTTGATGGCGATGCGCACGGCCTGGGTGCGTGTTATTTCGTCGATGGCGTGATGGGTCTGTACCACCTTGCCGCGCAGGCTGGTGTTGCCGATGCGCACGGTGGCGCCGGTGTTTTTGTCGATGCGGTGGGCGTCTTCCGGCGTCAGTCGGGCCTCCACCCAGAGGGCGGATTCGTCACTGATGTCGAACAGTACGCGGCCCGGTTCGACCAGTTCGCCAAGGATGAAATCGTCGCTGGTCACGGTGCCGCTTTGCAGGGCGTAGAGGTCGAAGCGGCCGATGGCCTGCGCGGGATCGTCGGTGTTCAGTAGGGTCGCTACTTGTGGTTTGCTCATGCCATAGGCGAGCACGCGGGCCTCGGCCTGCTGGCGGTTGATCTGCGTTTCGGCATAGCGCTTGGCCGAAACCACCTTGCGGCCGAGCTTTTTCACCCGCTGCCATTCACGGTTGCTGATCAGCAGCTCGCCTTGCGCCTCGGCCATGGCCACACTGGAGAGCGTGACGAGTAACTGTCCGCGTTCGACATGATCGCTGAGGTGGGCGTGGCGGGTGATGATCTGCGCGCTGATGCGTGGTGTGATCTTACTGGCGCGGTAGGCGTCGAACATCACCTCGCCGGGGGCGCTGATCACTTCATGCAAGGTTTGTTGGCGCAGGGGGGTGACAACGATGCCGGCGGTGGCCATTTGCGCCGGGGTGAGTTCGACGCCGCTTTCTTCGTGCCCGCCATGCCCGTGCTCGTCTCCATGGCTTTTTTCGTGTCCGCCGTGTTCATTACCCTGTTCGTCTTCATGGGTCCCGTGTCCGCCATGCCCGTGACCGTGCTCATCTCCGTGGCTTTCTTTTTCATGCTCGTCGTGTTCAGCGTCGTGCCCCTGTGCGTCACTGTGCCCGTCATGGTCTGCTGCGTGGTTATCGGTGTGGTTTTCCTTATGGGCAGGTTTTTCGTCGTGCCCATGGTCGTGCTCTTCGCTGGCCCAGGTGGGGGCGGTCAGGATCAGGGTAAGCAGGGCGGGATAAATGATGTGCTGTTTCATGCTGTTCTCCGTTTGCCGGCGCTGCGCTATTGGGCGCGACGGCGAATTGTTCAATGGCGAAGATATGAGTTTTCACTAATCAGTAAAAAATCGTAGGAGCGGGCCATGCCCGCGATAAACGCGGTGCTGAAAAATATCGCGGGCATGGCCCGCTCCTACCGTTAGCCGTTTCAGGGTGAGTCCGGGGTTTGTCCGGCGCCACCAAATTGCCCCGACGCCTTCAGCCACTCGACCCAGGCCAGCCGCAGGTCGCCCTTCAGCTCGGCGGCGGTGATCTGGGTATTGATGTTCTGGCCGGTTTGCAACAGGTAGTCGGTGGTACTGAGTTCGCCGGCTTCCCAGATGCGCTGCACCAGGCTCAATTGTTGCGTCAGATTGCCCTGGCCCGCATTTTGCCACTGGCGCCAGGCACGGTGAGTGAGGCGATATACCGAGAGACTGCCATCGAAGCGGCTGGCGGCGAGACGCCGCAGATCCAGCAGGATTTTTTCTTCCTGCACGGCCTGTTGCGCCGCAGCGGTGACCTCGGCGGTGAAATCGTTGCGCACATTCAGCGGCATGGAAAAACTCAGCCCCAGCAGCAGATCATTTTCCTCGGCGCCGCCACGCAGGCCAAAGGTGGGGTCGGCACGGCGGCTGGCCCGCGCCAGTTCGGTGCCGGCGCGGGCATTGGCGATACGCGCCTGCTGGGCGACGAGCTGGGGCAGTCCGGCCAGCAAGGCATCACGTTGCGGATCGGCGGGTGGGGCGGGGATTGGCAGGGCGGGCCATTGACTCAGGCCCAGGCCGCTGGTAGCCACCAGTGCGGCCTGTTGGGTGGCGACCTCGGCCTCACGGCGCGCCATCTGCATATGCGATTCACTGAAGGCGACCCGCGCCAGGGCGACGTCCAACTGACCGAGATCACCGGCGGCATAGCGCTGCTCGGTGGTCTCCACCAGCTGCCCCATGAGTTCGCCGTAGCGCGTGGCCAACTGCCGTTGCTCCTGTGCGCTCTGATAGCGGGCGAGGGCCATCAGTACCTCGCTGGCCACCTGCTGGCGCAGGCTGGCCAGTTCGGCCCGGGCGACGAGGACGTCGCTGTTGCCCATCTGCCGCTGGGCACCGCGCTTGTCGCCCCAGTCGATGGTTTGGTTGATGCCGACGCTGAGGGTGGTGACGGCAGTGCGTTCCGCGTCGACGTCCAGCTCCGGGTTGTAGATGGGCTTGCCCGCCGCTTCACTGCGGGCGCGGGCGGCGTCGATGGCGGATTGTGCGGCCTGTATGCCGGGGTGGTTTTCCCAGGCCTGCCGTAGCAGGTCATCGATGGCCGGCGATGTGAGGGGCGGCGCGGCCCCTATGGGCAGGGCCAGACAGGCCAGCAGGCCCGTCAGAAAAAGCTGCTGCAAAGACATATGAAACTCCCGAAAATCTGAACATCACACGTTGCCGCACGGCGCGCACGGGCGCTGCACGACATGAAAAAAATGCGAATCAGACCCGGGGAGGGCGAATGGGGGGGGCGGAATGCCGGGAATTCAGGGTTTGAAAGGAGGCCGGAAAATAGGTGTCATGGGCCAGGGGGGGGATGAGGCCACTGTCCGAGGTCATGGCCACCAGGTGCGACGACATGTGGCAGCCGTGATTTTGGTGGTGATCGCTGTCGTCCAGCGGGGCATCATACAGGCAGCCGGGCGCCGTGACGGCGTGCTCAGGCATCAACTCCACATGCGCATCCGCTGCCCAGACGATACCGGTGCAGAACAGGGCAAGGATCAATAGCGAGAGGAGTACACGGCGCATAGGTAGTGATTCTGGTGGCTGGCCGCTGTTCCGTCAAGTCAATGGGCGCAATGAGCGGATAAAGCAAAATGGAGTCCGGTTGGGTGCCGCGACATTTTCCCTGGCTGAATCTATCTTGCGGAATTTCATGGGCCAACAACGCCAGGGTGGGCGGTGTCTATCCTACAGGATCCGGTAATCACTCAGGATGGGGTGGGCATTGCCCACCATTTCACGGCAAGGATGCGGGAAAAATAGGGGGGAAGAGAATATATGCCAAATGGCCAAGAAGCATGCCTGGGGCTGTGAGGTTTGGTTGGAGAGTAAGGGAGACCTGGCGGAAGTGTGATTCTGTGGGGGCGCCCACGATTCAAACTGCCGGTGGCTAATACCCACCCTACGGATGCCTGGTTTTTTCTTGCCGGGCCTGTTTTTCGTTTTCGGTGGGTTGACTCCATTCACGCCGATTGATTGCATACCCGGTAATCTTGCCCACAAACGGCAGGGCCAGCATGCCGGGTAACTGGTTGACCTGTTTCGGATCGCGGTATTCATGGATGCCGATGGTCATGTGGTCGTGGCCTTCGCGCGGCTGGTCGGTGTAGGTGCCGAAGAGACGATCCCAGATGGACAGATTGAAGCCATAGTTGCTGTTGGCTTCGTTGTCTTCCACGGAATGATGCACGCGGTGCATGTCAGGAGTGACCACAAATAGGCGTATAATGCGATCAACGCCGCGTGGCAGGCTGACGTTGCCGTGATTGAACATGGCCATGGCATTCAGCACCACTTCGAAAATCACCACCGCCACTACCGGTGCGCCGAGCACAATGATGGTGGCAAACTTGATCAGCAGCGACAGAATGATTTCGATGGGGTGGAAACGTGCCCCAGTGGTGAGATCATAGTCCAGATCGGCATGGTGTACACGATGCAGACGCCACAGGGTGGGTACGGCATGTGTCAGCACATGCTGTAAATAGATGATAAAATCCAATGCCACCACCGCCAGCAGCACACTCAGGATGAACGGCAGGGAATAGTAGTTGAGCAGGCCCCAGCCATGCTCGGCGGCAAAAGCGGCCATGCCGATGGCGGCGGCGGGAAACAGCAGACGCAACAGCAGATTGTTGAGGAACACCAGACTCAGGTTATTGACCCAGCGCACCGCCTTCGACACGCTCGGCGCACGGCGCGGGGCGATGACCTCCCACACCGCCATGACGGCGAAGATGCCGAAAAAGAAAGCGAGGCGGATGGTGATTTCATTGTGTACCACAAATTCGTCAAACGTCATGTCCAGTGCTCTTTCAAGGTGACAATGTCGGGTTCAGTGCCACAGGGAAGCTGCCCCGCGGCGTCGTCCAGCAAAAGTAGGTTTTTTAAGAAAAGCGCCAACTGCTGATACGCTTGCTTGACGTAGACCCACTATGCCTTCGAAAGCGCGCCTTGTAGATCCGGGTTGGGCAGCCTGAAAACGCCGATTATAATGAGTAACAAAACAATTATTCAATAAGTTAGTTGATTAATAGGGTAGCGGAAATGGCCATCATGTCAAGCAAAGCATCGGACGACGGCAGCTTCAAGCACGACCTGTTTATCCAGTTCGCCCGTGTCGGCAAGGCGTTGAGCAACGGCAATCGACTGGAATTGCTGGAGTTTCTTGCCCAGGGCGAACGCGGCGTGGACGCACTGGCGAGGATTTCCGGGCTCACTGTGGCCAACACCTCGCAGCACCTGCAACAGCTCCGTCAGGCTGGGCTGGTGCTGTCGCGCAAAGAGGGTTTGAAGGTGTATTACCGACTTAGTGGGGGCGACATTGTTACCTTGCTGGATGTCCTGCGCGGTGTGGCGGAGCGCCACGTGGCCGATGTGGAGCGACTGGTGACGACCTATCTCACGGTGAAGGACAGTCTGGAACCCATCCCTCGAGACGAGTTGTTGGAACGCGTAAAACACGATCTGGTGACCGTGTTGGATGTGCGTCCGCCGGAGGAATTTGCCGCAGGACATGTACCAGGCGCGGTGAATGTGCCGTTCGATGAGCTGGAGCAACATCTGCAAACGCTCAATCCGGAGCAGGAAGTGGTGGCCTATTGCCGCGGTCCGCATTGCGTGCTGGCCTTTGACGCCGTGGCGCGTCTGCGGGAGAAAGGTCTCAAGGCGCGACGGATGCAGGATGGCTTTCCCGAATGGAAGCAGGCGGGGTTGCCGGTGGAGTCGGGGGAATAGCGTCGTTACTGCTTGTTGGCACAGTGTAGTAGGGTGGGCACGTTTTGTGTGCCCACGCGGAATTGCGAAGAACGAGATACTGCATAAAGACACAGGGAATGCCCGCCTTACATGACTAAATATCGGAGATGATGGATACGCTATGACTGACAAAGACAAAGAATCACCAGCCGCTAAAAAGCGCCTTATCGAAAAATGTGTTGTTGCCAGCGTCGAGTTCACGCGTTACGCCATCAAGGGCAAAAAGCCCGATCACAAAAGGCCTGTGATGACCACCCACGGTGAAGTCGCCTTCCTTGAAAAGGGCGTGACCAACTGGCGTCTCGATATAGTCAAGAAAAAAGTTATCGCTACCACAAAGACGGAAACACCCCTTGTGTCGGTAAAGGCTGATTGGTACACGGCACAGCATGCGCTGGAAAAAGGCATTAGGGCGGTTCATGGCAGCGGCGCCAATACCTTTGGCAGCCTGGGAGTACTGCTCCTGCCAGATGATTTCAACATCCCCACCGTGCTTGCAGATCGGGAAAACGTGAAATACTACGGACTTCAACTCATCGAAGACCAGGAAGATTTTGCCGTTTCATGTGGCCAATTTCCGATTGCCCTGATGCGATATAACTATGCCAGGGATTACAAAAAAGATTTTCTGATGCGGAAGTGGGGTGGTGGCGGAGTTTTTGTCGAAACGCATGACTTTCCTCATGTTCACATACCGTTGTCAAAAAAATGCGGCGGTTATATCGTCATTGGCAAACGACTGTCAAAAAGGCGGTTCCATTTCACCGCTTTTCAGATTCCTTTTGGTCATGCGCTGTACACACCTTCAGGCACCATTCACGGCGATGGCGCGCTGGTCGGTGAATATGCCTTGACCGTTGCCGATCCGGCCATGTGTCATGCCGATACCGTGTTGATGTACAACAAAAAAACACGATCAATGGCGCGCAGGGTGGTGCCGGACTGGAAGCCTTGACCCTTTTCATTAACGACGAGTAGTACAACTCGGGTCGTTTTTTTCACGGCAGGTGGATCCGGGAAAATTCTGCAATATATTTTTATACCAGGATGTAAAGATGAGTGATATCGAAGACAGCGACGTCTACAAAACGTTATTGGAATCCACCAAGGCCATTCCATGGCAGATGGACTGGATCACAAAGGAGTTCACGTATATCGGTCCTCAGATTGAAGCGCTATTGGGCTGGTCGCAGGCAAGTTGGAAAACGGCCCAGGACTGGATCGACAGAATTCATCCAGAGTTTCGCGAGAGGATCGTGGGCTATTGCATTGCCCAGTCTGAGTACGGTGTCGATCACGAGGCCGATTACCCGGCGTTGAAAGCCGATGGCAGCTATGCGTGGGTACGTGAGGTGGTTCATGTCATCAGGGAAGATGGCGTCACGATAAAGCTCATTGGATTCATGTTTGATATCTCAGAACGAAAGAAAATGGAGGACGAGCTTGTTCACGTTAACAAGGAACTGGAAAGATATTCCTTTCAGGATGGTTTGACCGGCGTGGCAAACCGGCGTTTGTTTGATCGGACGTTGGAATCCGAGTGGGGGCGTGCTCAACGCAACCGCCAGTTGCTTTCGCTGGTTGTGGTCGATATCGATTATTTCAAACAGTACAATGATTTTTACGGCCATCTTCAGGGGGATGATTGTCTGATTCAGATTTCGCAGGCATTGAACGAGGTTTCGTCACGTGCGGCGGATCTGTTCGCGCGGTATGGAGGTGAAGAATTCGTATTGCTGCTGCCGGAAACCAGTAAGGAAGCCGCATTGGAAATGGCTGAAAAATGCCGGCGGGCCGTGCAGGCGTTAAGAATACCCCATGAGGCGCCAGGCATCACTGGCATTGTGACCGTCAGCGTCGGGGTGAGTACCGTGATTCCCGCGGCAGATACGAAGCCGGCATCACTCATTTCCGCGGCTGACAAGATGTTGTACCAGGCAAAAGGAAATGGCCGGAATTATGTGGCGCAGTGTTAAAGGGGCTTCCTGTTGTTCGATTATCATGCGGTAGGGTGGGCACGTCTTTTGTGCCCACGCGCTATCTTAGCAAGTCCGCGTGGGCACAAAAGACGTGCCCACCCTTCTACATAACTGCGTCCCGCTGATGCGATTTTTATCGAGGAGCTGCATAAGCATGATTGGTATCAAAAGACCAGTCAGGCCTTTGCGGTATTTTTGCCGGTGAACTCCGTCGGTGTCACTGGTGATGGCCGCCGCTATGATTACGTGATTTCGCTGCGTGCGGTGGAGACTGTCGATTTTATGACGGCTCGCTGGGCGCACCTGCCCTATGAGCTGCTGGAGACCGTTTCCCGCCGTATTATCAACGAAGTACCGGGTATCTCCCGTGTCGCTTACGATATTTCCAGCAAGCCGCCCGCCACCATTGAGTGGGAGTGATCAGGATTTTCAACCTATTGAAATATAAAGAATAAAATAAACCGATTGATAATATAATCTGCATCATCAATGGTATTTTTCATGGTATTTCCCAAGGGCTGTCTCGCAAGATCCAGCAATACCATGTGAGGTAGTTTGCCGTGGTCATGGTATTTTTTGGCACCGTTCAGATGCCCGTTTTTGACCATAGGTGGCGTTATTATGAGCCATAATCGCGCCAAATATTAATACATAATGGCGTGAATAAGTGCTAGAATCACGCCATGACATGGATATGGCAACAGCCTGACTGGCCAGATTTTCGCTACGACAAGCGCGCGCTCGAAGACCGGGAGTTTGAATTTCGCCTGAACTCAGAGCGCCTGGCGGGTCGCTTTGATGCGCTTCCTATGGCGTCTCAAGAAGATGCCACGATCGACTTGATGCTTTCCGAGGCCATCAA
>DRKN01000004.1 GCA_011051755.1 Gammaproteobacteria bacterium
GCGCCACGTTGGTTCGCATGTGATCATCCACGATGATGGCACCGCGCCGGTCGGTGGCAACCCCGGCCCGCTCGAGAGCGAGAGTTTGCGTGTTGGGTGTGCGCCCGGTGGCCACGAGCAGTCGGTCACCACGAAGTTCGCCTTCACGCGTCATCACGCTGAACTGGCTGCCGTCATGGTCGACACGCTCGACGCCGGCATCCAGGATCACCGTAATGCCTTCTTCGTCGAGAAGGGTCTTCAAATATGTGCCGATATCCGGATCTTCACGCGAGAGCAGGGTGGTGCGGGCCAGTACCGTCACGCGGGCACCGATATGGCGAAAGGCCTGTGCCAGCTCCAGCGCCACCACCGATCCCCCCAGCACGATGAGGTGCTCGGGCACATCCTCGGCCACCAGTGCTTCGGTGGAGGTCCAGAAGGGTGTAGCGACCAGACCCTCGATGGCGGGCACGCTGGCATGCGCACCCACGGCCAGCAGGATGCGATCCGCATGGATGTCCCGGGCACTACCCTCTGCATCAGTTACACGCAGAGTATGGGGATCGACAAACTGCGCCATACCGCGTATGAGTGTGATCCCGGTATTGGATTCAAGGATACTTTCATACTTGGCATGACGCAGTTTTTCCACCCACTCCTGCTGTTGCGCTACCATGGCGGCCCGATCGACAGCCGGTACCGTCAGGGGGATCCCTGCGACACCGTGATGACCCTGTAGCCAGGCGATATTGGCGCCGCGAATGAATATCTTTGAAGGGACACAACCGACATTGACACAGGTACCGCCGATCACCTCGGCACCTTCGATGATGGTCACGCGCGCACCCTGTTCGACGGCCCTGATGGCAGCAGCAAAGGCCCCCGATCCCGTCCCCACGATGGCGATATGCAGGCGTTCGCTTTCGCCGTCGCAGCCACATGTTGTACCGCTGCTCGTGCAGTTGTTCATCTGTGTTTCCGACATGTTTCTACTTCTTCACCGTGGAAGGATAACCGGCATCGGTGGTGGCCCTGATCAGCGCCTCGACGTTGGTTTTATCGGGATCGAAGGTCACTGTCGCAGTCTTGCCCTCGAATACCACTTTGGCTTCAATAACGCCATCGACCTTTTCCAGCGCCTTGCGAATGGTGATGGGACAGAACTGACAGGTCATCCCCGGCACATCCAGTACCACCGTCTGCGGGGCAGCCGCAAAACTGGCAAAGGGCAGGGCGGTAAGTAGAAAGAACAGCAGAAGAAATGATTTACGTCGTCGTAGCATGTCCGGTTTCCCTGAAGTCATCGTTTATTCAAAAAACATCGTGCCGTAATACGGAAACGTCAGCAGGGCGATCAGCAGCACGGTCACGATCCAGAAGATGATGCGCTGGTTGCGCAACGTACGCGGTATGGCACAGGCGGCATCGGGCGCACACCTGCGCGGTAGCAGGTAGAGCTTGCGGAAGGCAAGAAAGAGGAATACCAGCGTGATGCCAACGAAGATCGGTCGATAAGGCTCCAGCGCCGCCAGGTAACTGATCCAGGCACCGCCGATCCCGAGGGTCAGCAGCACCAGTGGGCCGATACAGCACAGGGAAGCGCCGATGGCGGCCAGCACGGCACCAACTACCGAAGCGCGCGCCCTCGGTTGCGGACTCCCGGCCGGTGCGTCGTCCCCGGTCGCTGCCTCGTTAACCGTCGATGTCGTTTCGGTCATGGCATTTTTCTCCTCTCGGATGGCTTCCATGACACAAGCCTAAACCCCGTACCACGGTACGGGGTCAAGAAGAAAAATGGGGGAATTACGGGAAAGTTATGCGTCGGAGCCCGACAGGGTCTCGACAATGGGGCACTGGGCCGCGCCATGCTCGGTACTACAGGCTCGGATCAGGCTGTCCAGGGTCTCTCGCAGGCGCTGGAGGTCGGCGATCTGGCTGTCAATGTGGGCACGCTTTTCCTCGGCACGCGTGCGTACGTCGGCGCAACGACCTTCACCCAGATCCAGCAGCTCAGAAATCTCTTTAAGATTGAACCCTAACTGCTGGGCACGTTTGATAAAATTGATTCTATCTATCGTTTCCGATGAGTAGATCCGGAAACCACTGGCGGGTTTGGGGGGTTCGGTAACCAGGCCGACGCGCTGATAATAGCGCACGGTCTCCACGTTGACGCCAGCGGCACGGGCCACCTGGCCGATGGTCAAGGGACGTGTCATCGCAACTCCCAGTTAGAAGATCATACAAACCCGGTTGAGAGGTACAGACCCAGGGCAGGCGGTTTAGTTCAACGAAGCAGGGAACGACCTGGCCAATACCGTTACACCGGATAACCATGGTATTTATGTACGGAGCTCTTTTTTAACATAATATACATTATGCGCACTGGGCTGCATGGGCCCGGCGGTGCCTGGCCACCCTTTGGTCAAACAAGCAATTTGCTAAAGTTTTCCAAGAAAAGTGCTAAATTTCCACAGAATTGACTAAAACAGCTAACCAGTAGTTTTTAGGCTTCCCCGTCAAGTAGACAGTTGCTAAGCGTCCTGGCGCTCTCCCGCCACACTCTCCCGGCGCCAAAAAACCAGGAACAAACGACTCACGCCTCATGAGAGTGACCGTGCCTGGCGCATCGCGGTGGCTTTTCAGCGGACTGTAGACTTGTTCGATGGCAACGCCGAAACAGCACGGCGCTGGTTCAATACGCCTGGTATGGCCCTGGGCGGCAATTCACCAATCGAGTATCTGGACACCGAGGCCGGTGCAACCGAGATCCATGACCTCATTGGGCGGTTGGAGCATGGGGTTATTGTCTGAGGATTGAGTGAGTACTAGGTAATCTCTGTTAGGTGAATACGATCACTGCTCATGTGTTTCTATTATCTTTTTGTAAGTCGAACCCACATGATGGGCATTTCTTTAGTCGGAAGGACAGCATCCCCTTAGCAAATATTAGTGCTCCACATCTTGGACAGGATGTCAAGAACACCACCCAAAAGGAAACAAAAAATAGGAAAAACCAAATAAACATCAATATTAAAAAGATAGAATCAATTGTCCCCACATAAGCCAAGTAAATTAAAATCGGGATGACTGAAAATACTACCAGCCTTAAAACATTAAGGCGTCTTGCGATGCTTTTTCTTGCCCTCCTATAGTAGGAATCGCTCTTTTCCATTCTATATACACCTTAA
>DRKN01000005.1 GCA_011051755.1 Gammaproteobacteria bacterium
AACGCCGCAGATGACGGCTTCCCGCCGCGCCCGGAGGGAGGCCCGCAAATGCCCCAATCCTGCGTTCCAGTCCTTGTTAAGGGAGGGGGCCATTAACGGCGGACTGCGCCTTGTCTTGGGGCATTTGCGGGCCTCTGATAGGTGAACTTTATACGTTACACCACACTAGCCCTTCAACCGCTGCAGGATGTATCCCGGAATCTTAGTCAGGGAAAGTATACTGTCCACACAGCCCAGCTTTACCGCCTCGCCCGGCATACCCCACACCACACTGCTCTTTTCATCCTGAGCGATGGTCGGCGCACCAGCCTCTTTCATTTCCTGCATACCCCGCGCACCATCGTCACCCATGCCCGTCAGCAGCACGGAAATGGCGTTCGAGCCCACATTCTGCGCCACCGAACGGAACAGGACATCCACCGACGGTTTGTGCCGGTTGACCGGTGGGCCATCGTTGAGGCGACAGATATAACGTGCACCGTCCCGTTCCACCAGCAGGTGCTGGCTGCCGGGCGCGATATAGGCATGACCGGTGACAATCTGCTGTCCGTCTTCGGCCTCACAAACCGTCATCGCCGAAATACCGTTCATGCGTTTGGCAAAGGGAGCACTGAAGGCCTCTGGAATATGCTGTGTGATCACCGTCCCCGGCGTATCCGCCGGCAGGCGCATGAGCACTTCCTTGATCGCCTCGGTGCCCCCCGTCGAGGCGCCAATAGCAAGAATACGATCAGTGGTGCGGAAATGACTGCTTGCCGATACCTTGCCAAGCACCGCATCCGCCGTGTGCCGCGCCAGTCCGTCATTGGCCGAACTCCGCGTCAGGGCCTGTACCCGGGCATTGGCCGCCGTGCGCACCTTGGTGACGATCTCTTCGGCGTAATCGTCCAGGGTGTGGGCGATGTCCGTCTTGGGCTTCGACACAAAATCCACCGCGCCCAACTCCAGTGCCTGAAAAGTGATATCGGCGCCCTTCTCCGTGAGGGTCGAGACCATCACCACCGGCATGGGGCGCAGGCGCATGAGATTGCGCAGGAAAGTCACGCCATCCATGCGTGGCATCTCCACATCCAGGGTCAGTACATCCGGATTCAGTGACTTGATACGCTCACGCGCCACATAGGGGTCTTGCGCGGTGCCAACGACCTCGATATCCGGCGCAGAATTCAGCATCTCGCTCAACACCTGCCGCACCAGTGCCGAATCATCGACGATCAGCACCTTGATTTTTTTACTCATTACCTGCCTTCCCTGAGACTCAACAACCACCCGCTAAACCGGGTGGATTGGTTTTACGGACTGAAAGTCCGCATACGGGTCGCTAGACCCGTTTTTCAACCCCACGCCTGCTATGATTCCCGGCAATCCCTGTAGGATATGGTGCGTTCCACGAACCGCATCGATCGAACACCTGTCATCATCAGTGCCCAGAACTCGATAACGCAAACGATGTGGTTCGCTACCGCTCACCAGCATCCTACAGTGACGACCGAATTCACAGTCGACAGAGAGAGAAATCAAAACAGATCGATCTCGCCACTCACCGGCTGCTGATTGATCTGCTTCATGTAGGCCGTTTCGCGCTCCGCCACGGTACGGTTGTGCATGTTGCGCAATTTCTTCACCCGCACCAGTCCGCTATAGGGATGAAACAACACCTTGCGTGGATAGATATCACCCACGTCTCCAGCCTCCAGCTTCAATCCTTCGAGGCGTAGATACTCTTCGACAAAATGAATATTGCGCTCACCCACATTGCTACTCATGGTTTTGCTCAGCACCTTGCCACCACCGAAGATTTTTACCTCCAGATTCTTGCGCGAGCCACCGTGTTTGATAATTTCATTAATCAGTAACTCCATGGCGTAATTGCCATAACGGGTGGAAAGACCACCATCCGAGTCCCAGCTGCCACTGCCGGACGACAATGGCAGCATGAAGTGATTCATGCCGCCGACCTTGAAAATGGGATCGCGCACACAGGCCGAGACACAAGAACCCAGCACCGTGGTGATCACCTCATCCTCGGTGGTCACATAGACCTCGCCAGGCAGGATCTTTGCTGCGTATTTATCGTTAGCCTTGTCCCAGTAGCGCTTGATTCCCTCGAAGCCATCCAGGGCTGGCGGCATATCGCCGGGTGCTTTTGTTTTCGGCAAGGCCATGACGTCCCTCTCAATAGACTTTACGGTAGATGGTTTTGCCAATCAGCTTGAAACGGTCACTGACTTTAAACAGGGATTCCGAGTGACCGATGAACAAATGCCCGCCCACCGGCAGTAACTCGGCATAGCGGTCAAACAGCACCTTCTGTGTCGGCTTGTCGAAATAGATCACCACGTTGCGGCAAAAGATAAAATCCAGCGGCCCGTTGATGGGCCACTCTTGCATCAGGTTCAACTGACGAAAGGCGATCAGCTCACGCAAAGGCGAGCGTACCTGCACCATGCCCTCATTATCCGCCTTGCCGCGCAAAAACCAGCGCCGCAGGCGTTCGGGAGAAATGCCGTTGACCCGCTCCTGCGCGTAAATACCACGCTGCGCCTTGGCCACCACCTCGGAATCGAGATCGGTGGCCAGCAAACGGGCATCCCAGCCCTTTTCCGGCAGGGTCTCGCGCAGCACCATGGCAATGGAATAGGGTTCTTCACCGGTGGAACAGCCCGCAGACCAGCAGCGCAGATGGCGATCCGCCTTGCCCTGTATCAGCTCTGGCAACAGGGTGTCGCGCAAATAGTCGAAGTGATGGTTTTCACGAAAAAACGACGTGAGATTGGTGGTGATGGCATTGGTGAAATTCACCAGTTCGCCATCATCCCCCGCTTTCAACAGATCGCAGTAGTCGGCAAAGTGCGCCTGCCCCAGCTGTCGCAGCCGGCGGCTGAGCCGGCTGTAGACCAGGTTCCGTTTGGCATCATTGAGCACGATACCGGTCTTTTTCGCCACCAACTGACGAATGAATTCAAAATCGGTATCGGTGAAGATAAATTCGCGCTCGCCACTCGAAACCCTTTCCTTACGTGCCGCACTGGCATGGGACATACCCTGTCACTCCTCTTTCTTGAACCGGGTTGAAGCGTGGCTCAGAAATCTTCCCACTCGCCATCACTATCCGCCGCCGGACGCGGGGACGGCGTCGGACGGGCGCTGGAACGCGCCACCGGGGCGGGGGTCGGCTGGCTCACGGCCCGGGCCTGCTGTACAGGAGGTACCGCCGGGGGCGCCGGCTGTGCCGCACTGTCATTGATGCGGAAAAAGGCCATGCGCTGGCTCATGTCACGCGCCTGATCATCGAGGGACTCAGCCGCCGCAGCGGCCTCTTCCACCAGCGCGGCATTCTGCTGGGTCACTTCATCGAGCTGGGTGATCGCTTTGTTCACCTGCTCGATGCCGATGGATTGTTCCTGACTGGCGGCGGCAATCTCGGCAACAATATCACTCACCTTTTTCACTGACCCCACAATTTCAGTGAGGGTTTCGCCAGAACGATCCACCAGCTTGCTGCCCTCGCCCACCTTTTCCACACTGTCACTGATCAGCGATTTTATTTCCTTCGCCGCCGAGGCACTGCGCTGGGCCAGATTACGCACCTCGGAAGCCACCACCGCAAAGCCGCGACCCTGCTCACCGGCACGGGCGGCCTCCACCGCTGCGTTCAGCGCCAGCAGGTTGGTCTGAAAGGCGATTTCATCGATCACGCCAATGATGTCGGCAATCTTCTTGCTCGAACTGTTGATCTCAGCCATGGCGTCGACAGCCTTCTGCACCACATCGCCGCCCTGCTCCGCCTGATCGCGGGCGCCGTTGGCCAACTGATTGGCTTGACGAGCATTGTCGGCATTCTGTTTCACCGTGGAAGTCAGCTGTTCCATACTGGAGGCCGTCTCCTGTAGCGAGGAGGCCTGCTCCTCGGTACGCTGGCTAAGGTCGGTATTGCCCTGGGAGATCTCACTGGCCGCCGAGGTAATGCTCTCGGTGGCGACGCGAATACCGCCCACGGTCTCCTGCAAATTACTGACGGAGGCATTCACCGCGTTACTGAGTACGGCAAATTCACCCTGATACTCGCTGCTGGCCGTTTCTGTCAAATCACCTTCGGCCAGGCGGGTCATGATGCTGGAGATATCACCAATCGGTTCAACAATGGCATCCAGCATGCTGTTGATGCCTTCGGACAGGGTACGAACAAAGCCCTGATAGTGTTCGGCATCCAGACGCTGGCGCAGATCACCATGGGTGGCGGCTTTGATTAGCTCCGCCAGCGCACGCTCGGCCGCCTTCTGTTCGGTGATATCGCGCCACTCCACCATATTGCCCATGTACTGGCCCTTGCCATCGAGCACCGCCGTGGCATTGACCTCGAATTCCAGATCCGCCACCTTGATTTCGGCCTTGGCCGGCAGGCGTGAAGGATCGCCCAGCAGGGCACGCTGATGCGCCGGATTTTTATGGAATATATCGATATTCGTACCCACCAGATTGTGTGCATCGAAACTGGGAAAGTGTTCGCGCAGCACGCCCTGACGCGCGGCCATCATTTTTACCACCGCCGGATTGACGTAGGTAATATTGAGATCTTCATCACACAGCATGAGATTGGACTGCGAGCCATCGACGGCCGACTGCAGACGCTCAACCTCGCGCGCCGCCATGCGTTCCTCGGTGACATCCTTCCACTGCACGGCATAACCGAGATGGCGGCCGCCGACATCGGTGAGCGGCCGGGTCTGGTGCTCAAAAATAAAACGGCCGGGGGTAATCTCACCGTGACGCACGTCGTCCGGGCCCATGGCATGGAGGATGCGCTTGATGGCTTCGGGATCCTTGTGATAGCGATGGATGCTGCCGCCCACCACCGAGTCAACGCTAAAGCCCGGCAGGTACTGGGCCAGCTCCTCCTCTACCGAACTCAAGGTATCCAGCGCCTGCTTGTTGACAAAAACAATATTCTCGTCGGCATCGGCAATCATGATGTTGATGGGTGAATGTTCGAGAATCGAATACATCGCCTCCAGGCTGTTGAGGGCCTCACTGCCACCCATCACCGATTCCATTTCCTTTTTACTTGCTGCCATTTTCTTCTCCTCCAGGACTTCTTCGTCCGCCGACAGCATGGTCGCCGCCACGGTATTGAGTGCATTGTGCCAAGCGTCTGCGACCTCATCGGTCCACAAGTCACCGGCAAACTCCGCCATCACGTTGAGCAACGTCTCCGCCACCGCCGTGTAGTGTTCCTCTTTCGCTCCATAGGTATGGTGCTTTTCGCCCAGATTCAGCAGGGCCTTGCGCAGTTGGGCCGGGCGACGCAGACTGGCGACCACCCGTTGCAGGGCCGCCAGCAGTTTCTTCTGCTGTTGCGCCGGATCCGTATTGGCGAACATCGGCCGCATCTCGGGAAAACGCACGAACAGCTCTTCATAGAAGCGCGCCACCAGGGCCTCGCCCTGTGGCAACAGGGCGGCAAAGGTCTCTTCCAGCAGGGCGGCCTCCAGGCCATCACGCCGCTGGCTGCGGCGACGGGGCTTTGCTTTGAACTCACTCACCTCCGCAGATGCACTATCCAGCGCCTCCTCCTGTTTCATCCAGGCCAGTGGGTCAGCACCCATGGGTGATTTTTTACGTGTTGACATCGGGCATCGACTCCAAATGATTTACTGGGCCACAAAATCCATCAGAATCCCGTAGGGTGGACATCGCCCACCGGGACACGTTGAGTTGAAAGACACATGGTGGGCGGTGCCCACCCTACAAACTGTGTTCTCTGTGGCAAACAAGTCTGCTATCCATTCCAGCAGGAGTTGGCGAAAATACTGATCATCAACTGCAAGGTCGTTTCAGATATCAGTGCCATTGTGCCGTGACCATTTCCTCGGCCAGCCGGCGGTAATCCTCGGCGCCATGGCTGCTGTTCTGATATTCAAAAATGGTTTCACCGAAACTGGGACATTCGGCCAGCGCCACGTTTTCACGGATTGTGGTAGCCAGCAGCCGATCCTGAAAATGTTCCGCAAGACGCTCACGCACCTCACGCGCCAGGCGGCGCTGAGAGTGAAAGCGGGTCATCACCACCCGGCGCGGCAAAGGCTGACGCAGGGTCTCTTCGATAAAATTCAGGGTTTCCATAAAACGCGACAGACTGTGCAGCGCCAGATAATCACTGGAAACGGGAATCAACAATTCCGAGGCGGCGAACAGGGCATTCATGCCCAGCAAACCGGCCGATGGCGGGCAATCGATAATCACCGCATCGTAGCTTTCGTCGCAGGCATCGAGGGCCGCACGCAGGCGCATGCCGCGCGCCTTGCCGCCTTCACTGAGATGTTCGACATTGACCAGGCCGCGGCCGGCCGGCACCAGGTCGAGTCCCTCGCGGGCGCGCAACCGATAGTCGGTCAGGGCCGCACCCTCAAGCAGCACCGCGTCCATGCCCGGCGTTACCGCATCGATGCCCAAGGCGGTGGTAAGGTGCGCTTGCGGATCAAGATCCAGCGCCAACACCCGCTGCCGACCCAGCGCCAAGGCGTGAGCAAGGTTGACGGCGGTGGTGGTCTTGCCCACCCCACCCTTCTGGTTCATGATGGCAATCACTCTGGTGTCCACATCATTTGTGTTCGATGGCGCTGTCCATCACCGCCAGCTCACCACTGTTGAGCAAATGGTCGATGTCGAGAATAATCACCATGGTCTCATCCACCGTAGCCAATCCTTGTACAAAATCCACATTGACCACGCTGCCAAAATCCGGCGCCGGCTTGAGCGATTCATCCTGCACGTTATAAACGTCGGATACCGCATCCACGACGATGCCCATCACCCGGCTCTTGTCTTCACGCATGACCTTGAGCACGATGACCACGGTCATGGGCCCATACTCCATCGGCTCCAAACCGAAGCGGCGACGCAGATCGACGATGGGCACGATAGTGCCGCGTAGATTGATCACGCCGCGAATGTATTCCGGGGTGTTGGGAATCGGCGTTACCGCGTTCCAGCCCTTGATCTCCTGCACCCGCAGGATGTCCACACCGTATTCTTCACCGGCAAGGAGAAAAGTGAGAAACTGGCTGCCATCGACTTCGCCGGTGCTGGCCAGCCCGCTGGCGATCTGTTCTGCTACATCCATCTATCAACTCCCGATAGTACTGTATTAAGCCGCAGCGCTGTTCGCGCACTTTCTGCCGTTCTGCGACAACTCGATAATACCGCCGATATCGACAATCAGCGCCACCGTGCCATCGCCAAGGATGGTGGCGCCGGAAATGCCTCCCACCTTCTTGAAATTGGTTTCCAGACTTTTTATCACTACTTGCTGTTGGGCCAAAAGATCATCCACCAACAAGCCAGCCTGTTGACCGTGACCTTCCACCACCACTAGCAGACCGTCTTCCAGACTGGCGCTGTCCGGTTTCAGGCCGAAGGCATCATAAAGACGGATAATGGGCAGGTAATCGTCGCGCAATTTATACAGCTCGGCGCTACCGGCAATGGCATTGACCCGCGAGGACTCCACCTGCAGGGATTCGATAATGGAGACCAGGGGAATAATGAAAGTCTGTTCACCCACACGCACCAGTTGGCCATCGAGAATAGCCAGGGTCAGCGGCAAACGGATAGTGAATGTGGAGCCATTACCCGAACGTGATTCCACATCGATGGCGCCGCCCAGCGCGGTGATATTGCGTTTCACCACGTCCATACCCACGCCACGCCCGGAGACATCACTAACCACATCGGCAGTGGAAAATCCGGGCTGAAACAAAAAATCGAATATCTCGGCATCACTGAGATTATCACCGTTATTGGCAAGGCCACGCTCGATGGCCTTGGCAAGGATGCGATCACGATTGAGACCGGCGCCATCATCGCTGATCTCGATGAGGATATTGCCACCCTGGTGATAGGCATTGAGATGCACCGTACCAGTCTCAGACTTGCCGGCTTTAATACGTATCTCGGGAGTTTCTATGCCGTGATCGACGGCATTGCGCACCAAATGCACCAGCGGATCGCCGATTTTTTCCATGACCGTCTTATCCAACTCGGTCTGCTCACCGGACATTTTCAATTCGATTTTTTTCTCCAGCTTTCCACATAAATCATGCACCATGCGCGGAAAACGGTTAAAGGCGAAACTGATCGGCAACATGCGGATACTCATGACGTTTTCCTGCAGCTCGCGCGTATTGCGTTCAAGCTCTGCCAGGCCGTCCTTGAGACGCTCCACTTTGTCCATACTGAAGTCTTCACCCAACTGGCCTAACATGGACTGGGTAATCACCAGTTCACCCACCAGGTTGATCAGTGCATCCACCTTGTCGATACCGACGCGAATAGAGGAATTTTCTGACGAGCTGCGGTTCTTGCGCCGATCACCCTGCCGGCGGTCATTGTTACTACGGCGGTTCTCCACCAGCGGTGCCGCCTGCAGCGGCGCAGGACTGGCCTCGACCGCTGTTGACAGCTTATCCGCCGGCATGTCCTCAGGCGCCTTTTCATCGCCGAGCGGCGTGATGCTCAATTCACAATCACCATCCACCCACTCGAACACTTCATCGACCTGCTCACGGCCGATGCTGCCGTTCAGGGTGACCTCCCAGCTCAGACAGGCCTCCTCGGGTTCCATATCCACCAATGCGGGCAAGCCTTCCAGCTCCACTTTCGGAATCATCTCGCCCATATCGGCCAATTCACGGAACAGGCGCACCACATCGTTGCCGGAACGCAGCATGTCGGGAAAAGGTTTAAAAACGATTTTCCAGCCGCCGGCCGCCGGCGAACCGTCTGTGGCCTCCGGCTCGATCTCGGCCGGCACAGCAGCTTGTGGCGCTGAGCCCAGCATGCGATCCAGGCCGGCCTTGACCTCGGCAACCTGCTCAAGATTGATCTCAAAGCCTTCCTGCGCTCCCGCCAGCATGTCACGGATGCAGTCCACGGAGCTGAGAAAAAGGTTGATGGCCTCCTGGGTAACCTCGCGCTCACCGGCACGAACCTGATCCAGCAGGGTTTCGACGACATGGGTGAAGTTACTGATATCGCTGAAACCAAAGGTGGCGCTGCCGCCTTTGATGGAATGCGCGGCGCGGAAGATGTTATCGACTTCCTCGGCATCGGCCATACCGGGTTGCATTTCCAGTAACACCGCTTCCATAATGTCCAGTCCCTCCAGGCTTTCCTCGATAAAGGTCGCCTTGAACTGTTCCATGTCGATGGACATATACTAGTTTCCGTATTTCATAAGGTGTGCGGAGAAAATCTGCGCGATCATTTTTGTTAAATGATTCATTTCCCACTACCAAAAAAACCACCCAGTGCCTTTTTCAGCCAGCTTTTTTTCCTGCCCAGAACTTCATTGGCATAGGGCACATAGTGCCGATCTTCATTTTTGATGTGATTGGTCAGCCATATCTGCAATTCCGACATGAGCTTCCTGGCAATATCCCGGCCTTTTTCATGCTCTTTCTTGTAGTTTTTGATGTGCGCGATAAATGATTCATGCACCTTTTTATGTGAGTCTGAGAGCGGGTATCCCGCTTGAGTCATCAGGTCTTCCTCAAAGGCAAAGTGGGTAACGGTGTAATCGACCAGGCCCATTAAAATTTGTGTCACCTGGTCATGATCATGGTTCGAGTGAGCCTCATGCAGGTCGTTGATATAATCCACGATACGCCGATGTTGCCCATCGATGACGTCAATCCCGATCTCAAGAGCGGAATCCCAAACCCAATAACTCATTTTCTTTTTTCCTTTTCTATTTCACATGACGGAACAAATATTGACTATCGTTTGAATCCGTCTCTGTGAAGCGCGGAGACTATCCCACGACCTTCTTGATCGTCGCCAACAACTGTTCCGGGTTAAAAGGTTTGACGATCCATCCCGTTGCACCGGCGGCCTTGCCTTCCTGCTTTTTGCCCATACCACCTTCGGTGGTCAACATCAGGATCGGCGTAAACTTGAAGGCCGGCAGGGCACGCAATTCACGCGCCAGAGTGATACCATCCATGCGTGGCATATTGACGTCCGACAGCACCAAATCGAAGCGCTGCCGTTTGGCCAGATCCAGGGCCGCCTGTCCGTCTGCCGCTTCCGTGACCTGATGCCCGGCACCCCGAAGGGTAAATACCACCATCTGCCGCATTGAGGCGGAATCATCCACCGCTAAAATATTCGCCATTAACCTGTCTCCTGCCTACTATTACAACGGCCTGTGAATCACCCAGTGACCTGACGGACTTAAAATGAATCTGCTGTGGAAAATCTATTTTGGCGCAATTTTTTCAATCCTTTCTCGCTAAATAGCTATGGCGATTCATCTCAAATGATCAAGAAAATTTGCGCCAAAATGGCTGTCCCTCGCAACGATTCCCTAAACCCAACAGACACCCGGCCCAACTCAGGCTGCCTTCGTCTTCAAAACTCATACTCCGCCAGAGTTATATTGATGGAGTACGAGAATGTCCGTGATACCCAGCAACTCTGCTGAACGAATCAATACGTCCGATGCCGCCGTCCACTGCACGGGAATATCCTGTGAACGTGCATCCTGAAAAAACGCGGTCAACACCTGCAATACCGCCGTATCCGCACGCTCGACG
>DRKN01000006.1 GCA_011051755.1 Gammaproteobacteria bacterium
AAATGCCCCAATCCTGCGTTCCAGTCCTTGTTAAGGGAGGGGGCCATTAACGGCGGACTGCGCCTTGTCTTGGGGCATTTGCGGGCCTCTGATAGGTGCGCTTTATACGTTACACCACACTAGGGAAGTTCTCTCTCAATTGAACCATATTCATGATAGAGTTCTTCGTGGATTTGTGTGGAACTCCAGTACAATCTCCGGAATCATGTCACCGTAATCATTCCGACCTCAGCTTTGCAATACTCGACAAGCTCGCCCACCGGATCAACGACAACCAGACACGGCGAACCAACGCCAAAAGGCCCGTAAGAAACTCGTTAAAACCACTCATAGACGAACCCTGAAAACCGGCTGATAGAACGCTATTTCACCCTCTTTTCAGGCTCATTTATCGATTGAAAAATACTAATCCAGGGGCAAGGCAGGAATCACGCTAGAATACCGCTATTCGTCCTTTCCCAAACAAGCCAAAATGAGAAACCACACCGCATGACCAGCCCAAAGCATCACCCCGCATTCCAACATCTGCGCAGCCAGCCTATCGATTCCCTCAACCTCACGGTGGAAGAATACGAACACCGTGAAACCGGCGCCAAGCACTATCACCTGTCTTCGGACAACAGCGAAAACGTCTTTCTCGTCGCCCTGCGCACGCTACCCACGGATTCCACCGGCGTCGCCCATATCCTCGAACACACTGCGTTGTGTGGCAGTGAACACTACCCGGTGCGCGATCCTTTCTTCATGATGATCCGCCGTTCGCTGAACACCTTCATGAACGCCTTCACCAGCAGCGACTGGACCGCCTACCCCTTCGCCAGCCAGAACCGCAAGGATTTTTTCAACCTCATGGACGTGTATCTCGACGCGGTGTTCTTCTCCACCCTGCACGCACTGGATTTCGCCCAGGAAGGCCACCGGCTGGAATTCGCCGAGGCCGACAATCCCGACACGGAGCTGCAATTCAAGGGCGTGGTGTTCAATGAAATGAAAGGCGCCATGAGTTCTCCGGTCAGCACCCTGTGGCAGACCCTGACCAAATATCTGTTCCCCACCACCACCTATCACCACAACAGTGGCGGCGAACCCCAGGAAATTCCCGACCTCAGCTATGCGGCACTGAAGGCCTTCTACCGTACCCACTACCATCCGTCGAATGCCATTTTGATGACCTCGGGTAATATTCCCGCCGCAGAGCATCAGCAACGCTTCGAAGAACGCGCCCTGAGCCGCTTTCAGCGCGCCGACAAGCGCATCATCGTCACTGACGAAAAACGCTACTACGCCCCCATCGCCGTTGAAGAATCCTATGCCCTGGAAGAAGCCGGGATGGATGGCGACAAGACCCACATCGTGCTCGGCTGGTTATTGGGCCACAGCACCGATCTGCAAGCCGGGCTGCGCGCCGAACTGTTGTCCGGCGTCTTGCTGGATGACGGCGCCGCGCCTCTGCGCCGCGCCCTGGAAACCACCGACCTGGGCACCGCCCCCTCACCCCTGTGCGGACTGGAGAACAGTAACCGCGAGATGAGTTTCATGGCCGGGCTGGAAGGCAGCCGCCCCGAACACGCGACCGCCGTGGAACAACTGATCCTGGATACGCTCAGCGATGTGGCCAAAAACGGCGTGCCACAGGAACGCGTCGAATCCGCCCTGCACCAGCTCGAACTGGCCCAGCGCGAGGTCGGTGGCGGTCATTATCCCTACGGCCTGCAGTTGATCCTCGACGCCCTGCCCTCCGCCATCCACTACGGTGACCCGGTGGCCTCACTGGATCTGGACGAGGCCATCGAACAGCTGCGTGAAGACATCCGCGACACGGATTTCATCCCCGCCCTGATCCGCGAATGGTTCCTCGACAACCCGCACCGGGTGCGCTTGACCCTAAAACCGGACACCGAACTGGCCGCGCGCCGTGACGCCGACGAACGCGCCCGCCTGGCGCGCATCAAGGCCGGTCTGAGCGCGGCGGAAAAACAACACATCGTCACCCGGGCCCAACAGCTCGCCGAACGACAGAGGCAGGAAGACGATGCTGACATCCTGCCCAAGGTCGGACTGGAAGACGTACCGGCCGAGATGCCCATCGCCGGGGGCAGAACCGATACCATCAACGACATCCCCTGCAGCCTCTTCGAACAGGGCACCAACGGTCTGATCTACCAGCAGGTGGTCGTCAACCTGCCGCCGCTCGATGATGAACTGCTGGCGGTACTGCCCTACTACACCCACTGCCTCACCGAGCTGGGCTGCGGCCAGCGCGATTACCTCGACACCCAGGCCTGGCAGACCCGGGTCAGCGGTGGCCTGTCCGCCTACAGCAGCGTGCGCGGGAAGATCGATGACGTGCAGAGCGTGTCCGGCTACCTGATCCTCTCGGGCAAGGCCCTGTCGCGTAATCACCGTGAATTTGCCGAGCTACTGCGCGCCTCCTTCAATGAAGTACGCTTCGACGAACTGCCACGCATCCGCGAACTGATGGCGCAGCTGCGCGCCGGTCGTGAACAGGGCGTCACCGGACGCGGCCACAGCCTCGCCATGCAGGCCGCCAGTAGTGGCATGAGTCCCGCCGCCGCACTGAGCCATCGGCAGTCCGGGCTGCTCGGCATACAGACGCTGAAATCCGTGGATGACGGCCTCGATGAAACGAAAAATCTCGCCGCACTGGCGGAAAAACTGCACCGACTACACCAACAAGTCGTGGCCTCTGAGCGGCAATTCCTGCTGATTGGTGAATCACAAAGCCTGACCCAGCTGAAACAAGATACCGCCGAGCAATGGCCTGCGGCGCCCACACAGGACACCACACCCTTCGGCCTGCCCAAGGTAAAGGAGACGGTGCGCGCCCTGTGGACCACCAGTACCTCCGTCAACTTTTGCGCCAAGGCCTACCCCACGGTACCGGTGGAACACCCGGATGCCGCGCCACTGACGGTACTGGCGGGCTTCCTGCGCAACGGCTTCCTGCACCGCACCATCCGCGAGCAGGGTGGCGCCTATGGCGGTGGCGCCAGCCAGGATTGCAGCACGGCCAGCTTCCGTTTCTATTCCTATCGCGACCCGCGTCTGGAGGAAACGCTGCAAGATTTCGACCATGCCATCGACTGGTTGCTCAACGAGGAACACGAACCCCGCCAGTTGGAAGAGGCCATCCTCGGCGTCATCGGCCAACTGGACAAACCCAGCTCACCGGCCGGCGAAGCCAAGGACGCCTTCCACAACCAGCTGCACGGCCGCACACCGGCACAGCGCCAGCGGTATCGCCAACACCTGCTGACAGTCACCCTGGAGGATCTGCAACGTGTCGGAAAAACCTACTTGCGTGCAGAAAACGCCAGCATTGCGGTCATTAGCAATCCAGGCGCGGAGGAGAAGACTGCCCGCTCACTGGGTCTCGACATCCACGCGCTGTAAACCAGCGGATATAAAAAACACCCACGACTCGGCACCACAGAGGCGCAGAAAATACAGAGAATACATCGAAGGAATAAACAGCGAGGGAAGGATCAGGCTGGTGTCGCAAGAGGGACATCCAACTCCTCGGTGGACTGCGTATCCCTGTGGTGGATCGGATAATGACGAACGCCCTTCGATACGAAGACCAACGGGCGTTTCGCGTATCCGTTCGTATTGAAGAAAGCGACCTCGAACTACTCCACAAACGCAAAATGGACAATGCGCGCCAACCCCTTGCGCGGCTCGACCTGTACCTGCAAGGTACCCCGATAGACATCGACAGCGCCGTGTTTTTCAGCCTGTACCTCGACCACATAGTCGCTCTCGCCGCGCGCGACGCCATCTTCCAAAACCCAGCGCAGATTCTGTAATTCCATACGCCGCGCCACGGTGCTGTCGAACAGGCTCTGATAATCCTTGCGAATACCCGCAACCATGGAGCGGTCATTGCTGGCGGCATCACTGGAGAAAAGATCCATAAAAGCATCGATATCACCCGCCTCGTAGTAAACCACCAGCGCGCTCATCAAGGGGTTCAGGTCTGCCTCCGACAGAGGCGGATTACTGGCTGCCGGCTGGCTGCCCTCAACGGTTTTCATGTTCGAAAAATACAAACGGGAAATCTGTAACCCGGCGTCCCCTTTCGTCACCTGCAGCGTCACCTTGCCCGACGTCAAAATGGGAGCCTCGGCATCCGCAGGCAAGATCGTCGCCTGGAATTCCCCGCGGCCGCGCGCAAAGGTGTCATCCCGCATCCAACTCAGGTCACTGAAAACCATATTACGCTTATCCGTCGTGGTGAAGATTTTTTCATATTCCGTGCGAATACCCTCTCCCGTGGTTTGCGTATCCGTGCGCGCCTTGCGGTAAAACAGGGACATGATTCCATTCAGGTTCCCATTTTCGTAGTGAGCGAGAAACCGATCCACCAGCTGCACCAAGTCCGTCTCGGTGATACCGCTCGCAACCGCCGCCATATTGGGTCTGGCCTCAGACATCGCGGCATTTCTCTCGCTGAGCACCTGTTCGGCGGCCGCCGCGGCACGCGCATCAGCCTCGGCCTTTGCCCGTGCCTTGGCCTCGTTCGCTGCCTGGATCCGGGCTTCCTCTTCAGCCCTGGCCCGGGCACGCGCCTCGGCGGCAGCCCGGGCTTCAGCAGCGGCCTTCGCTTCCTCTTCCGCCTTCTTTCGCGCAGCAGCTGCCTGCCGGGCGACCTCTGCCTGCCGTGCAATCTCTTCCTTTCGCGCAGCCTCGGCGGCGGCCTGAGCACTGGCCGACAAAGCAAACGACTCATCGCCCAGCTCATTGTCCCTCACCACGGAAGAAACAGCGCCTTGCCAGGCATCACCGGCCGTATCAGCAGACATCGCCACAGGCATGTCTTCATCCATTGCCGGATTCTGCGAAAGACCCCGCAAATTCCCCTCGTCGACACGCCCCACCGCCGGCGCCACGACAGGCGGCGGATCCTCGGGCACGACTTGATGCGCAGGCTCGGCAGGCGCCGTGCTCACCGGCGTCTTGCTGTCCCGGTCACGAATTTGTGTGACATAGAGAACCAGCAACACCACCACGAGACAGGAAACAACAACCACATGGCGAATATGCACACCGGAACTCCCATCATCGATCTCGACGAAAGCATCCCTTTGCTCGCTGGCAGCCTGTGGCATGGAAAGATTGACGGCATCCGGCGCCTTCGGCGCCACATCCAGATCCAGATCACCAATATTATTGATGGCCTCGATATCACTCAGGGCCGGATTCTCAGTGCCATTGCTGGTTGCAGGCCTTTGCTCACCCCGGCACAAATGTTCATAGGCCGAGCCAATCCGGCTGACACCGCTATCGACGACGCCGGCATTGTCGTGACGCAGGAGGCGCATCAACAGGCCGTAATTGATTTCAATTTCAGTCAGCGAGGCGCCCTGCTGCAGACCCAGCACACGGTAATCATCGCTACCCGGGACAAACATCACACGCCGCACAAAGAAACGCACGGCGGCACGCAGCATGGCGGGGGAAATCCCCATCACGGAAATCTGCCGCAAATCCCGTAATACCTCATCGTCGGAAACGGCCAACTGCAAAATATTTCGCACGCCGCGGGGCAGCGGCTGGGTCGCGTCGTCCAATCCCGGGAAACTGCGTGGAGAACGATGAAATGCCAATACCAGACGCAGGATCTTGCGTGTCGTCACTTCTTCCGTGTCGCCGGGCGCATCCGGCAATGGCGCCAACACCACGGGTTGGCGCTTGTCCACATCCGTCCCACGACCGCCGGGAATGACCCGAAAACGATCCTGCTGGCCAGGCTTCGCCTCTTCGTCGAGTGGTTTTTCAGGTGACCCGGCCTCTGCGGCAATCTCTGTGGGCCCACCTTCGGTCTCATCGGGGTCGGCCTGCGGTACCGGCCGGGTCCAGCTATCATCGGGAACGGCACGATCCAGTACACTGTCGTCAGGCACCGAGGCCTTACCGCCATCATCGACGGCGTGACCCGCTGCCGGTTCCATCAGTGACTGCTCGGCACTGGCCAACTCAAACACATCGGGGGGCGGATCCGTGTTGGTGACATCACGCACAGTCCCGGCGGGTTGCGGCGATGCTTCTTCGGCCGCATGCCGGGCCTTTTCCCGCAAGGCCGCCGCCAGTTTTTCGCTGCTGCCGTGAAGCTCCTCGGACTCCGGGGCCTCTGTCTCAGAGGATTCTGCCGAGGTGTCCGTGACCGCCTCCTGCCCCCCTTTCTGCGGCACGGCCTGTGCGACAGACTCTTCCACATCACGGCCAACATCGAACGAATCATCGTGCAACAGGCTTTCCGCCGGCCTTTCGACGGACGGTGGCCGGCCAGAAACCTCCTGACCCAGTTCGTCGGTCACCTGATGAAGAATGGTGTTATTCACCTCATGCTTTTCTTCCAGGAAACTGAACAACAGTACCCGGTCGCAGAGCATGTTGATGCGGCGGGGGACGCCCTCAGAATATTTGTAGATACTCTCGAAGGCCTGTTCGGTAAAGCTGGGATCATTCTGCCAGCCAACCTGCCTGAGGCGGCTCTCGACATAGCTGCGGCATTCATCGGGGGCAAGGGCGCTGAGATGGTAGTTGGCGATCACCCGCTGGCGCAACTGTTCAAGATCCGGATGTTCCAGCTTCTGGCGAAACTGGGGCTGGCCCAACAGGAAGGTTTGCAGCAGCGCCTTGTCGCCCACTTGCAGATTGGACAGCATGCGCAGCTCTTCCAGAGAGCGGGCGGGCAGATTCTGTGCCTCGTCAACCACCAACAGGGCCCGTTTGCGCTCCCGCGCACGGGCCAACAGGAAGGCCTCCAGGGTCTTCAGCAGGGCGGCCTTGTCCATGCCTTCATAGCGCAGGCCGAAGGATGCGGAGACCATGCGCAGCATTTCGTCCGCTTCCAGCTGGGTGGTGGTGAGATGCGCGACGACCAGATGCTGCTGATCCATTTCTTTCAGCAGTATCTGCGCCAGGGTGGTCTTGCCGGTACCAGGATCGCCGGTAATCACCACAAAGCCTTCGCCCTGGCTGAGCCCATAGCGTAAATAGGCCAAGGCCCGCCTGTGGCCCCGACTGGGGTAAAAAAAGCCCGAATCGGGACTCAGGCGGAAAGGCTTGGCGCGCAGTTTATAGAATGACTCATACAATGTGAAATTCCTTTCATCGACTCTACCGTTGAATTTCCACGTTAGCGGACGGAGATCACGGATCTTCAGTTCACCCGGAGCAGGCACAGGAACTCGGATCCTGAGGACTGAACCTCATAATTTTACCAGCTACCACAACTTTTTAAAGGAAATACTTCAGCTGTAACCTGATATTTACGCGGGAAAATTACCTTTATTGTCCAACAGCCGGTTTGACGTTGGAAGCGGAGGCCCACTAGACTGCGCATTGCAACGATAACTCAGAGAACCCATGCCATGAAAAAAAAGAAGGCCGTGCTCGTCACCGGCGGCGCCGGCTATATCGGCAGCCACGTGGTCAAACAACTGGGCGAGGCCGGAGAACGGGTCGTCATCCTCGACAACCTCTCTACGGGCTTTAAAGATTCCGTCCTGCACGGCGAGCTGGTGATCGGTGACACCGGCGACCAGGCCCTGATCAGCCAGTTGTTGCACGATTATGACATCGGCTCGGTACTGCACTTCGCGGCCCACACCATCGTCCCCGAATCCGTCTCTAACCCACTGAAATACTACGGAAACAACACCTGCAACTCGCGCAACCTGCTGGCCTGCTGCGAACAGGCCGGCGTCGATCACGTCATTTTTTCCTCGACTGCCGCGGTCTACGGCATCCCCGAGACCGACAGTGCCCGCGAGGACACGCCCACCGCACCCATCAACGCCTACGGCACATCGAAGCTGATGACCGAATGGATGCTGCGTGACCTCTCCCAGGCCTCCAGCCTCCGCCATGTGGCGCTACGCTACTTCAACGTCGCCGGCTCCGATCCGCAGACGCGTATTGGCCAATCCACCCGCAAAGCCACCCTGCTGATCAAGGTGGCCTGTGAGACCGCCGTCGGTAAACGTGACAGGATCTGCATCTTCGGCACCGACTATCCGACCCCGGACGGCACCGGCATCCGCGACTACATCCACGTCGAGGATCTTGCCAGCGCCCACCTCAAGGCCCTCGACTACCTGCGCAGGGGCGGTGAGTCCACTACCCTGAACTGCGGCTACGGCCATGGCTACAGCGTGCGTGAGGTGCTGGATGCCGTGCAACGCGTCAATGGAGAACCGCTGAATATCGTCGAAGAACCACGCCGTGCCGGTGATCCGCCGCTGCTGGTGGCCGGCGTCGAGCGCATCCATGAAACCCTGGACTGGACACCGCAGTACGACAACCTCGACGTCATCGTCAAGACCTCCCTGGACTGGGAGCGTAAATTGCTTGAACTTGAAAAAACCGACGTCTGAGGACAGCCTACGGCTCGTCCTTCAAAGTATCAAGCAGGGCCTTCAGATGCTTAATGGGGATGGCATAGGAAATGCCGCTGGGCTTTTCCAGCACGGTCTCCTTCGTTTCCTTGATGAACACCATGTTCAGAACCCCGATCACTTCGCCCGTCCTGGGTAGAAATATGGGACTGCCGCTGTTACCCGGATAGGCGGTGGCATCCAGCTGAAAGATATCGAAAGGATCACGCAGGCGCTTGATCATACTGACACTCAGCTGCCGCCCGGATCGCGCCGGCAACACGATGGGTGAAATCGCCGACACAATCCCGCGATGAGTCACCGGGTACAGGCCCAGCACGGCACCTATCGGAAAACCCGTGAAGGCGATGGACTCGCCCTCACGCACCCGGTCGGAATCCCCCAACCGCAACATCGGCAGCGAACCACCCTCGATCTTCAGGATCGCCAGATCGTATTTCAGATCCATCGCCACCTGGCGCGCACGCCGGCGTATCGAACGCTTGCCCCGCCCGGCAAATACGGCCAGATATTCCTTGTCTTCCACCGCCAACACCTCAGGCACCACATGGGCATTGGTCACCACCAGGGTGCCATCACCAATCACGAACCCCGTACCCCGCAATTTGGCTGGCGGCCGCCGCGTCGCCTGCATCGTGCCCACCGCGACCACGCCCGGCCGCACCAGAGCGATCGTCTCCGACAGGCCAGCCTGCACAGGAAAAGCAGCAAACAGCGTGGGCGACAAAGCAACCAGCATGGCCACGAACCGCGAAAAAACCTTCCTCATGACTCCCCCAATAACCCATTGGCGTTAGCGCAAACGAGTAAAAAACATTAAGTGCAACACGTTCGTTATAAGCACATTCCGCAGTAGATGCGCCGTGCCGGAAATGCCTGCTACCATTGCCTCATGACGATAACAAACCGCCCCAACAAAAAAACCGCCGGCAACACTGATTTCCAGCTCGATGACGACATTATCTACCTCAACCACGCCGCCGTCGCCCCCTGGCCGCAACGCACGCTACAGGCCGTGCAGGCCTTCGCGCAGGACAACGCCACCCTCGGCTCGAAGCACTACCTGCACTGGCTGGAGACCGAGACACGACTGCACGAACGGCTGCGGGCGCTCATCAACGCCCCCTCCGCCGACGATATCGCGCTGCTGAAAAACACCTCCGAGGCCCTGTCCGTGGTGGCCTTCGGGCTGGACTGGAAACACGGCGACAATATCGTCAGCAGCAACGAGGAATTCCCCTCCAACCGGGTGGTGTGGGAAGCGCTGGCCCGGAAAGGCATCAGCCTGCGCCAAGCCGACCTGCGCGACGCGGAAACGCCGGAAGACGCGCTCTTCAGCCAAGTCGACGAACACACCCGCCTCATCACCATCAGCTCCGTGCAATACGCCAGCGGCCTGCAACTGGATCTGCGGCGCATCGGCGAATTCTGCCGACGGCACGGCATCCTGTTCTGCATCGACGCCATCCAGAGCCTGGGCGCCGTGCAGTTCGACACCCAGGCCTGCCACGCCGATTTCGTCATGGCCGACGGCCACAAGTGGATGCTGGGCCCGGAAGGGCTGGCGGTCTTCTATTGCCGCGCGGAGCTGCGCGAAAGACTGGAACTGTACCAATACGGCTGGCACATGACCGACACCTACGTGGATTTCGACCGCCGCGACTGGCAAGCGGCCGACAGCGCCCGCCGCTTCGAATGCGGCAGCCCCAACATGCTCGGCATCCACGCCCTGGAGGCCAGCCTCGCCCTGCTGCAGGAACATGGCATGGAAAAAATCGAGAAACAGGTACTGGCCAACGCCCGCTTGCTGATCAACGCTATCGACGCCAGCCCTTCACTGGAATTGTTGACTGACTCCAGCCCCAGCCGGTACGCCGGCATTGTTACCTTTCGCCACCGTAACTGCGACAACGACAGCCTGTTCAGACATCTCACCGAGCACGGCGTCATGTGCGCCCAACGAGGTGGCGGCATTCGCTTTTCACCGCACTATTACACCCCGTCGGAAAAGATTCTGCAGACAGTGGCTTTGATCAATGATTACAAGTTGGGCTGAGCATAGCGATACCCAACGCTCGCAATCGTTGGGGTTCGTACCTCGGCTTTAGCATCCTGCGTCGCCCTACCTCCTGCGTCCATGCAGTCGTCACCCCAACTTACGGCTTTTTCTCTTCTATGACACCGAGTCCAGTAGGGTGCGCTGTGCGCACCAAACATGGTAGCGGTATACGGTGATATTTATAGTGATTTGACGGCAATAGAATCGGATGTTTTGTAATAGTGCGCACGGCGCACTCTGCTGGACTGTATTTAATCACTATTGAAAACCTCCATACCCTCATATGGTGAAAAGACTTTTCGCGGGCATGGCCCGCTCCGACATATTCCGAGGATAAGTCAGGGTCGGGAGGCATCCGAAAAACGCCGGAAGAAATTTTCCGTGGTCAGTTCGGCAATGCTTTCCCATTGGCTGTTGCGCAGTTGGGCGATACATTCGGCGACATGGCGAACGTAGGCGGGATAGTTGGGTTTGCCGCGGTGAGGAACAGGCGCGAGGTAAGGGGCATCGGTCTCCACCAGCATGCGCTCGGCAGGCATTTTCTGCGCGACTTCTTTCAGCGCCTTGGCGGAATTGAAGGTGACGATGCCGGAGAAGGAGATATCGAAGTTGAGGTCGAGGGCGCGCCTGGCCACGGCCCAGTCCTCGACGAAGCAGTGCATTACGCCGCCAACATCATCGGCGCCCTCTTCACGCAGGATGCGCAGGGTATCTTCAGTGGCGTCACGCATGTGGATGATGAGCGGTTTACCGGTGTTTTTTGCCGCCGAGATATGTTGGCGGAAGCGTTCGCGCTGCCATTCCAGGCCGCCTTCTTCGCCTTCCTGGCAGCGGAAATAGTCCAGTCCCGTTTCGCCGATGGCCACGACTTGCGGTGCGACGGCCAAGGCGATGAGTTCGTCTGCGCTGGGATCCTGTCCTTCCTGTTGGTTGGGGTGCACACCGACGGAAACAACAATACGCGGATTTTTTTGGGCCATGGCCAGCAGGTTCGGGTAGTGCTCCAGATCGATGGAGACACAGAGAAAATAGCCCACACCTTGTTCGGCGGCTGCTTCCAGGGCACCATCGAGACAGCCGTCCCAGGGGATGAGGTCGAGACGGTCGAGGTGGCAGTGGGAGTCGACAAGATAGGTCACGGCAAATACCTGCACGAGGATGAATCAATACGAAAAAAGGGAAAACACGCTGCCCGGCCGGGCAACGGTGCTACATGGTATGGGTCTGGCGTTCCGACTTCAAGGCGCCGCCGAGGTAGCCTTCGATCTTGTTGCGCACGGCACCATTGTCCTGATTGCTGAACTGTACGCCGATGCCGGCCACGCGCGCACCCTGCGCACCGGGAGGGGTGATCCAGACAATCTTTCCAGCCACGGGGAGTTTCTCCGTCTCATCCATCAGAGTGAGCAGCATGAAAACTTCGTCGCCGAGCTTGTATTTTTTGTTGGTGGGGATAAACAGGCCACCATTTTTCACGAAGGGCATATAGGCCGCGTACAAGGAACTCTTGTCCTTGATGGCCAGGGAGAGAATGCCGCCTTGTCGAAAACCGCTCATGCCTGTCTGATTTCCTTGCGAGTGATTATCTGCGCGCCGCGCTGCGTTGCCAGGCGATCATCAGATCTTCCAGCGCCAGCTGTTCGTTGAGGTTGTTGGCCGTGAGACGACCGTACTCCGTCAACTGATCCAAAAACGCGTAGAGAGCCTTTAAGTCTAACCGCTCTGCGATGTTTTGCAATTGCGCACCCAGATCCTTGTTGCTGATAGCGGCATCGGAACCGGCGGACTTGAGACGGATCAGATCCGTCACCCAACTGTTCAACCATTGCAGACTGCGCGCCAGCCCCCAGGGTTTCCATTGCGCGGCCACGGCGAGGGGGTCTTCGCGCCCCGCCAGCAACCCGGCCCACTGGCGGGCAAGGCTTTGACGCGCGGCCAGACCACCCTCCGCGTTAAGGCGCAGGGCCGCCAGCGGCGCGCCCTCGGCCAGTGCCAGCAAGGCTTCAGCGTCGCCATCGCCCGGTAGCCGTTCACGCAGCCAGGCCTTGGCCTGCGCGGGCGCCGGCAAAGCAAAGGTCACCTGCTGACAGCGCGAACGAATGGTGGGCAGCAGTTGCGAAGGACGGCTGCAAACGAGAATCAGCAGCACGCCCGGGGTCGGTTCCTCCAACGTCTTCAACAGGCTGTTGGCGGCCGAGGGGTTCATGGCCTCAGCGGGATGCACGATGATCACCTGCCGGCCGTTGTACTGACTGGTGAGGGCGAAAAAATCGCCCACTGCACGGATGGTATCGATGGGAATGACCGACTTGCCCTCCGGCGGCCCCACACAGCGGAAATCGGGGTGACTGCCGCCCGCCAGCAGGCCGCAGGCGTGGCACTGACCACAGGCACTGCCATCGTCGTGCGGATCCTGGCACAGCAGGCCGGCAGCCAGACCGGTGGCGAAATCGAGCTTGCCGACACCCTCCGCGCCTGTCAGCAATAGCGCATGCGGTAGACGTTCGTCGCGCGCGCGCGCCATCAGCCCGGCCCATAGATCATTCTGCCAGGGTGGCCGTTCGCTCATGCCGATTCTCCCGTGGCCAGCAACGACGCCAACACGGCGTCGATCTGCCGCTGCACGCCAGCAATGTCCTGCGCTGCATCGATGATGCGGAAGCGTCCCGGTTCCTGTTCGACACGCGCCCGATAGGCGGCGCGCACATGCTCGAAGAAGTCGCGCGGCTCATGCTCGAAACGATCCAGGTCGCCGCGCTGACCGGCTCGCGCCATACCGGTCTCGACGGGCAAGTCGAGCAACAGGGTCAGGTCAGGTCGCAGTTCGCCCTGCACCCAGTCCTCCAGCACCGCGATGCGGGCGAAATCGATACCGCGCCCCCCCCCCTGGTAGGCGTAGGTGGCGTCGGTGAAACGATCGCACAGCACCCAGTCGCCGCGCGCCAGGGCCGGACGGATCCGCTGCGCCAAATGCTGGGCGCGGGCGGCGAACATCAGCAGCAACTCGGTATCTGGGATCATGGCCTCGTCGCGCTGACCCAGCAACAGGACACGGATCTCCTCCGCCAGCGGCGTACCGCCGGGTTCACGGGTGACGTGCAAGGAGATGCCGGCGTCTTCGATGCGCTGGCGGATGTAGGCCAGCTGGGTGCTCTTGCCAGCGCCTTCGCCACCTTCGAGGGTGATAAAAAGGCCTTTGCTCATGACCGCAGCCCGGAAAAGCCCAACGCAAAGGCGCAAAGACGCGAAGAGCGCAAAGGCACGTAGGGTGGGCATTGCCCACTGGCGATTTTGCACTGTGCACCGGTGGGCGGTGCCCACCCTACGAGACTGAATTCGTTCTTGCACTTCGACACAGGGGACACAGAGGCGCAGAGGACACGAAAAGAATCAAAATAAAAAATCTTTGCGTCTTTGCGTCTTTGCGTCGGATGTTTCGTTATTTCCTCAGCCCTGTAGGGTGGGCATGGCCCACCAATGGTTTTGCATCGTGCGGCAGTGGGCGATGCCCACCCTACGAAAGCGAATTCATCGCGGGCATGGCCCGCTCCTACGGAGAAGAAACACGCGGCAACAACTGGCTTTTCTCCGTGCCTCCGTGACGAACAAATCATTTGCCCAGCTTCCCCGAGGGCAACGACGAAAACGGCTTGGCACGCCCACCCAGCTGGTATTCCACCACGGCCTTGTTGTGTTCCTTCAAGGTGGCGGAGAACTGGTGACTGCCGTCGCCACGGGAGACGAAATACAGTTCATCCCCTTCTGCCGGATGCAGGGCAGCAATCACCGCGTCGCGCCCGGGCATGGCGATGGGGGTAGGCGGCAGGCCTTTGTGAAGATAGGTATTGTAGGGGGTGTCACGGCGCAAATCGCGGCGGCGAATGTTACCATCGAAGCTGCGGCCAAGGCCGTAGATCACCGTAGGATCAGTCTGCAAACGCATGCGTTTCTTCAAGCGGCGGTTGAAAACCCCGGCGATCTGTTTGCGCTCACTGGGCAGGGCGGTTTCCTTTTCGACAATGGAGGCAAGAATCAGCGCCTCGTAGGCTGTGCCGAAGGCCAGATCCGGCGAACGCGCCGGCCATTCGTCGCTCAGCAAGGCCTGCATGGCAGCGTAGGCCCGCTGTAAAAACACCACATCGGTGGTCATGCGCGGGAAATGGTAGGTGTCGGGTAAGAAACGGCCCTCGGGGTGTTCGCCGGGATAACCGAGCTGTTGCATGATTTCGGCATCGCTGTAGTCGGACAGGGTATGCAACAGGTATTCATTGCTGTGCACGGCGTCCATCAGCTGGCGGAAGTTCCAACCCTCGACGATGGTGATGGCATACTGCAAGGTCTCGCCGTTGACCAGTTGCTGTAGCAGACGGTGGGGGGTAATGCCGGTATCGAAGCGGTATTCACCGGCCTTGATCTGATTGGCCTTGCCCTCCAGCCGACCCAACCAGATCAGATAGCGCGGGCTATCGATAATGCCTCGGGTCTGCAAGTCGTGGGCGATGCGGGTGAGCGTCATGCCGGACTTGAGTTCGTAGCGCAAACCGCTTTCGCCAAAATCCAGCGTTTCATTGATGAAACTCCGGTAGTCCATCCATACCCAGGCTATGGTGAGGCTGACAAGGAGAACCAGTCCACCGAGCCATTTAAAAACCCGCAACTTAGTCATTGCACATATCCACGGCGGCGGCCAGATGAGTGGTGAGCGGCCCTGGCGCATAATCGCGGCCCGCCAGCCGGCGCACGGGCCAGATGCCGATAACGCTGTTGGTGAGAAACAATTCGTCGGCAGCGGTCAGATCATGCAGGCCCAGACGGCTCTCGTCCACCGGGATGCCCAGCGCCCCGGCCTCGGCCATCACCCGGGCACGCATCACCCCGGCCACGCCGCAACACGACAGCTCAGGCGTGCGCAGGATACCTGCCTGCACCACAAACAGATTGCTCATTGTTCCTTCGATGATATTCCCCTCGATGTCTTGCATCAGCCCTTCGGCGATGTCGATGTCGCACCACTCGGCGCGCGCCAGCACCTGCTCCAGCCGGTTGAGGTGTTTGAGCCCGGCCAGCGCCGGGTTCAAACCCAGGCGGGTGTCGCAAATCCGCACGGCAACACCCTGTGTCCGGTTCTCCGGCGGATGGTCCGGAACCGGAAAACGCGCCAGCAGGCGTGTGGGCGTGGGATTTTCCGGCGGACGATAACCACGCCCGCCACTGCCACGGGTCAGTACGATCTTCAGCACTCCATCGGCCTCGCCACGGCAGAGCCGGTCAGCCTCGCCGCGCAACAGGATCTCGTCCGGCATCGGTAGACCCAGACGCCCACAACCGTGGGCCAATCTCGCCAGATGCAGCGACCAGAGACAAGGCCGGCCGGCGCGGATGCGCAGGGTCTCGAACAAACCATCGCCATACTGAAAACCGCGATCTTGCGCGTCAATGTCGAGCGTTTCGATGCCATTGATGAGTGTCGAAACCAAGTGCCGCGCGTCCGTGATTAAAAGCCGGGAAGGATACCACAGCCATCTCGCTTGTTGCCGGCCGAAAGCACCCTATCCGACAGAGAAATTGTGACTCGATCGAGGTGGCACAGGGCGCCACGGGATGTATCACGCCGCAGAGTGGCGCCACAAGTTCAAACATTCGATGATTCATTGTGAAAATAGCTTCAGCCACACAGACTTTTTCACGCGCTATTCGCGATCAAATATTCGCGATTAAAGCCACTTGCGCTTGTACATTTCTCTGTCAGAGGTTTTTCAGGATGGTTGTCGCAGGCATGGCCTGCGCCTGACCACGCCGTTTCAAATCCCTCCAAGCGCCAGCAACAAACCACGCGCCTTGGCGCGAGTCTCGGCCAGTTCGCGCTCAGGCACCGAGTCGGCGACGATACCGCCCCCCGCGCGCAGACTGAGGGCCTGACCGTGCTGCACAATGGTGCGGATGAGGATATTCAGGTCGAGGCTGCCATCGCGATTGAGATAGCCCATGGAGCCGGTGTAGGCGCCACGGCCCTCCCCTTCCAGTTCACTCAGGATTTCCATGCAGCGCACCTTGGGACAGCCGGTGATGGTGCCACCGGGAAACACCGCGTGGATCACCTCACCCGGGGTGATATCGGGACGCAAGCGGCCGCAGACGTTGGAAACGATGTGGTGTACGTGGGCATAGCTCTCCAACACCATCAGTTCGTCCACCTTCACCGTGCCGGGGATGCAGATGCGGCCGAGGTCGTTGCGCTCCAGGTCGATGAGCATAATATGCTCAGCGCGCTCCTTGGGATGGGTCAACAATTCATCCTGCAGGGCGCGATCCTCTTGCGCCCCGGTATTGCGCGGCCGGGTACCGGCGATGGGGCGGGTGTCGATGCGATCACCGCGCACCCGCACCAGCCGCTCGGGGGAGGAACTGATGATGGCGGCATCGCCATACAGGGCCAGACCGGCAAAGGGTGCGGGATTGTGGCGACGCAGGCGACGATAGATATCGGCCGGGTGGATATCGCGACTCAGGGTGCCGCGCCAGGGGCGCGACAGGTTTACCTGAAATACATCGCCCTCGACGATGTAGTCCTTGCAGCGCTGCACAGCGGACAGATAAGGCGCCGGCGGCGCCTCGTGCAGACTCAGTGGCAACGGCGCCGGTTCGCCACCGCTAGGGGCTGGCAACTGCGCCAGATCGGCCTTCAGCCGCACCAGCTGTTCGGACTGCTCGGCCACCAGCACCCAACCATCACGCCGGTGATCACGAATCACCGCCGCCGGAACGCGGGTGGCAAAGGCTACGGGCAGGCCATCATTGGCCACCGGCAACCGCAGCCCGGGTTCCACCTGCGCGGCCAGCTCGTAGCCAAGATAGAGAAACCAACCGCCGTGGAAGGGGATCTCTGCGTCGGGCAGGTCAGTCGACGAGACTTGCCGCCAGGCGGCATCCAGCAGGGTGAGGAAATCATCGCCATCGGCACTGCTCAGGGTCTCGCCGGGCAGGGCGAAGAGAATATCGTAGCGGGCAGCGCCACCCTGGGCAACGCTTTCCAGCAGGAAGGGATAGCGTGCGGGATGGGCCTCGTGCAGGGCCAGCAGGTCGCGGTCTGCAACAGCATCGAGGAAACAGGTGTGCGGCATAATAGCGTGGCTGCCCCCGGCCGGCGACGGCGGATACCGCCCGCACGACTTAGTCCAGCTTGCGAAACACCAGGGTACCGTTGGTACCGCCGAAGCCAAAAGAATTGGATATGGCCACGTCAATTTTCATCTCGCGCGCCGTGTGTGGCACGTAATCGAGATCACAACCCTCGTCGGGGTTATCCAGATTGATCGTGGGTGGAGCCACCTGGTCGCGAATGGCCAGAACGGTGAACACAGCCTCGATGCCACCGGCGGCGCCCAGCAGGTGGCCGGTCATGGACTTGGTGGAACTCATGGCCAGCTTGTTGACATGCGCGCCAAAGGCGGCCTTCACGGCGTCAGTCTCACCCTTGTCGCCCGCAGGGGTAGAGGTGCCATGGGCGTTGATATAATCCACCTCGGCCGGATCGATACCGGCATTTTTCAACGCCGTGACCATGCAACGCGCCGCACCCTCACCGCCCGGCGACGGTGAGGTCATATGGAAGGCATCGCCGCTCATGCCGAAACCGGCCACCTCGGCGTGGATCCTCGCACCACGGGCCTTGGCATGCTCGTAGTCTTCCAACACCACCACGCCGGCGCCATCGCTGAGCACGAAACCATCGCGATCTTTGTCCCAGGGACGGCTGGCCGCCTGCGGATCGTCGTTGCGCGTGGACAACGCACGCGCGGCGGCAAAACCACCCAGGCCGGTGGGACTGGTGGCCATCTCGGCGCCACCGGCGATCATCACATCGGCATCGCCGTACTCGATCAGGCGCGCCGCATCACCGATGGAATGGGTGGCAGTGGCGCAGGCGGTGGTGATGGCGTAGTTGGGACCTTTCAAACCATACATGATGGACAGATTACCGGAAATCATGTTGATGATGTTGCTGGGCACGAAGAAGGGCGAAATCTTGCGTGAACCACCCTTGAGGAAAGCCGCATAGCCTTCTTCGATGCCGCCCAGACCGCCGATGCCGGAACCGACGGAGACACCGATACGCTCGGCATTTTCCTCGGTAATTTCCAGCCCGGAGTCCCTGAGGGCCTGCACCCCGGCGGCCACGCCGTAATGAATGAAGGGCGCCATCTTGCGGGCATCCTTGGGCTTCATGTAATCGCTAATATCAAAGCCCGTTACCGAGCCACCAAAACGCACGGAGAAATCGCTGACATCAAAATGGGTGACCGGAGCAATACCGCTCTTGCCTGCCAGGATATTGGCCCAGGAATCCGCCACGTTTCCGCCCACGGGGGAAACCATGCCCAGACCGGTGATAACAACGCGTCGTTTCATCACGGAGATAACCTCACTTTAGGGCGCTTCCAATAATAGACTGTGGCCTCTACATAACCTGAAAGCTGTAACCGCACCACCAAAGGAATCAGCATCTTGATAGTCACAGTAGGCGCTTTTGGAGGGAGCCTACTTTGGACAGGCGGAGTGTGACTCTCGAAAAAGGGGCTCCTTTTCAAAAGTCACAACGCAGCAGATACAACCTTCAGGCCTCGCCCAGCAGGCATAGAGCCAGAAACCACGCGCTATATTGGAAGCGCCCTTTGACTTTGAATTCAGCCCAATGACCGACAGTGGCCAGCACATTCGGCCCCGCCCCTGCGGCACCGTGGATACGGCCTAAACGCAACAGGCCGCTGCCACCGAATCGGGCTAGCGGCCTTACAGCTGAATCAGGGACAATCAGCTGTGTTTGTGTGCGTTGATATAATCCATCGCCTGCTGAACGGTAGTGATCTTTTCGGCGTCTTCGTCAGGAATTTCCGTCTCGAATTCTTCCTCGAGGGCCATCACCAGTTCCACGGTATCCAGTGAATCGGCACCAAGATCGTCAACGAAGGAAGACTCGGTGGTGACTTCTTCCTCTTTCACGCCAAGCTGCTCTACGACGATTTTCTTGACTCGTTCTTCAATGGTGCTCATTTTGGATAAATCCTCCCAATGGTTTGCTTTGACAGCCCGCAGGCCGCGGTCGGTATTCTAGTGAAAAGCCAGTCTGGTTACAAGCATAAAAAAGCCCGCCAAAAACCCATAACCTATTGATAAATATACAAATTCAAAAAATACGGTAATAATTGGCGTGGTTTAACCCATATACAGGCCGCCATTTACATGCAGGGTGTTGCCCGTGATGTAAGCCGCCTTGGGTGACGCCAAAAAGGCCACGCTAGCGGCGATCTCCTCGGGCAGGCCCAGGCGTCCCAGGGGAATGTCCTTGAATAACGCCACTTTCCGCGCATCCGCCAGGGCGCGGGTCATGTCCGTATCGATGAAGCCCGGCGCCACCGCATTGACGGTAATGCCGCGCGCGCCCACTTCGCGGGCCAACGACTTGGTGAAGCCGATCAGGCCGGCCTTGGCAGCGGCGTAGTTGGTCTGCCCGGCATTGCCGGCGACACCCACCACCGAGCTGATGCTGATGATACGACCTTTGCGCGCCTTCATCATGCCACGCAGCACGGCCTTGGACAGGCGGAAGACAGAGGTCAGATTGGTGTCGATGATGTCATTCCACTCATCGCTTTTCATCCGCATCAGCAAATGATCACGGGTGATGCCGGCATTATTGACGAGGATGGAAGGGGAACCGAACTGTTCCTGAATATTGGCCATCAAGGCTTCGACGGAGGCCTGTTCAGTGACGTCGAGCACCATACCGGTACCCTTTACGCCATTCTCCTTCAGCGTGTCGCCAATAGCGGTGGCGCCCTTCTCCGAGGTTGCGGTACCGATAATCGTGGCGCCCTGGGCACCCAGCGCCAGTGTAATGGCTTGACCGATGCCGCGGCTGGCGCCGGTGACGAGGGCGATCTCGTCCTGTAATGTTTCATGGTCAGACATTGTCATTCTCTCCCGTTGCGCTCAACGCTTTGGCCAGGCTGTCAGCATCCAGGGTCACCAGCGCGGCCATGCCTCTGTCGATGCGTTTGTTGAGGCTGGTCAGCACCTTGCCCGGACCGCACTCCACGACCGTATCGACGCCTGCATCGGCCAGCGCCTGAATGGTCTCCATCCAGCGCACCGGACTGAACAGCTGGCGTTTGAGCGCTGCGCGGATGGCATCGGCATCGTTCTCGGTGGCCACATCCACATTATTGTAGACGGGAACCATGGGTGCGCTGAATTCGATGTCGGCCATGCGCTCAGCCAGTTTTTCCGCCGCCGGCATCATTAGTCGACAGTGCGACGGCACGCTCACCGGTAGCATCAATGCGCGCTTGGCGCCAGCGGCCTTGGCCAGTTCCACAGCGCGCTCGACAGCGGCCTTATGACCAGCCACCACCACCTGCCCGGGGGAATTGAAATTCACCGCCGAGACCACCTCGCCCTGCGTCGCCTGCTCGCAAACCCTGATGACCAGAGCATCGTCCAGACCGAGGATCGCCGCCATGGCGCCGACACCGGTGGGCACGGCCTCCTGCATATAGCGGCCGCGATCAGCCACCAAGCTCACGGCATCGGCCAGCGACAGACTGCCGGCTGCCACCAGGGCGGTGTATTCACCCAGGCTGTGGCCGGCCATGACTGCCGGCTGCATACCGCCTCGGGCCCGCCACACACGGCACACGGCGATGCCGGCGGCGAGCATGGCGGGTTGGGTGATGTGGGTCTGATTCAGCGTCTCGGCGGGATCCTCTTGCACGATCTTCCACAGATCGTAGCCCAGCGCCTCGGAAGCTTCGGCAAAGGTCTCCGTCACCTGCGCATGCCGCGCAGCGAGGCCGGCGAGCATACCGACGGACTGGGAACCCTGACCGGGAAAGATAAAGGCAAATGACATACTAATACTCCTTGAAAGCAGGACTGAGTCCTGACCACTCACGTCCTGTCAGTACTTCAGCAGGGCTGAACCCCAGGTGAAACCGCCACCAAAGGCCTCCAGCAGCAGGATGTCGCCACGCTGGATGCGGCCATCCCGCACCGCCACGTCCAGCGCCAGGGGCACGGAGGCAGCAGAGGTATTGCCATGTTCCTGCACCGTGGTCACGACGTGATCCATGGACATCTTCAACTTGCGTGCAGTGGCCTTGATGATGCGGATATTGGCCTGATGCGGTACCAGCCAGTCGACATCGGATTTTCGCAAGTTATTGGCGGCGAGGGTTTCATCGACGATGCGCTCGAGGGTATTGACGGCTACTTTGAAGACTTCGTTACCTTGCATGGTAATGTGTACCTCACCGTTCAGGCCCTCGGAAACGCCACCACTGGTCGACAATAGCTCTTTATACTGACCGTCGGCATGCAGGTGGGTGGAGAGAACACCCGGCTCAGCACTGGCGGACAGCACCACCGCCCCGGCACCGTCACCGAACAGCACACAGGTATCGCGGTCGGCCCAATCGACGATGCGAGACAGGGTCTCGGCACCGACCACCAGCGCATTTTTGTGCGTGCCGCTGCGGATAAACTTATCCGCCACGCCAAGGGCATAGACGAAACCCGTGCACACAGCCTGAATATCGAAGGCGGTACAGCCATGGATGTCCAAGCGTTCCTGCAACAGGCAGGCGGTGCTGGGGAAGACCCGGTCGGGGGTGGTGGTGGCAACGATGATCAGGTCGATTTCATCGTAGCCAATGCCGGCCGCATCCACTGCTGCGCGCGCGGCCTTCTCGGCCAGATCACAGGTGGTTTCTTCCTCGGCAGCGATATGACGTTTTCGGATACCGGTGCGATCCGTGATCCACTGATCCGAGGTCTCGACCATTTCTTCGAGATCGTGATTAGTCAGTACTTTTTTCGGCAGATAGCTGCCGGTACCGCTGATTCGCGAATGGATCACGCCGTCTGCCTCTCGCTGAGCAACGCTTCCAGGTGGCTGCTGATGCGCTGAGGTACGTTCTTTTCGACTTCCTTCACCGCTTCACGAATGGCATAGGTGAAGGCCAGGACATCGGCGCCACCGTGGCTCTTGACCACGATGCCCTGCAGGCCCAACAGACTGGCACCATTATAGCGTCGCGGATCGATGCGTCGACGCAGGGACTTCAATACCGGCAATGCCACCAGCGCTGCTATCCGGGTCAACAGATTATGACTGAACTCTTCCTTCATCGCATTGCTGATCATCTTCGCTACGCCCTCGGAGGTCTTCAGCGCCACATTGCCGACGAAGCCGTCACAGACCACCACATCCACACAGCCCTTGTAGATATCGTCACCTTCGACAAAACCCACGTAATTCAGACTGCTGCCTGTCAGCAGGCGTGCAGCCTCTTTGACGCGCTCATTGCCCTTCACTTCCTCTTCACCGATGTTCAACAGACCCACGCTCGGTGACTCCAGGTTCTCAACCGCACTGGTCAACACCGAACCCATGACGGCAAATTCGAGCAGGTTTTCAGCGCTGGTATCCACATTGGCGCCCAGATCCAGCATATGCGTCGGTCCATTCATCGCCGGCAAGGCACTGCATATGGCCGGCCTGTCGATGCCCGGCAACATCTTCAGCACGAAGCGCGCCGTGGCCATCAAGGCTCCGGTATTGCCTGCGCTGACGCAGGCTTGCGCCTCACCGGACTTAACCAGATTAATAGCCACACGCATGGATGAGTCCTTCTTGCCACGCAGGGCCAGAGAAGGTTTGTCATCCATTTCCACTTTCTGCGAGGCGTGTTGCAGGCGCAGATTCGGGCCACTGCGGGCATTGTGAGAGGCCAGTTCCTGCGCCAGCACCGTCTCGTCACCCACCAGGACAATCGACAGATGGGATACCTCGGCCAACATCTGCAAGGCAGCAGGCACAACGACGGCGGGACCAACATCTCCCCCCATGGCATCCAAGGCGATGGTTACATTTTCACTCATAGAACCAGGATTCTTGCAGCAATAATCACTGCGAAAAAGGGAGTTGTCGCAATCAACTGACCCACTGTCGGCGGAAGATGGGATGACACTCGGGGCAGATTATCAGAGGGTAGCAACAGAGGGAAAACATTCCCCGTCGCCGGATGACGAATTTATTCGTCGTCCTTGGTGCTGACAACCTTGCGGCCACGATAGTAGCCATCGGCACTGACGTGGTGACGACGATGCGTCTCGCCAGTGGTCGGCTCTACGGACAGGGTTGGGCCTGTCAGGGCATCGTGCGAACGGCGCATGCCACGGCGGGAAGGAGTTACTTTATTCTGTTGAACGGCCATCGTTTAATTCCTCGTCTAATCAGTATCTGTCAGTCGTTACGTTCTTTCTTCAATTCGGCCAGCACCGCGAAGGGATTCTCCCGCTGCGCTGCAACTTCATCCTGCTCGTCCTGCGCACCCGCTGCCGGACAGTCCTTCATTTCATGCAACGCCACCAGGGGCAACGCCAGAATCAGTTCATCTTCCACAATGTCCACGACCGTCATCGGTTCATCCGAGACCAACAGCGGATCGTAGTTGTCGGGCAGGAACTGCGCCTGTTTCTGTGTACGTACGATACCCAGATGAACATCGACGCTCACCGGCACCCCCATCCCCTGCATGCAGCGCTGGCATTGCAGTTGCAGTATCGCCGTAAGACGGCCCATCACCCGGGGCTGACCGACCTCGTCCTTGTCAAAATCGAGGCTGATATCCACCACCCCCTTTCCGTTCTGGAGAGACTGACATAGTCTATCCAGACGCGACAAAGGCAACCGGCCCGTGAGGGTACGCCCTTTCTCGGCCAGGAAGAGCGGTTCTATTAATTCGCCAAAGTGATCCGACATAAACGCGCCATAATATAAGCAATATCGATTGCTGTCAAAATGAAAAACAATAATTTCAATGCAACCAGCGGCTTAGATGGCTATACTCGCAAGAAAATCGGCCTATTGCCTGGTTATAAAATGAAACCACGGCCGAACCGTTTCTGCTGCTGGATGCCGCTAACCACTCGTCCGCGATCATTCACGTTAGATCCGTTACACAAGGCGACTGCATGATAAAGAAGATACTCATAGCCAACCGTGGGGAAATTGCCGTACGCATTGTACGCGCCTGCGCCGAGGCCGGCATCAAATCCGTCGCGGTCTATACCGAAGCCGACCGCTATGCCCTGCACGTCAAGAAAGCCGACGAATCATACAGCCTGGGACCGGACTCTGTCGCCGGTTATCTGAACGCCCATCATATCGTCAACATCGCCGTCGCCGCCGGCTGCGATGCCCTGCACCCCGGCTACGGCTTTCTCTCCGAAAACCCGCAACTGGCGAAGATCTGCGCCCGGCGCAACATCCGCTTCATCGGCCCCAGCGAAGCCGTCATCCGCCGCCTGGGCGACAAGGTAGAGGCCCGAGCGGCGATGATTGCGGCTGGCGTACCGGTCACGCCCGGCAGCGATGGCAATCTGAGCAATGTCGAAGAGGCCCTGGCCTGTGCCGAAAAAACCGGTTATCCGGTGATGCTGAAGGCGACCTCCGGTGGCGGCGGGCGCGGCATTCGTCGCTGCGCCAATGCCAGGGAGTTACGTCCAAACTACGACCGCGTGGTCTCTGAGGCCAGCAAGGCCTTTGGCAGCACCGACGTGTTTCTGGAAAAATGCATCGACACCCCCCGCCACATCGAAGTACAGATTCTCGCCGACAGCCACGGCAACATCATCCACCTGTTCGAGCGCGACTGCTCCATCCAGCGCCGTCACCAGAAGCTGATCGAGATCGCCCCCTCCCCGCAACTGACGGACGAACAACGCCGTTTTATCGGTGAACAGGCCGTCAAGGCGGCACAGATCGTCGGCTACGAAAACGCCGGCACGGTGGAGTTTCTGCTCGACGAAAACGATAACTTCTATTTCATGGAAATGAATACCCGCCTACAGGTGGAACACACCATCACCGAACAGATTACCGGCGTGGACATCGTACAGGAACAGATTCGCATCGCCGCCGGCCTGAAGCTGCGCTACCAGCAGTCCGACATCCAACGCCGTGGCTATGCCATGGAATTCCGCATCAACGCCGAAGACCCGCAGAACGACTTCCTGCCCAGCTTCGGCCGTGTCACGCGTTACTTCGCCCCCGGTGGCCCCGGTGTGCGTACCGATGCCGCTATTTATACGGGTTATGAAATTCCGCCCCATTACGACTCCATGTGCGCCAAACTTATCGTCTGGGCACTGGACTGGGATTCACTGCTGGATCGTGCCGCACGCGCCCTGCAGGATATTGGCGTCTACGGTGTAAAAACCACCATTCCCTATCATTTGGAAATTATTCGATCCGCACAGTTCCAGAGCGGGCGCTTTGACACCTCCTTTGTCGAACAACACCCGGAGCTGGCGCACTATTCAGTGCATCGCTCATCGCGTGATATCGCCGCCGCGATCGGCGCTGCGGTTGCCGCACACCTCGGATTATAAACCAGTCCCCATTCAGCCTCGATAAAAGAACGACAGGAACACAGACTATGGCAAAGCCACAAGTTCACGTCACCGATACTGTGCTACGTGACGCACACCAGTCCTTACTCGCCACCCGCATGCGCACTGACGACATGCTGACCATTTGTGACAGACTGGATAAAATCGGCTACTGGTCGCTGGAGATGTGGGGTGGCGCCACCTTCGATGCCTGCATCCGCTTCCTCAAGGAAGACCCGTGGGAGCGCCTGCGCAGACTGCGCAGCGCATTGCCCAACACCCGCCTGCAAATGCTGCTGCGCGGACAAAACCTGCTCGGCTATCGCCACTACGCCGACGACGTGGTACGCGCCTTCGTCAAAAAGGCCGCAGAAAACGGCATCGATGTATTCCGCGTTTTCGATGCGCTCAACGACCTGCGCAACCTGCGCGTTTCCATTGAAGCAATAAAGGAAAGCGGCAAGCATGCGCAGGGGGCCATCTGCTACACGACCAGTCCGGTGCACTCCATCGAACAATTCGTCAGGCAGGCCCACGAGCTACAGGCCATGGGCTGTGACAGTATCGCCATCAAAGACATGGCCGGCCTGCTGACACCCACCACGACCGCCGAGCTGACCCGTGCATTGGTCAACGCACTGACTATCCCCGTGCATCTGCATTCACACGCCACCGCCGGTCTGGCCAGTATGTGCCAGCTGAAAGCCATCGAGAATGGCTGCCGACACATCGACACGGCTATCTCCGCCCTCTCCGGCGGCACCAGCCACCCGCCGACGGAAAGTATGGTCGCCGCGCTGCGCGACACCGAATACGACACCGGCCTCGACCTGCCGGCACTACAGGAAATCGGCTTTTTCTTTTACGAGGTACGCAAAAAATATCATCAGTTCGAAAGTGAATTCACCGGCCTCGACACCCGCGTGCAGGTCAACCAAGTGCCCGGCGGAATGATTTCCAACCTGTCGAACCAGCTGCGTGAACAGGGCGCACTAGAGCACATGAATGCCGTGCTGGAAGAAATCCCCCGCGTGCGCAAGGATCTCGGTTACCCGCCGCTAGTCACGCCTGCCTCACAAATCGTCGGTACCCAGGCGGTGCTGAATGTCATGACTGGCAGCCGCTACAAGAGCATCACCAATGAGGTCAAACTGTATCTGCAAGGCCGCTATGGCAAACCCGCCGCCCCCGTCAATCGTGCAATTCGGCAGCAGGCCATTGGCAATGCCGACATTGTCGCCTGCCGGCCGGCAGACCTCCTGCCAGCGGAAATGGACAAACTGCGCGGTGAAATCGGCGAGCTGGCCGAATCAGAGGAAGACGTGCTGACCTACGCCATGTTTCCTGATGTGGGTCGTGAATTCATCGAACAACGCCGCGCAGGCACCCTGCAACCGGAACTGCTGGAACCCCTGCCGTCGGCAGACACCTCACAGGCGAAGGCTTGCAGCGAATTCAACGTCTCCATTCACGGCGAGAATTATCACATCAAGGTCGCCGGCACCGGGCACAAAATGCAGGATAAACGCGCCTTTTTCATCAGCGTCGACGGTATCCCCGAAGAAATTATCGTCGAATCCCTGAATGAACTGGACACGGACGAATCGAGCGGCCAGGCATCATCCGGCAAGGGTAGCAGCCGACCCAAGGCAAGCTCACCCGGGCATGTCACCACGTCCATGCCCGGCATCATCGTTGACGTGTTGGTGAAGATTGGCGATCAAGTTGACGCAGGTAGCGCTCTCATCGTCACCGAGGCCATGAAAATGGAAACGGAAATCCAGGCACCCGTGGCGGGAAAGATTACCGCCATTCACGTGAAAAAGGGAGACAGCGTCAATCCAGACGAAGTGCTTATTGAAATAGAATAGATTGCCAGCGGGCCCCTTGGATCTCTTAGGGCACGATTTCTCGCAGCGCAGGTTTTTTTACGATTGATGACAGAACACTCCGTTCTCGCGCAGCGCAATTCGCGCCCAAGCGAAAGAGCTTGCCGCAGGATATCGCTGCGCCCCGGCCAAGGTTAAAACCACCACCTTAAAACAGCTGGATTCATCCGTGCTGCTTATTTCTACCCCGTTACAATTTGACTTGCCGAGTCGACATTCCCGTCCCAGGGGGTGGGAAGGAATTCACCCGTGATACAGCGTTCAACGCTGGTTCGCAGCAAGCTGTAGGGAATTGACTCCTCAGAGATTAAAGTAACAGAGAAGCACTGACTCGCTTCGCATTGTCAACGTTCGTTCGCCGCAAGCGGCGGGGAATAGAACCCCAAGAGATTTAAGCGTCGAAGAGGTAGCCGCGAATGCGGCAAAATGTTTGCGCGCCCCGGTTAGCGCGAAAGCGGCCTGAGACCTTTTGCTTCACCTTGACCATGCGCACATCGCGTTCAGCCAGGTTGTGATCAAAGGGCAGTGAGACGTCGTATAAAAACGCCAGCACCTTTGTGGTTTACCAAACGATCATGGAGATTTTTAACTTTGTGCTGTTTCGGCCTTCCGCGTTTCTTGTTTTTATCGACAGGTAACAGCGGAAGCTCATCGCGGCCCGCGCGCAACAGGCGACTGTAACACCGATCAAAGTAGGTGATGCGCGATGCCATTAGTGATGGTGCGTTAGCCGCCTTGGCATCATCGACTTCCCGCTTGGCACCCAATAAGCACTGGCTCAGTTCGGCAACCCACTGCTGTTGATGCTGCGTCACACTTCCGCCGGAAACTCGGCCTTGACGCGAACGGCACAATGGGAAGCAGGTTTTGATCTGTACGCAGTGCACTGTGACGCAAACGTTAATCTCTACAAGATCGAAGACTTGGCGTGCTTCATGCTGAATCGATGCTTGCTGTGACAAGTCCGCATGACAGTGGTTACATTGAGTGACCGCGTGTTCCTGAGCATGGTTCGGATGCTCGACCTGTTTTAACGTGCTGCCCTTGTGTCCGGGTTGCCCTCCACTTTTACGCCCACTCTTTTTGCGCGGGCTTTTTGGCTTGGGTTTGCCATAACCATCACTGGAAGGTGGTTTGCTGCTATTACGGCTGTTCTTGGCCAGCTTGTTTTTTAGCGCCTCGATCTCTTTTTCCAACCCGGTGATACGGGCACACTGAACGTGCAAGCGTTCAACCTGCTTCGAGAGCAGAATGATCAACTCATCTTATTCTGTGTGGCTGAGGGTCTTTAGATCGGGCAGGGGTTGCATGGCTGTGGAGGTTATATCAGAATCTATCCGGTATTCAATAGATTGTGGGTATTTCGGGCTGAGTAGTTACACGAAACCCACTTTGGGTAGGCGAGCAGCCGGGAGGTTTGGTCGTTCCAAATGAACGAGAGCCTGTCCCGTGAGCGTAACAAGTGCTTTGAGTACGACCAAAGCTACCGCATCCTGCTAACGCCCCTCGCCTGAAAGCGCCTACTGTTGGTGCCTACATCCCTGTAGGCAAAGCTACCGCGTCCTGCTAACGCCCCTCGCCTGAGAGCGCCTACTGTTGGTGCCTACATCCCTGTAGGCAACACGGCATGGACTTTTTCAGAGGCAACCCGAGCAATTCGTCGGGAGCGGATTGGCAGCATACAGCAACGCCGAAGGGATGAAAGGACAGGGATGTCCTTCATCAAAAACCGGTGCGCATTTTTCACCCAGCGGCATGGGCAGTCGCGCATGCCATCCTATCGATGCACGCATGAATCTATCCTGAGGACAAAAAAACACCGGCCAGTGGCCGGTGTTTTTTGCAGCGCCGGTATAGCCTAGGCTGCGGTTTTTTTCTTACGGGTAGCGCGACGACCCTTTTTGCCAGCCTTGGCCTTTTTCGCCGTCTTAAGGTCATACTCACGTTCCCATTTCGCCGTAAAGGCTGCAACTGCCTTGGCCTTGGCCTCTTCTTTCTTGCGCTCGGTTTCCGCAGATCTCACCGCATCCTTAACGGCCTTTTCAGCCTCGGAGGCATTGGCTCGCGCTGCCGCCAATGCAGCCCGCGCCTTTTGCGCAGCCGTCTTGGCCGTCAACAGCGCACGACTGGAGGCAGTCGACTTTTTCTGTGCGGCATTTTTCACGGCCGTCGCAACCTTACTCTTGGCGACAGCCGATTTCTTTTCAGCAGCCGCCACTTTGGAAGCCGCTGCTTCAGCAACATTCAATGCACGGGCAACAACTTTCAAGGCTGCTTCGTGCACCTTGTTCACGGGGCTGGCGGCTGCAACACTCGCAGGAGAAGGAGCCGGACGGCGTCCTCTTGCTTTCGCCTTTACTTTCACTTTCGACTTAACCTTGGTTTTAGCTACTTTAGCCTTCACCCGGGCTATCTTCTTTTTAATCATTTCTTCTCGCTCCTCGGACATAACATAATTCAAACAATAACGAAGTGTATCGGATTTTTTTTAAATAACAAGTGTTTAGTAAAAAAATTCAACAAATATTGGCGATTTTCCAACAAAAACATCTGAATTCAGGAAAAATAGTGCCTGCATCAATGAATATAAAATCGACAAACACAAAAATACATGCCCGCACTATTACGATAATGTCTTCGTCAGACAAAAAATATTGCAGGAAATCCGTGGCTGATTAACGCTTAAATCAGCTCTCAAACCAATCACCGGGAAAATATCAAAATAATGTGGATCGCCAAATGCATGCAACCTACCAAACAGAAAAGTCATTGCTCTTTTATCATTTATAACTCTATGCAATAAGAATAATCGTATATTTCATGACTTTTGACGACTTACAGAAACCGGGGCTATTCCTGGATATTTAACACTGTCTGCCGGTATCTCAAAAGCGCTCCAAGAATGTCACGCTGTTGCTCAGTAATATCCACTAACGCCAGCAATTCATTAATCCGTGCCATATAGTCCTGCTCTGTAATGCTGGCATTAAACGATGGATCTGTCAGTCGCTGCAGGCGATACTCATTCCAACACAGCATTTCATCTACAGAAAGTGTTTGCGGATAGTTTCTGGCCCGATATCGAAACAACATTTCCGGGATTCGTTGATCCTGGAAAGGCATATCAAACGCCTTTAGCTGCTCAGGAGAAGCATGGCGAATCTTTTCCATCTTCTGTCTATCGGCATTACTGAAGAAACCTCCACTGTAAATCATCAGATCCGGATCGCTTTCCGCTTCGAATTCATGTTGTTTATAGACGGATAGAAGAAGGGATATAAAATGAGGATTGCCACGAATAACTTCTAAATGCTGCTGGCAGATATTTGTATCAATCTGCCATTTTTCAGCCATCTCTGCTGTCAGTGTGTTTTCCGGCACGACAATCGGGCATTTATTGATGTGAATGGTTTTTACCGGTAGCCGCTCAATATCTTTGGGTAACTCGCGCTGGCGGGTAAACAAACGCTGGCGGAGATCATCAATGGAAAGATGAAGATACGCAGACGGGTCATGCCGCAGGTCATACACCACGACTTCATTACGATTCGATGGATGATTCGTGAGCGGGGCTACCAGGGCGATACAGCCCAGTTCGGCAGGGTACATGGATGAGACATGCAAAACCGGGAGCATTTGCGCCACATTCAGCAAACGCCCAACCTGCTGTTTCGAACGATGGCGGAAAATGTAGTCGTACAGACGAGGCTGTTTGTCGCGAACCAGTCTGGCAATGGCAATGGTGGCATGCACATCGGACAACGCATCATGTGCCGACTGGTGACTCAGGCCGTTGGCTCTGGTCAGATCTTCGAGGCGAAAACTGGGTTTGCCATCCGCATGGCTTGGCCACTCGATGCCTTCCGGCCGCAGGGCATGGGTCACCCGTACCAGGTCGATGACATCCCAGCGTGAATTGCCGTTCTGCCATTCGCGCGCATAGGGATCAAAAAAATTTCGATACAGCATATTGCGCGTCACTTCATCATCGAAACGGATGCTGTTGTAACCCACTACGCACGTATGGGGGCGGGAAAATTCTTCATGGATTCGTGCAATGAACTCCGCTTCGGGAAGACCTTCCTGCAATGCGTGCTGCGGTGTTATTCCGGTGACCAGACAAGCATCGGGTTGCGGTAGAAAATCGTTTGCCGGGCGACAGTACAGCACCAGCGGCTCACCGATAATATTCAGATCAAGATCCGTGCGAATACCGGCAAACTGGGCAGGACGATCTCGCCGAGGGTCGACGCCAAAGGTTTCATAATCGTGCCAATAGAGACTGTCCGCGCTCATGCTCACTCCTTTTGGTATCATCGTTTATAAGCACGATTATACCTCCGGGCGGGAAATAGTCGGCAGCGAGTCAGCTATCATGACGATAGATAGAATGAAGGGAGTAAACAATGAAGGGAGTAAACAATGAAGGCCGCAGGCATGACACCCTAGTGTGGCGTAACGTATAAAGTGTACCTATCAGCGTGGTGGGAAGCCGTTAGCTGCAAGGCGCGTCTCGCCGGGAATGGCGTGCCCTTTTCAAGAGACGCAACGCCG
>DRKN01000007.1 GCA_011051755.1 Gammaproteobacteria bacterium
ACTTCATCGTCACAGGTCACCCAGCGTGCCGCCTGCACGTTCACGGCTTCAAACGAACATACCACGTTGTACTCGTGTTTCAGGCGAAAAGCGACCACGTCAAACTGCAATACACCGACCGCGCCGACGGTCAGATCATTGTTGGTCAGGGGTTTGAAAATCTGCGATGCACCTTCTTCGCTAAGCTGATCCAGGCCCTTCTGCAGGGCCTTCATTTTCAGCGGATCGCGCAGGCGCACGCGGCGGAACAGTTCCGGGGCGAAATTGGGGATGCCGGTAAACTTGAGTTCCTCACCCTGGGTGAAGGCATCGCCGATGCGGATGGTACCGTGGTTGTGCAGGCCGATAATGTCGCCGGGCCAGGCGTTTTCCACATGCTCACGCTCGCTGGCCATGAAAGTCAGCGCATTCGCAATCTTCACGTCCTTGCCGATGCGCACATGGCGCATTTTCATGCCTTTTTCATAATGCCCGGAACAGACGCGTAAAAAGGCGATGCGATCCCGGTGTTGAGGATCCATATTCGCCTGTATTTTGAAAACAAAGCCGCTGAAGGCCTCCTCGTCCGGCTGCACTTCCCGCTGCTGCGTACTGCGCGGCAGGGGACCGGGTGCGTATTTGACAAAGTAGTCCAGCAGCTCCTCGATACCAAAGTTATTGATGGCCGAGCCGAAAAAGACCGGGCAAAGTTTGCCCGCAAGAAAGGCGTCCAGATCAAATTCATGGCTGGCGCCCCTGACCAGCTCAATTTCTTCACGCAGTTCATCGGCTGCAGCACCCAGCACCTCGTCCAGTTTGGGATTGTCCAGCCCCTGGATGGCTTCACCCGTCTGGATCTTGCCACCGTGGGTCGCGCTGTAGAGGTGGATACTGTCGTTATAAAGATGGAACACACCCTTGAAGGCCTTGCCCATACCAATGGGCCAGGTTACCGGCGCACACTGTATATTAAGAATGGATTCCACCTCATCCATCAATTCGATGGGATCGCGGCCTTCTCGATCCAGCTTGTTAATGAAGGTCAGGATCGGGGTAGTGCGCAGGCGGCAGACTTCCATCAGTTTGATGGTGCGCGCCTCTACGCCCTTGGCCGAGTCGATGACCATCAGCGCCGAATCCACCGCGGTCAGAGTGCGGTAGGTATCTTCGGAAAAATCCTCATGCCCCGGCGTATCCAGCAGGTTGATGATTTTTTCCTTGTAGGGAAACTGCATCACCGCCGAGGTCACGGAAATACCGCGCTCCTTTTCCATCGCCATCCAGTCCGAGGTAGCGTGCCGATCCGACTTGCGCCCCTTGACCGTTCCAGCCTGCTGAATGGCGCGGCCGAAAAGCAGCAACTTTTCGGTCAGGGTGGTCTTGCCGGCATCAGGGTGGGAAATAATGGCGAAAGTACGCCGACGATCGATTTCTTCGGTTAAAGATGACATGGGAACTTCTGCACGCTTGAAAAAGCGGCAATTCTAGCAGATTCAGCCGGAAACAGCGCTATGCCTGTTCGACTGGGCCAAGCTCCAGGGTCATGATCAGCGCATCTTCCCGCTGGCCGTTCTCTGCCGGATAATAATTCGGACGCCGCCCGGCCTCACTGAAGCCCAGCGAGACATACAGCCGAATAGCCGCATGATTGTCGGGCCGCACTTCCAGAAACACGGTTTCGGCCTGCCATTTTCTCGCCAGTTTGAGCATGAAGTTCATAATCATGCGCGCATGTCCCCGGCGCTGAAAAGCGGGATCCACACAGAGGGTGAGAATATGCGCCTCGCCCGGACCCAGCGCCATTACACAGTAGCCGATGAATTTACCTTTTTCACGGTAAACCCAGCAACTGTAACCCACCTTGATGCAGTCGGCAAAAATGCCCCGGGTCCAGGGGAAAGGATAGACCGCGGTTTCTATCGCCATCACCTCGTCAAGATCGTCCATTCGCATAGGCGCCATGCCTTCATGCGGCGACTTAACCACGGCACTCATGAAGCAGCCGACTCCAGTGTTTTTTTCGCCAGCAGCAAATCCTCCCAGCTTTTGCGTTTTTCCAGCGGCGAACGCAGCAGATAAGCTGGATGATAGGTCACGATCACCGGTGTCGGCGTCATATCAATATAGTGCAGCCGGCCCCGCAGACGTCCAAGACTGGTGTTGGTCTGGAGTAGATTCTGGGCGGCGATACGCCCCAGCGCCAGGATCACCTTCGGCTGAATCAGCTGGATCTGACGCTGCAACCAGGGCATGCAGTGTGCGACTTCTTCCGCTTTCGGATCCCGGTTTTGCGGCGGGCGGCACTTGAGGATATTGGCGATATACACATCCTCACGGGCAAGACCAAGCGCCTGCAACATGGCGTTAAGCAGCTGCCCGGCGCGCCCGACAAAGGGTTCACCCTGACGATCTTCATCCGCACCGGGCGCCTCGCCGATGATCAACCAGTCGGCATCACGGTTGCCCACCCCAAATACCGTTTGTGTGCGGGTTTTATGTAGTTCGCACAGACGGCATTCGGCAACGCGGGTTTGTAATGCCTCCCAGCCCAGAGCTGAGACATCTGCATTAGAGGTAACGTGTTCAGCTTGCGGTTGTACTTCAGCTATAGCAACTGGTTTCCCTGGTGCCACATCATCAACAACAGCCGATGCCGTTTCCTGTTCAACATTTTCTACCGCCAACGCAGCTTTTGGCAACCAGACATCAATGCCCATTGCATCAAGGCAGGCCTTTTGTCTTTCGGTGAGTGTCATCAGTTTCGAATCATATTCCATCTAATCAGAAATATCGGTACAGGGCCGAGTGACGAGGGACAAGGATCCCCCAACACGGTTTTCCTCGCCACTCGTCCCTGACTGGGGATGTTACACATCCCCAGTCTGCGGATGCGATCGCGCTTCCGGTTCCATGATCTTGTTCAGAGCATTCACATAGGCCCGGGCCGAGGCGATCACAATATCCGTATCCGCCCCCTGACCATTGACGATGCGGCCGCCTTTTTCCAGGCGCACGGTAACCTCACCCTGCGAGTCCGTGCCGGTGGTGATATTGTTCACCGAGTACAGCAGCAGTTCGGTGCCGCTGTTCATAATCTTCTCGATCGCCTTGAAGGCCGCATCCACCGGCCCACTGCCTTCGCTGGTGCTTTCTTTTTCCTCGCCATCTACATCGATAGAGATTGTGGCTACGGGGATTTCGCCGGTTTCCGAACAGACTTTCAGCGCCACCAGTTTTACCCACTCATTGCCGGCTTCAACGCTGGCTTCGGTGACCAGCGCCTGCAAATCATCATCATAGATTTCATGCTTCTTGTCAGCCAGCTCCTTGAAGCGGGAAAAAGCCTCGTTCAACTCGGACTCGGACTTGAATTCCACGCCCAGCTCTTTCAAACGCGTGCGAAACGCATTGCGCCCGGAATGCTTGCCCAGCACCATGCGGTTGGTGGTCAGACCCACATCCTCGGCACGCATGATTTCGTAAGTCTCGCGATGCTTGAGCACACCGTCCTGATGAATACCGGACTCATGGGCAAAGGCATTGGCGCCGACGATGGCCTTGTTGGGCTGTACCGCAAAACCGGTAATGCCGGACACCAGCCGTGAACAACTCATAATCTGAGTGGTATCCAGATGATCGACTGAACAGGGGAAAATATCGCGGCGGGTTTTCACCGTCATCACCACTTCTTCCAGCGAAGCATTGCCGGCGCGTTCGCCCAGACCATTGATCGTGCATTCCATCTGACGCGCGCCGTTCATCACCGCCGCCAGCGAGTTGGCGGTGGCCAGGCCGAGATCATTGTGACAGTGCACCGAGAATATCGCCCTGTCCGAATTGGGAATGCGTTCACGCAGGTTGTGAATCAACGCGCCGAACTGCGAGGGGATGTTATAGCCCACGGTATCGGGAATGTTCACTGTCGAAGCACCCGCATCGATCACCGCTTCCAGCACCCGGCAGAGAAAATCCAGATCCGAGCGCCCGGCATCTTCCGGTGAAAACTCCACATTATCAGTATACTGGCGCGCCTTTTTCACCGCCCGCACCGCCTGTTCCAGCACCTGCTCCGGACTCATGCGCAACTTGCTTTTCATGTGGATAGGCGAGGTGGCGATGAAGGTATGAATGCGGCCTGAATTAGCAGGTTTAAGCGCCTCACCGGCACGATCGATATCCTTGTCCAGGGCTCGCGCCAGACCACAGATAGTGCTGTCTTTCACTGCCTCGGCCACGGCTTTCACCGCTTCAAAATCACCTACGCTGGCCACTGGAAAACCGGCTTCAATCACATCAACACGCATTTTTTCCAGCGCCCGTGCGATGCGCACCTTTTCATCCATGGTCATGGATGCACCGGGGCTTTGCTCACCATCACGCAAGGTGGTATCAAAAATAATCAGTTTATCGGCTGTCGTACTTGTCTCTGACATTTCAAATCTCCTGCACGGCCGCCATTATGACATGCGCAGCCGCGAAAGCTAACTCTCTCATTATTATGAGATAAAACAGAAATTGGGGTTATGTGCGCGTATTCCCGCGCGAGGATTAAATAGTTGCCCGGCCGGGCAGCAGTTGCAGAGATAGCAGACAAAAGGGGGCGGATGCCGTCCCGTGCAGGGCAGCGTTCATCATAATTTGATTGGTGTAATTGCAAGTCATCATTATTCGTCTTCTCTGGGGAGCAACTATAGCGGCAATCCGTTCACTTTTCAAAGTCATCGGTGCTATTTTTTTTCTCCGCCTCGCCGCTATCCCCATTGGCATCCCCACTGCGCAGGCTCTCACTACTGCGCTGGGCGCGGCGCTCACCCCGCCGCTGGCGCAGCAGCATCAGGGTCCAGACCGGGCCTGACAGGGCATAGAGTAAAAACACGGAAAACAGAATAACCGGCGGATCGTAGGACACCAGGACGATGATAAGCACGATCAGCAGGATGCTGACAAAAGGCACGCGATCCTTGATATTCACGCCTTTGAAACTGTGATAACGCACATTGCTGACCATCAGCAGACCGGCCAGCAGGGTCAGGGTCCAGGCCGCCAGGTTCATGGCCTTGCCTTCCAGTCCATAATCATTGCCCACCCAGACCATTCCGGCGACTATAGCCGCCGCTGCAGGACTGGCCAGTCCCTGGAAGTAGCGCTTGTCGGCAATCCCCACCTGAGTATTAAAGCGCGCCAGGCGCAGGGCCGCACCCGCAGTGTAGATGAAGGCGGCCAGCCAGCCGGCCTTGCCCATCCCGGACAGCGCCCACTGGTACATGACCAGCGCCGGCGCCAGGCCAAACGAGACCATATCGGAAAGACTGTCGTATTCGGCCCCAAAATCAGTCTGAGTATTGGTCAGGCGCGCCACCCGGCCATCAAGGCCATCAAGCAGCATTGCTATAAAAATAGCGGCGGCAGCCGGTTCGAAACGACTCTGCATAGCCGCAACAATGGCGTAAAAGCCGGAGAACAGGGCCGCCGTAGTAAACAGGTTCGGCAGCAGATAGATACCTCGGCGGCGGTGCGGTTTTTTTCTGCGTTCAATCATGAGCAGGAGCATAACCTGTTTTGCGGATATAAATAAGTCACTTAATCCAGGTCTTGCGGCCGGTGAATAAACTGAGCAAGAATGGATTCCCCGCCACAAACTTTGTCACCAACTTTAACCTGCGCCGGGGAGTCCGCCGGCAGATAAACATCCAGTTGTGCGCCCAGCGGAATATAACCACAGCGCCGCCCCTGGCCGACACGATCCCCGGTCGAAAGATAGCAGGCAATGCGACCAAAAAAACGACCGGAGTGCAGGGCCAGCACCACGTCATCTTCTTCGTCGGTCTGCAACCAGACCGCATGCGCATGACCGCTGCCATGGGGAATGGTTTCCCCCATCCAGTGCTGGATGATATTTCCTTCCGTTACGCTGCGCAGGGTAAAAGCGCCGGACAGCGGCATGCGAATGCTGATTTTCAGTGACTCGCGGGAGAGGTAGGGATCCTTGGTAATTTCCACCGCAATGATCTTACCATCCACCGGTGCCACGATGCCCAACGGCGAAGCCGGCGTACTGCGTTGCGGATCTCTTAGCAACCAGCCCAGCACCACTACCAGCAGCCAGGCAGGCCAGCTGTTGCCGGCAAAATAAATCTGCAGCAACAGCGCGCCGATAACGGCAGCAACGAGCAGGGGTATGCCCTCTCTGGCGATGGATGAGTGCTGGCTTACCGGCATGGCCGACAGTCTATGGCTAATGGGTTATCGGAAAAAGTAATGGCCCGTGTTTATAACACAGGCCATTTTTCTTTTTTACTAGTTTTTGCTGGTATCTACAATTTTTTCGATCCAGGGCATCATCTTGCGCAGTTTTGCACCCACCTGCTCGATGGGATGCGCTGCATTCAGCCGGCGATGCGCGGTCATCTCGGGATAGTTGGCCTGGCCTTCCAGAATGAAACGCTTGGCATACTCACCCGTCTGGATATTGTGCAGGGCTTCTTTCATCGCCCAGCGGCTTTCATCATTAATCACCCTGGGACCCGTGACATACTCACCGTACTCGGCGTTATTGGAGATGGAGTAGTTCATATTCGCAATGCCGCCTTCATACATCAGATCGACGATCAGTTTGAGTTCATGCAGGCATTCAAAATAGGCCATTTCCGGCGCAT
>DRKN01000008.1 GCA_011051755.1 Gammaproteobacteria bacterium
CGAAAACGACCAACAACCTGCCGGAAAAGGGCCGCAAGGCCGCTTTGAGACGATCATCTGCCACAAAAATTAACGCCTCCAGCCTGTGGCGTCAGGATAAATGCTGGCGTATACTCACAGACGCTGCGGTTTTCAAGGGGTTACCCGCCATGCATTCAGGCGCTATTCCTCGAATACGTACGCAGGAATAATTTTGAAATTTAGAAAGGTTAAGTGTAATGGCTACAGGTACTGTAAAGTGGTTCAATGAGTCCAAGGGCTTCGGATTCATTGCTCCTGAAGAGGGTGGTGATGATTTGTTTGTGCATTTCAGCGCCATTTCGGGATCCGGCTTCAAGACCCTGACAGAGGGTCAGCGAGTCAGCTATGAAGTCCAGCAAGGTCCCAAGGGCCCAGCCGCTGCCAACGTCATGCCTGAATAAGACCGACGCTGCTTTCGGCATTACGAAAAACCCGCCTTTCGGCGGGTTTTTTGTTTTGCGTCTGAAATGACGCAGCGTCATGCCTTGCTGTAAATCTCCGCGCCTCCTTTGATGAACTCGACGGATTTTTCCTGCATGCCTTTGTTCAGCACGGCTTCTGCGGAAAGACCCTGCTTGGCCGCATAGTCGCGCACATCCTGGGTGATCTTCATGGAGCAGAAATTCGGCCCGCACATGGAGCAGAAGTGGGCCACCTTGGCGGAATCCTTGGGCAGGGTCTCGTCGTGATATTCACGCGCCCGCTCCGGATCCAGACCCAGGTTGAACTGATCCTCCCAGCGGAATTCAAAACGTGCCTTGGATAACGCATTGTCACGCAGCTGGGCACCGGGCAGGCCCTTGGCCACATCGGCGGCGTGCGCGGCCAGCTTGTAGGTGATGATACCCACGCGTACATCCTCCTTATTGGGCAGACCCAGGTGCTCCTTGGGCGTGACGTAACAGAGCATGGCGCAACCGTACCAGCCGATCTGCGCGGCACCGATGCCGGAAGTGATGTGGTCGTAGCCGGGGGCGATATCGGTAACCAGCGGCCCGAGGGTATAGAACGGCGCCTCAAAGCAGTCCTGCAACTCTTTGTCCATGTTCTCCTTGACCATCTGCATGGGCACATGACCCGGGCCTTCGATCATCACCTGCACGTCGTGCTCCCAGGCGACCTTGGTCAACTCGCCCAGGATTTCCAGTTCACCGAACTGGGCTGCGTCATTGGCGTCGGCCAAACAACCGGGGCGCAGCCCGTCACCTAACGAAAAGCTGATGTCGTAGGCCTGCATGATTGCGCAGATTTCCTCGAAGTGGGTGTAGAGGAAATTCTCCTGGTGATGCGCCAGGCACCACTTGGCCATGATGGAACCACCGCGGGAGACGATGCCGGTGACACGATTCGCCGTCAGCGGCACATAGCGCAGCAGCACGCCGGCATGGATAGTGAAGTAGTCCACGCCCTGCTCGGCCTGCTCGATGAGGGTGTCGCGCATGATCTCCCAGGTGAGATCCTCGGCCTTGCCGTTGACCTTTTCCAGCGCCTGATAGATGGGCACGGTGCCGATGGGCATGGGGGCATTGCGCAGGATCCACTCGCGGGTCTCGTGGATGTTCTTGCCGGTGGACAGATCCATCAGGGTATCGCCGCCCCAGCGTGCCGACCAGGCCATCTTCTCCACCTCTTCCTCGATGGAGGAACTGACTGCGGAGTTGCCGATATTGGTGTTGATCTTCACCCGGAAATTACGCCCGATAATCATCGGCTCCAGCTCCGGGTGGTTGATATTGGCGGGGATGATGGCGCGCCCGGCGGCCACTTCACTGCGCACGAATTCCGGAGTAATTTCCCCAGGTAGATTGGCACCAAAGTCCTGGCCGGAATGCTGGCGCAGCAGCTTTTCATAACGCGGGTCGGCACGCAGCTCGTCGAGGCGCTGGCTCTCACGGATGGCGACGTATTCCATCTCCGGCGTGATGATGCCCTGACGCGCATAATGCATCTGGCTCACATTTTTGCCGGCCTGGGCGCGGCGCGGCGGGCGGATGTGCTCAAAGCGCAGGTGTGCCAGATCCTCCACCCCCTGACGCTGCCGGCCGTAGTCAGAGGTCGGCCCCGCCAGCAACTCGGTGTCATCACGCTCTTCGATCCAGGCGCTGCGCACGTCAGGCATACCCTTCATCAAATCCACCTCAATGCTGGGATCGCCAAAGGGGCCGGAGGTGTCGTAGACCGTAATGGGCGGATTCTCTTCTTCACCCAGCATACCGGCGGTAGGCGACTGCACAATTTCACGCATGGGCACACGCAAATCCGGGCGTGAGCCCTGCACATAAATCTTCGTCGCATTGGGAAAGGGACGGGTGACCTGTTTGGACAGGGTGGCCGTCCTCTGTTGAAATTCTTCGGGAATGGCGCTCATGGTGTTGTCCTGTTCGACGAGAGGAGATTCAGCTGGAGGCAACACGGACGCAAGAAGAGGCAGAAGCTCGCTTCCCTACGCCAGTGCTAACCGGGTCAGGTTCAAAGGGTATTTCTCAGTTCCCTGAAAAAAACAAGGGAACACCCCCAGCAACTAATAAGGACGGATTATACAAAATATTCGTCCCAGCGTCTGCGCAATCTTCTGCGCCCAACCGATAACCCCACCGTTTCGGGGGAGGGGGAATTGCTATCTATCTTGATATCTTGATCATCATTTGCCATACTTCGGGCCACGACTCACCCCTTGCGGGGTCATTTAGTTGGCTTCCGCTTGGGGCGGAAAAACCGCCTTTCGGCGGTTTTTCCATTTCTGGAGGTAATATCCGTGAGAACGGTGGTTTACATTGATGGATACAACCTCTACTACGGGTGCCTAAAGCACACAAAGCATAAATGGCTGGATATCCATAAACTCTTTTTTGAGCACATCATTAAAACCCAATCCCCCCGAGCAACTATCAGCAAGATCAAATACTTCACCGCTGACATCAAAGCTAAAGTTGCCAGCCGGGGTCAAGCAGCACCAATAGCTCAAAACGACTATCACCGGGCATTGAAGATACTCTATCCGGAACAAATCGAAATCATCAAAGGCTACTACTCTCTCGACTACGCCAATCTGCCCAGATACCAACATCCGCCAGTCAAATCGGATCGAGCAGAAGTGTGGCGTCTTGAGGAAAAACAGACAGACGTTAACATCGCCCTGCACGCCTACCGCGATGTGATGCGGGGAGACTGTGATCAAATTGTCCTGGTTTCCAACGATACTGATCTCGAACCCGCTCTTGAAATGATCCGTCTGGACAAAGGTGATTCAATCAATATCGAAATTGTTATACCGATGACAAAACCAGATCCGGGTAAAACACGCCGACCACCAAACCAGCAACTAAGCAAACACGCGAACTGGACCCGCGATCACATTCTGGATAATGAGCTGGAAAAATCACAGCTATCCAACCCCATACCGACCAAAAAGAAGCCCATTCTCCGACCTAAATACTGGTAACCACTTATTTTTCAACCCGCAATACCTCTACAAACCTTAATGACAACGGGAACCGTTTCCCAGATGAAAACAGATAGCAGCTCTAGCCTGAATGAATGAAAAAAGCTTCTAATGTCAGGGAGTGGCCCTCAGGTCAATGGCTCTCTTGCCACTCCCCGGCAAACCCCTTAGTCTTGAGCGTTTCCCGAGCAATCAACCGAAAGGACAAGCCGCGATGTCCCTGAATTTTGAACAAGCCCGTTTCAACATGATCGAGCAGCAGATCCGCCCCGCCGAAGTGCTGGACTACCGGGTGCTCGACACGATTGCCGCCACCCCGCGCGAGGACTTCGTCCCCGAGGATTACCGTGAGCTGGCCTTTTCCGATATCAACGTTCCCATCAGCGACTGCGAAATCATGATGAAACCCATCATGGAAGCCCGCCTGTTGCAGGCACTGGACGTGCAACCCGGCGACAAGATCCTCGAAATCGGCACCGGCAGCGGCTACTTCACCGCCCTGCTGGCCAAGCTGGGACAGAGCATCGACAGCATCGACATCGACCCCGCCCTGCAACGTCAGGCCCAGGCGCGCCTCACGGCACAGGACATCGATAACGTCAGCCTGATCGAAGGCGATGCCGCGCAGGGCTGGGATGATGGCGGCAGCTACGACGTCATCGCCATCACCGGCTCTCTGCCCGTTCTACCCGAAAACCTGAAACAAAAGCTCACGATCACGGGCCGCCTGGTCGCCATTATTGGCGCCGCACCCGCCATGGAAGCCACCCTGATCACCCGTATCGCTGATGACCAGTGGTCAACCGACATCCTGTTCGAAACGGAACTGCCAGCACTGAAAAATGCCGAACAGCCGCAGGGGTTTGTGTTCTGAGGCAAAGCATATTAGAGTTATCTAATATTCCTGGGCGACGGACGGCAGTCAGTCATACACAAACAGTACCCGGCGCGCCCCTGTTCGCCGGGCGTCGTTGCCTATCAACGGAGCAAGGTGCCATGTCAACACGTTTCATTCATCTGGGATTTGCCATTAGTTGCTGTATCAGCAGCGCCGCTCTGGCCGGGGATCTGCTCGACACCTACCAGCTGGCAAAGCAAAACGATCCGCAGCTGGCTGCCGCCGAGGCCACCTATTATGCCGCGCTGGAAGAGAAATCTCTGAGCCGTGCCGGCGTTCTCCCCAGTATCGACTTTAGTGCTGGCGCCTCCCGCGTCAATGATGACACCATCTATGTCGAACGCCCCGGTACCAGTAATTCCGGCACAAGCATTTCTTACACCAACTACACTTATCGACTGGAACTACGCCAGGCCATCTACCGCCGCGATAGTTTCCTCCAGCTTGATGAAGCCGACATACGCATTCTCCAGGCCGAGGCCGAATACCAGGCGGCCGAACAGGGATTGGTGCTGCGCCTGGCACAGGCCTATTTCGATGTCCTCGCCGCACAGGACAACCTGCACTTCTCACGAGCCGAAAAAGAGGCCATCGCCCGCCAGTTAGAGCAGACACGGCAGCGCTTCGAGGTGGGTCTCACCGCCATCACCGACGTCCACGAGGCCCAGGCACGCTATGACCTGGTCAACTCCCAGGAGATCGCGGCCCAGTTCCGCCTCGATGACCGGCGCGAAGTCCTGCATGAAATCACCGGACAGTATCTCCAGCAGCCTGCCACGCTGCGCAAGCAAACCCCCCTGCCCGCGCCCGAACCGGCGGATCCCAATGCCTGGAACAAACTGGCGCTAGAACAAAACCTGGCCCTGCGCATAGCGCATCTCAGCAGTCAGCTAGCCGCCTTGCAGGTCAAGCGCAGCCGCAGCGGGCACCAGCCAACCCTGGATCTGACCCTTACGCACAATTACTCCAAGGGCGGCAGCTTTGTCGATGAGGTCACCAGCAACAGCATCGGGCTGCAGTTCAACCTGCCACTTTACAGCGGCGGAGGCACCTCGGCCGCCGTGCGCCAACGCCTGCATCAGCACGATGCCGCGCGGCAGAAGCTTGAACAGCAGCACCGTGCCACCGAGGCCAGCGCACACACCGCCTACCGCAGCGTCACCGCCAGCATCGTGCTTGTACAGGCCCTCAAGCAGGCGGTAATCTCCAACCAAAGCGCCCTCGACGCCACCGAGGCCGGCTACGAGGTCGGCACCCGTACCAGCGTCGACGTGCTCAACGCCCGCCGTGAACTGTTCCGCGCCCAGCGCGACTATGCCCAGTCCCGCTATGACTACATCATCGGCAGCCTGACCCTGAAAAATGCCGCTGGCATACTGAGCCATAATGACCTGGTACAAATCAACCAGTGGCTGGAAGCCGACACACCCGGCCAGCCCTGACACGCGCAAGCCCGGCTTTCGCAGCCCGAAATAATTTCCGACTGCCTGACGTAGATGGGCATCGCCTACCGGTACGTTCTGTCCTGGCTGCAATGGCGGGTCATACCCGCCCTACAAACACATCACTTTGCTTTATGCACGATTTCCAGCAGTGATAAATATCTCTGTGGCGAAAGACCAAAAGCCGAAGCGACCGCGCAAGGCGGTCGGACGCTTGCCATGCCCTGAGACCCATCAACACCACGTTCACGACGATTTTTTCCACGACCGAGGCAGAAAACCGATTGGGAGTAGGAGCGGGCCATGCCCGCGATAGTCTTGTTTTTTACCGCAGCGGTATAGGATCCGGACATTGTGAGAGCGGCCTCAGCCGCGAATGAAATCCGCCTTTTTCGCGGGCATGGCCCGCTCACACACGACCCTGTATGTCGGCACCACCATACACAGGCGAACGCCTATCTGTTTGGTGCCCTGAAACACCAAATCCCGTTTCAACTACCACCCTACAGGAAGTCGCTACTTGAGGGAGGGAGATGGTATCGACATAAATTAGCAGTATATAAAAAAGGGGGGGCAATCCGCACCCCCCTTTCGTTTTCATCGCCGGAACCCTCCGACTATCGTTCGTTGATACCGGATCAGTCCACCAGCGAACGGTTCGCCGTGACCGGCAGACGCGGCATAGAAATCTGCGGAAATTCACCCGTCAGACCATCCAGGAAGGCGACAATGTCCGTTACCTGCTGATCCGTCAACTCCTTGCTGAGCTGGGTTTTGGCCATCACACGCACCGCTTCGTCCAGAGTCTTCACCGCACCATGATGAAAATAAGGGGCGGTCAGACTTATGTTGCGCAGAGTCGGTACACGCCACATATGCTTGTCGGCCTCTTTGCCCGTCGCCTCATAGCGACCCGCATCGGCCTTCAGCTGATATTGGCTATCGTATTTACTGTCGAAGGTGGGAAAGCGCCGATAGAAACCCTGACCCACGGGCAATGCAGGCCCGGAAAAATTGGCGCCCGCGTGACAGACATTACAACCGACTTCCTCAAAGGCCTGCATACCACGCTTGGCGGCGGCGGAAAGGGCGGACTTGTCACCCTTCAGGTAGCGATCCAATGGTGCATTGGGGGTAATCAGAATACGCTCGAAGGCACCGATGGCCTTGGCAAGATTGTCATAGGTCATGCCATCGTCACCGAATACCGCCTTGAACTGGGTCACATAACCCGGGATCTGCTGCAAACGATCCATCACGGCCTTTTCACTCGGCATAGCCATTTCCACCGGGTTAAGAATCGGCCCCTTGGCCTGATCCTCCAAGGTGTCAGCGCGACCGTCCCAAAACTGCACGCTCAAAAATGCAGAGTTCCACACCGTCGGGGCAGAACGGCCACCGTGCTTACCGGCAACACCGGCAGAAGTGGCCTTGTTATCGGTGCCAGAGGCCATCACATTGTGGCAGGAATTACAGGACACCGTGCCGTCCAGTGACAGGCGCGGATCAAAATATAATTGTTTGCCCAGTTCGATCTTTGCCGCTGTACCGGGGTTGTCCGCCGGCTCTGGGGCCTTCTCCGGCAATGCCTGAAAGGCAAATGCACCGAGGGAGACTCCCGCCAGTGCAACACCCGTTACAACTCGGGTAATGGGGTTGGATAAACGCGTCATCAGTAGCTCCTTCATGGTTGGTGAAATGGATGCCGTGATCACTTTCACGAGCAAATATTAGAATGTGTCTAAATTATACATTCGGAATTAGATCATGTCTAATCAGATAAAGGAGCTAACTGTGGCCGCCGCCAGCTCATGGCATAATTCCCCTTTTATTCAGCGAGCCGGCCACCGTGACCCCTCCCGACTTTCAGCCATCACGCTTTCTCGCCCCCCGCTACTGGGGCACCTGGACAGGCCTCGGGCTGCTGCGACTGCTGACCCTCCTCCCCTACCGCTGGCAGGTACGCATCGGCGCCAGTCTGGGAGGGCTACTCTATCGCCTGGCCAAACGCCGCCGCCATATCGCCGAAACAAACATTGCACGCTGTTTCCCTGAGCTGGATGCTACGGCGCAAAGGACGCTGGTCAAACAGACGTTTCGCACGGCCGGCATCGCTATCCCGGAAACCGCCCTGGCCTGGTGGGGAAAAGACGCAGACCTTGCACCACGGGTAGAGATCGAGGGCATGGAATACCTACAGAAAGCCCTGAAGCAGGACAAGGGTGTACTGCTGCTGGGCGCCCATTTCACCAGCATTGAAATCAGCGGTCGGCTGATGTCTCTGTTTCATCCCTGTTACGCCATGTACCGTCGACACGACAACCCGTTATTCGAGGCCATCATCAAGCAATCGCGAGAAACCCATCTCGAAGGCTTGATCGAGCGTCGGGACATGCGCAAGATGATCCGCACTCTGCGCGCAAAAAAGGTGGTGTGGTATGCACCGGATCAGGATTTCGGCCGCCGCAGCAGCGTGTTTGCGTCTTTTTTCGGCATCCAGACCGCCAGCCTGGTGATGACCTCGAAGCTGGCCAAGGTCTCGGGCGCGCCAGTGTTGCCGTTCTTTTCTCAGCACACAGAGGGCAATAAGGGCTACCGGCTCATTATCCGTCCACCGCTGGAAGACTTTCCCAGCGGCGATGACGTGGCTGACGCCACGCGCATCAATACCATCATCGAGGAGCAGGTACGCAAGGCGCCAGAGCAGTATCTGTGGCTGCACCGGCGCTTCAAGACCCGGCCTGCGGGCGAGGCGCCGTTTTACGAAAAATGATTTGCCACAGAGGCACGCAGCACACGGAGATTTTTATGCGTAAATGAGTAAACCTGCCAACAGCTTTATACCGCAAAGGACGCAAAGTGCCGCAATGAGATAGCCGCGCACAGACAGACAGTCTTCGCATTCCTTTACGATAATTTGCTCTGTGTCCTCCGTGCCTCTGTGGCAAAAAATAACTACGACAGGTACCCTTCCAACAGCCCCAGCAATCGTTCCAGCGCACCGCGGTTTTCCGCCACCAGCTTGCGCCCTGCCTCACCCATCTCAGCACGCAGGGCGGCATCTCCCAGGAGTTCACCCACCACCGCCGCCAGTTGTTCACTGTTTTCAATACGCCGCGCGGCGCCGCTCTCCAGCAGACCACGGCTGATCTCACTGAAATTGAACAGGTGTGGGCCGAACACCACCGGCACACCCAGCGCCGCCGGCTCCAGCATGTTGTGCCCACCCACCGGCACCAGACTGCCAGCAACGAAGGCCACATCCGCCACCGCGTAGAACAGCAACAGCTCGCCCAGGGTATCACCCACGAACACGTCGGTCTGCGCATTGCAGGATTTGCCTTCGCTACGCAGCACCACCGCATAACCGTGCTTGCGAATCAGGGCCTCCACACGTGCAAAGCGTTCAGGATGGCGTGGCACCAGCAACAATAAGGCATCGGGACGTGTCCCGCGCAACCGGCTGAAGGCATCCAGCACTTGCTTATCTTCACCCTCGTGGGTACTGGCGGCGATCCACACCGGACGTGAGGCACCCAGCTCGCGGCGCAGTACTTCGGCACGATCATCGAGATCACCGGGTATACGCTGATCAAACTTGAGATTGCCCATCACCGTCACGCCCCCGGCACGCGCGCCCAGATCGCGGAAACGCCCCGCATCGGCCTCATTCTGGGCGGCAATCAGGGTGATGTCGGCCAGCGTCTCGCGGATAAGACCACCCAGCCTGCCATAGCCTGCCGCGCTGCGCGCCGACAGACGGGCATTGGCGACCAACAGCGGGATACGGCGGCGTGCGCACTGACGAAACAGGTTGGGCCACAGCTCGGTTTCCATCATCACTGCCAGATGGGGACGGGTCTTGTCGAGGAAACGTCGCACGACACCGGGCAGGTCGTAGGGAAAATAGACATGGAGTACATGTCCACCGGGCTGGCCGATAAACTGATCGCCAAACAGGGCCTGCACCCGTTCCGAGCCGGTGGGTGTGGTGGTGGTGATCACCAACGAACGCTGCGGATAACGCGCCAGCAACTCGCGAATCAGGGGCGCCGCCGCCAGCGCCTCACCCACGGAGACGGCATGTATCCAGATAGGCTCATGCAACTCGGGGACAGAGGGGACGGAAAAAAAACCAAGACGCTCGCCCCAACGATGCCAGTAACCACGATTACGCACACCCCGCCAAACCAGACGTGCTAGCACGATGGGCAACAGAAGATAGAGGGTGACGCTGTAGAAAATTCTCACGGTAAGCAAGCGAATGGGGATCGGTGCGTGATCATAGCACAGAGGGTTTGCAACGCCTTTTTTCAACACAACGACACAAAAGCGTTAGACCATATACTCCTTATGGCCAATTGAATTTACTTATCTCAGCAACAAACTCAGTAATTGGCACTATCAAAATATGCTGATATATAATCGCTGGCCGGGCGTTATTGCAAACAGGCAAGGGATTGATCTATGTCGAACATCAACACGGCCCCGACGCAGGAAGAGGGTGTCGAGGTCAAGAACACCACCTGCTACATGTGCGCCTGCCGCTGCGGCATCCGCGTCACCCTGCGTGACGGCGAGATACGTTATATTCAAGGCAACCCGGATCATCCTCTCAATAAAGGCGTGATCTGCGCCAAGGGTTCCTCCGGCATCATGAAGCAATATTCACCGGCTCGCCTGACCCAGCCGCTGAAACGCCGCCCGGGCGCCGAGCGCGGCACGGCCGATTTTGAGGTTATTTCCTGGGACGAGGCCTTCGACGTCATGGAGACCCGCCTGCGCCACCTGCGCGCGACCGACCCAAAAAAATTCGCCCTGTTCACCGGCCGCGACCAGATGCAGGCACTGACCGGCCTGTTCGCCAAAAACTTCGGCACCCCCAACTACGCCGCCCACGGCGGTTTTTGTTCCGTGAACATGGCCGCCGGTATGATCTATACCATCGGCGGTTCCTTCTGGGAGTTCGGCGGCCCGGATCTGGAACGCGCCAAGTTGTTCTTGATGTTCGGCACCGCGGAGGATCATCACTCCAACCCGCTGAAAATCGAGCTGGCCCACTTCAAACGCAACGGTGGCCGCTTTATTTCCATTAATCCGATCCGCACCGGTTACTCGGCCATTGCCGACGAATGGGTGCCCATCAAGCCCGGCACCGACGGCGCCATGATCCTCGCCATGATCCACGAGATCATCAAGACCGGACTCTACGACCGCGACTTTCTCACCCAGTATTCCAACGCCGCGCAGTTGGTCAATCAGGATGCCGACAGTGACGAGTTCGGCATGCTGGTGCGTGGCCTGGAACTCGACGAAGGCAAAATCCACCCCCGCGATGAACTGTGGTGGGATCGCAGGACCGGCAAGGCCGTACAGACCCACACCCCGGATACCGACCCCTTTCTGCTGGGTGATTTCACCCTGGAAGACGGCACCCCGGTAAAACCCGGCTTCCAACTGCTGGTGGAACGGGTCAAGGACTGTACTCCCGAGTGGGCCGCCGACATCACTGGCGTACCCGCCGGAACCATCCGTCGTCTGGCCCACGAAATGGGCATTACCGCGCGCGACGAAAAGATCGAACTGCCCATTGCCTGGACCGACGCATGGGGTAATGAGCACGAGTCCGTCACCGGCAACCCGGTGTCGTTCCACGCCATGCGCGGCCTGGCCGCCCACTCCAACGGCTTCCAGTCGATCCGCTCGCTATCGATCCTGATGTCCATCCTCGGCACCATCGACCGCCCCGGCGGCTTCCGCCACAAGGCGCCCTTCCCGCGCCCCATTCCGCCCTGCCCCAAAACCCCCAACAATGCGCAGGACATAAAACCCAACACCCCGCTGGCGGGCATGCCGCTGGGCTGGCCGGCCGACCCCAACGACCTGTTCGTCGATGACGACGGCGAAGCAGTGCGCCTCGACAAGGCCTTCTCCTGGGAATACCCACTGTCGGTACACGGCATGATGCACAACGCCATCACCAATGCCTGGCGCGGCGACCCCTACCACATCGACACCCTGATGATCTTCATGGCCAACATGGCCTGGAACTCCACCATGAACACGGTGGACGTGCGCAAGATGCTCAATGACAAGGACGAAAACGGCGAATACAAGATCCCGTACCTCATCGTCTGTGATGCGTTTCAGTCCGAAATGGTGGCCTTTGCCGACCTGGTGCTGCCGGACACGACCTACCTGGAACGCCACGACGTGATGTCCATGTTGGACCGGCCCATTTCCGAATTCGACGGCCCGGTGGACTCGGTACGCATCCCTGTCTTGCCTCCCACCGGTGAGTGCAAACCCTTCCAGGAGGTGCTCATCGAGCTGGGCTCACGCCTCGGCTTCCCGGCCTTCACCCATGCGGACGGCACGCGCAAGTTCCGCGACTACCCGGACTTCATCACCAACTTCGAGACCGAACCCGGCTCCGGCATCGGCTTCCTCGCCGGCTGGCGCGGCAAGGACGGCGAAAAGGCCATGCGTGGTGAACCCAACCCCAAGCAGTGGGAGATGTACGAAAAGAATAACTGCGTGTTTCATTACACACTGCCCAAATCCTACCAGTATATGCGTAACTGGAATCAGGGCTACCTGGAATGGTCGCAACATCATCGCCTGACGCGTTACACAGATCCCATCATTATCCACCTCTATTCCGAGGTGTTGCAAAAATTCCGCCTCGCCGCGCAGGGCAAATACGGTGGCAAACAGCCGCCGGATCGCCTGCGCAAACGCATCGAAACCTACTTCGATCCGCTGCCGTTCTATTACGAACCGTTGGAAGGTCAACTCAGCGACAAGCACAAGTATCCACTCAACGCCGTCACCCAGCGCCCCATGGCCATGTACCACTCGTGGGATTCACAAAATGCCTGGCTGCGCCAGATCCATGCCCACAACTATCTGTACATGAGTCCCAAGGTCGGCGCCGCCGGTGGTTTCGACGACGGCGACTGGGTGTGGGTGGAGTCCATGCACGGCAGGGTACGCTGCATGTGCCGCTTCTCCGAAGCCGTCGAACCCGGCACCGTGTGGACTTGGAACGCCATCGGCAAAGCTAAAGGCGCCTGGAACCTGACCCCGGATGCCAACGAGTCCGAGAAAGGTTTTCTGCTCAATCACCTGATTGCCGAGGAACTGCCGGCCCACGAGCACGGCGCCAACCTGTCGAACTCCGACCCCATCACCGGCCAGGCCGCCTGGTACGACGTGCAAGTCCGCGTGTACAAGGCAGACCCGAGTGAAAAACAACAAAGCTCACCGCAATTCGACACCCTGCAACCCGTGCCCGGACAGCCCGAACGCAAATCCTGGCTGGCCTATTTCGCCGGCAAAAGAAAATAAAGATGATGCAAGACCGTCGGATGGGCAGCGCCCACCATTGCAACCTCGGTTTCGTTATCGGCGGGCCATGCCCCTATAAAATATTGGTATCGATATGACCCAACTGGCCTTAGTGATTGATCTCAACGTCTGTGTCGGCTGCCACGCCTGCGTCACCAACTGCAAGCAGTGGAACACCTCCGGCAGCGCTGGCCCGCTGGTGGACGAACGTCCCTACGGCAAGGATCCCACCGGTACTTTCTTCAACCGCGTGCAGACCTTCGAAGTGGGCGAGTTCCCACACACCGAGACCGTGCATTTCCCAAAAAGCTGCCTGCATTGCGAGGATCCACCCTGCGTGCCCGTGTGCCCCACTGGCGCCAGTTACAAACGCAAGGAAGACGGCATCGTGCTGGTGGATTACGACAAGTGCATCGGTTGCAAATACTGCACCTGGGCCTGCCCCTACGGCGCACGTGAGATCGACGAAAAACAGCAGGTGATGAAAAAATGCACCCTGTGCGTGGATCGCATCTACGACGAGACTTTACCTGAGGCCGAGCGTAAACCCGCCTGCGTGCTGGCCTGCCCGACGTCCGCACGCCTGTTCGGCGACGTGCACGACCCGGAGTCCGAGGTCTCCGCCGCCATCCGTGAACAGGGAGGGTACCCACTGATGCCCGAATGGGGCACCCAGCCGAGCAATCACTACCTGCCACGGCGCAAGACCAAAATGAAAATCCACAAGGACGAACTGGTGCGCACGGACAACCCGCTAAAAAAGGAAGGCCACCTGCCCAAGGTAGACGAGAATGAGAACTTCCTCGAAGACACGGCGAGCTGGTAAAACGCTTTCGCGTTTTACCAGCAGTGCTTAGTGTTTAGTGCTTAGTGTTTAGTGTTTAGTGGAGAGACAAAATCATGGCCAGGGACGAGCCGACGAAACACAAGAGCTACCAACTGGCGCTTAAGCTGGTACGAATAGCCAAGGCACTCCAGCAGGAACAGCGGGAATTTGTGCTCAGCCGACAGGTTCTGCGTTCCGGCACCAGTATTGGCGCCAACGTGGAAGAGGCCACTGCCGCACAAAGCAAAAAAGACTTCGTCGCCAAAATGGCAATCGCCTCAAAAGAGGCACGGGAAACCCATTACTGGTTAAGGCTACTACGAGACAGTGACTATCTTGATCGGAAACAAGCCAACGAACTGATACGTTTATTGACCGCCATCGTGAAAACGGCCCAATCGAATAACTAAACACTTAACACTAAGCACTCAACACTAAGCACTCAACACTGAGGTTTATATGCATCCCGCATTCTCCGTCATTTTTCTGACCACTCTGATCGGCGCCGGTCAGGGCCTGTTTCTGGCCCTGATGACGGTGCAGGCCTACGCCGATATCGGCGCCTTGCCCCTGCCCGCTGGCAGCTACTTCGGCGCCAACAGCATGATTGCCCTGGCGCTGCTGGTGGCCGGTCTGGTCGCCTCCTTCTTCCATCTCGGCCGCCCGGAGCGGGCCTGGCGCTCGGCTGCCATGTGGCGCACCTCCTGGCTGTCGCGCGAGGTCATTGTCCTGCCCATCTTCATGGGACTGGTGTTCGTCTACGGCCTGTTGCATTACCTGGGATATAACCCGAATCTGTTCGGCGAAAATGCCCCACCGCAAGGTGAGCTGACCTATCTGGTGGGCCTGCTGGGTGTGATCGCGGCCTTTGCCCTATTCATCTGCACCGGCATGATCTACGGCTGCCTGAAGTTTTTACAGGAGTGGAGCACGCCACTGACGCCGATTAATTACACCCTGTTCGGCATCGCCTCCGGCTTTACTCTGGCCACCGTACTGACTGCCGGCATGGCGCCCGAACTGGTAAAATTCTATGGCGGCTGGGCCATCGCCTTTACCGTGCTGGCGTTCTTCACCCGTGGCGCCTCGCTGATCCGCAACCAGCGCATCAAGCACCGCTCCACCCTGGCCTCCGCCATCGGTGTGCGCCATGCGCAGATCCAGCAAAAGGCCCAGGGCGCCATGGGTGGTTCCTTCAACACCCGTGAATATTTTCACGGCAAGACCGCCGCCTTCCTCAAGTCGATCAAGTGGGTCTTCCTGGTGCTGGTCTTCCCGCTGCCGATCCTGCTGCTGGTACTTGGCCTGCAAAATGATTCTGGCGCCCTGCTGGGACTGGCCTTTGTCACCCAATACGTAGGCCTGCTTGCCGAGCGCTGGTTCTTCTTCGCCCAGGCCAAACATCCGCAGAACCTGTATTACCAGACGATTTGAAGGGTAGAAGCTGCTCCAACGGAAAGCTAGACTCCGGGCAGGAGCGGGCCATGCCCGCGACAGGTTGGTATGGAAAATGTGACAGCCACCCAGGATGTGAAGAGCCACAAAGATGAAATGACGGACATTTAGCACTTTGCGGTTCTTCGCGCCCCCCTGGCGGTAAAGATCGGTTTTGATCGCGGGCATGGCCCGCTCCTACGGAAACCAGTAATGCAACAGCTCACCGACCCCTTTGGTCGCCGTATCGAATACGTCCGTCTTTCGGTCACGGATCGCTGTGACCTGCGCTGCTTCTATTGCATGCCCAAGGACTTCAACAACTTCGAGGCCCCCGAACACTGGCTCAACTTCGACGAGATCGAGCGCGTCATTGGCGCCTTTGCCCGTCTCGGCACCCGCCGGGTACGCATCACTGGTGGCGAGCCGCTGGTACGCAAAAACCTGCCCGGGCTTGCCGCCCGCCTGCACGCCCTGCCGGGTATCGACGACCTGTCCCTATCCACCAACGCCGTGCAGTTGGCCCGTCACGCCGAAGCACTCAAGGCCAGCGGCGTACAACGCCTCAACGTCAGCCTCGACACCCCCAACCCCACACGCTTCCGCGAGATCACCGGCGGCAAACTGAAAAAGGTGACCGACGGCCTGATGGCCGCCAAGGCCGCCGGCTTTTCTCCCATCAAAATCAACATGGTCGTCATGCAAGGCGTCAACGATGACGACGTAGAGGCCATGGTCGACTTCTGCATCGAACACGATTTCACCCTGCGTTTCATCGAAACCATGCCCATGGGCGACACCGGCCGTGACGCCAACGCCCATTTCATCAGCCTGAAAAACGTCCGCGAACGCCTTGAGCGGCGCTTCAAATTGGTACCCGGTGTGATGCCTGGCGGCGGCCCCGCCCGCTACATGCGCGTCGCCGGCACGGCACTGCGCCTCGGCTTCATCACCCCCCTGTCGCAACACTTCTGCGAAACCTGCAATCGCGTGCGCCTGTCCGTGGACGGTACACTGTATCTCTGTCTGGGGCAGGAGCACAGCGTCGAACTGCGCCCGCTGCTGCGCAACGGTATCGATGACGATGCGCTGGACAACGCCATCCGCCAAGCCATCACCCTCAAACCCGAACGCCACGAATTCAACGACAAACCCGGCCAGATCGTACGCTTCATGTCCATGACCGGCGGCTGAATCCCCCCAACAGAAACAGACTAAAGATCGCCTCCCTCTCCGTCGCTATAACCTGTAGGCATCTCAAGCGACAAAAATCAATGAAAAACCGCATCACGCCCACCACGGTGGAACACTCGCTGGATCGTGACTCATTCATCGTCAGCAAGACCGATACCCGTGGCCGCATTACCTACGCCAACCGCACCTTCATGCACATTGCGGGCTACAGTGAGCGCGAACTGCTCGGCCAACAACACAACATCCTGCGCCACCCGGACATGCCCCGCGCCGTATTCCAACTGCTGTGGAATACCATCAAGCAAGGGCGGGAATGCTTCGCCTTCGTAAAAAACCTGTGTAAGGACGGGAGCTTCTATTGGGTATTTGCCAACATCAATCCCGACTACGACGATCAGCACGAAATCTGTGGCTACCTTTCCGTGCGTCGCATGCCCCGACGCGAAGCATTGGATGCCATCGAGCCCATTTACCGGGAAATACTCACCGCCGAACAGGCTGCGGGTACGCGTGACGCCGTCGCCGCCGGCACCCGCATCCTGCAATCCCGCCTGCAAGAAGGAAACATCGAGTATGAACCGTTTATTCTTGGCCTCCAGGGCTAGGCTATACCTCGTCGCCAACGCCCTGCTCATGTGGGCAACCATTCTCAGTGTCTATCTCAGCGGAGGCTTCCAGCCCTGGATGTGGCTGTTTCCTATTATCGCCACGGCCCTCGGTATCGTCTGCCACATCCATCTGTCCCTCCCGCTGGATGCCATTGCCAAGATCCGCGAAGTACTCCACGCCATGCGCAAAGGCAACTACAGCCAACGTATCACCAAAGTCCCCCACATGGGTGAGCTGGGGTTGGTCGCCTGGGATCTGAACGAGTCGCTGGATGAAATTGAAACCTTCTTCCGTGACGTCAATGCCTGCTTTCTCAATGTCAGCGAGGGACACTATCACCGCCGCACCTACAGCGACGGTCTGTACGGCGACATCGTCAGAAGCTTCGGCAACATCAACGCCTCGTTGGATGCGATGGAGAAAAACGCCATCTATATCCAACAAAATGAGTTGATGTCCAAGCTACAAACACTGAATACCGGCAACATGATGAAAAACCTGCTGAACAGCCAGACCGACCTGATCCGCATCACCGAAGAAATGAAAGAGGTGCACAACATCACCGACGAAAATGCCGAAAAGGCCCGGCAAAGCCAGCAGAGCCTGCACGAAATGGTCGCTGGCCTGCAAGACACCGTCGACATGATCGAGGCCAACAGCCTCGCCAGCGCCCAACTGCACACCATGAGCAATGAAATCAGCGGTATCCTGTCGATGATCAGCGAAATTGCCGAAAAGACCAACCTGCTGGCCCTCAATGCCTCTATCGAGGCCGCCCGCGCCGGCGACCACGGCCGCGGTTTCGCCGTGGTCGCCGACGAAGTAAAACAGCTGGCCACCAACACCAAGAATGCCACCGGCGAGATCGCCCAGGTCGTCACCACCTTCCGCAAGGAAACCGCCAGCATGGAAGAGACCGCCAACCGCATGCAGGAAAAAGCCGGACTCATGCAGAACAACATCACCGACCTGCAAGGCAAGTTCGGCGAATTCGCCGAGCAGGCCAATGCCACACGCCGCTCCGTCAGCCTCGCCCATGACATCAGTTTTTCCTCACTGATCAAGGTGGATCATATGCTCTACAAGCAGAAGACCTACATGGCGCTCAGCACGGGCACCGAATCCAGTGAAGCCGAGGCGGTGCGGGTGGATCACCACAACTGCCGCCTGGGCAAGTGGTACTACGGCGGCGAGGGCCAGGCATACTTTGGCGCCACAGCCTCTTTCCAGACCATGGAATCACCGCACGCGGCCGTCCACGACAGCGCCCACCGCATCCTGGCGAGCCTGACCGACAGTCAGGTCAGTGGACGGAAGACACAGGAAGGCAACATCATCGTCCTGTACGAGGACATGGAATCAGCCAGTGACGACATCATGGTCGCCATTGACCAGATGGTGGAAGAAAAACACCGCACATAAACGGCAGCGGAGACAGGCTCAACAACCCGGACAACAAGCGGCACGGATAAACCTGACCGCCTAAAGGCGGTGATTTTAACCTTAAAATGGGACGAATAAACAAACGTGATTTGACTCCTGAGGGAAATGGCTGAACACTGCGGTTTTCAACCATCCTCCCGCCGTGTCGTCCCCCATGCTCAACATCGAAGACAAACCCGCGTTCGATAACCGGATTGCCCTGTTCCGGCTCGGCTTCCGCCCCTTCTTTCTTGGCGGCGCCGCCTTTACCGCTGCCGCCATGCTCTACTGGATGGGCATACTGGCCATTGGCTGGCCCTTCCAGCTGGGCGATATATCCCCCGCCACCTGGCATGCCCATGAGATGATCTTCGGTTACAGCCTGGCCGTCATCGCCGGTTTCCTGCTCACTGCGGTAATGAACTGGACCGGCGTACAGACTCTCAACGGGCGCCCGCTGGTGGCATTATTCATACTTTGGGTGGCCGCACGGCTGCTGCCACTGGCCTGGGTAGATCTACCACTGGCGCTGTACGCGGTCATCGACTGCCTGTTTGCCCTGCTGCTGTTTGCCGCCGTGCTGCACCCTGTGGTAAAAAGCCGGCAGCGAAAACAGATCAGCGTCGTCACCAAGGTTTTTCTGCTGTTACTCAGCAATATCCTGTTCTATCTTGGCGCTTTGGGCATCGTCGACGATGGCGAGCGCATGGGCCTGTATTCCGGCTTGTATCTCGTACTCGCCCTAATCCTACTGCTGGCCCGGCGCGTGATCCCCTTCTTTATCGAAAAAGGCGTCGATTACCCCGTGCAGTTGAAAAACCACCGCTGGCTGGATCTCACCAGTCTGGCGCTGTTCACCCTGCTCTGGATCAGCGACGCCTTCCTCGACAACGTGACCACCACCGGCTGGCTGGCCGGAGCACTACTGGTACTGCATATCGTGCGCCTGATCGGCTGGCACACACCGGGAATCTGGCAAAAGCCTCTGCTATGGGTGCTGTACATCGCCTACCTGTGGATCATTTTCGGCTTTGCACTCAAGTTCGCCCTGTTGTTCACAGACATCTCGCCCTCCCTCGCCGTACACGCCTTCACCGTTGGCGGTATCGGTATGATGACCGTAGGCATGATGGCGCGCGTCTCACTCGGCCACACCGGGCGTAACGTCTTCGAACCGCCAAAAATTCTCGGCTGGCTGTTTGCCGTGTTGCTGGTGGCGAGCGTGGTGCGGGTCATCATTCCGCTGCTGACGACACAGCATTACCTGCTGTGGATCGGCATTTCACAATTCCTCTGGATCGCCGTCTTCTGTCTGTTCTTCTATATCTATTTTCCTATCCTGCTGCGCCAGCGCGTCGACGGGCGTGATGGCTGAGCCTGCGGCGGCAAAATTACAGATCTGGGTGGATGCCGACGCCTGTCCCAAGGTCATCAAAGACATCCTGTTTCGCGCCGCTGAGCGGGTAAAAGTGCCCATGACCCTGGTCGCCAACCAACCCTTGCGCACACCACCCTCGCGTTTCATCAAATCGGTACAGGTGGGCGCCGGCTTCGACGTCGCCGACAACTACATCGTGCAGCAACTGAATGCGGGAGACCTGGTGATCACCGCGGACATTCCGCTGGCCGCCGAGGTAATCGAGAAGGGAGGCCAGGCCATCAACCCACGCGGTGAACTGTACACCACGGAAAACATCCGCCAACGGCTGACGATGCGGGATTTCATGGATCAGATGCGCGCCAGCGGCGTCGACACCGGCGGCCCACCCAGCTTCAACCACGGTGACCGGCAGGCCTTCGCCAACCAGTTAGATCGGCTGCTGACGGCCAGCGGAAGCGGAAAATAGATAACTTGGAACGGACTCATTCTGCCACAGAGGCATAGAGTGCTCCGTTACCGATAAAATAGACGAACTGCCCGATCCGGATAAAGTCGGTTTTTCTGTTTGAAGGCTGTATCCCCTCCCCACAAAACAAGAAAAGGGGGGCAGATCAGCCACTGACAAAAAGCGGCATTGAAAATACCCACACTGTTATTTGCAGAATATGTCACCCTTGAAAGATTGAGACACAAAGAAAAGCCGCTATTTTTCCCGTATATTTTCAGGTTTTTTGTTTGCTGTAAAAATGTAGGGTGCATTTTCCCTACCAAAGACATGCCGCCACAACCAAACATCTGATACATATCTGGAGTCATTATTTCTCCCCCCGGAATGTTTATGATGCATGAAACTCACCGCACCAGCAGGCTGGAAAACGTAAAAATCTGTCAGTGGCTGATATACACCCCTCAACAACTCAACTCGATGAGATAAAAAAAGACTGTTTTTCTCGGTGAAATGATTGAAGAATATCCAGAAAATCAAAGAGGTGAAAGTTGCTTGATTCTCCACACAAAGGAAGGTCGTGTCATACATATTGTTTGTGCATCAAAACCTGAGTATCTGGCTATAATTACAGCATACTTGCCAGCAACTGATCAATGACCATCAGATTTCAAAGAGAGAAACTAAAAGTGGAATGTTTTCATTGTAAAAGTAAAATAGTCAAAGGAAATGCTCCATCTAGTGCAGACCGAAATGGATACCATATTTCTTGGGAGTCAGTCCCTGCATAGGTATGTACACAATGTGGAGAGGCTCTTTTTGAGGAAAATGAAGTGAATCATATTCAAAGCCAGGTAGGGTGGGCTGGCTTTTCATGCCCACGCAGAATACGAGCACTCCGTGACGTGCAAGGATCATTTACAAACCAACCGCGTGGGCACATAAAACGTGCCCACCCTACCGATCTATGTGCAGGCTATCTTGCCGCGTTTGGCTATAAAACCCCACCAATGGCATGGCGCGCCAAGCATCGTTTTAACTCATTATCCATAACCCAACCACAGTCACCATTGCGCTGAACTGAACAACTTGCGCTGCGGTAACAAGCATACTCTGGCCGCCATTCACAGGTTGTAGTTACGTCAGAATCTGCACATATCTGCCCAGAGCACCCTGTTGGAAAGCACATTTTTGGCTCCATACTTTCAATCTTTAGATAAAACTGACTCGCGGCAATACCCTGCGCCGAACCGCCTGGCCCCGTCACTTCGACAAAACGACCTGCCATCATGAGCCCATCTTCTGAGCTAGCAGCTTCCTGTGCAAGCATGAGCTGTTCATCGCTTGCCTCAACCTCACTTAAATCGTAGTCTGCCAAACTTTTGACCGCATACCTATTGAGAATTTTTCCATCGTAGCTTGGGCAGGGGCCTACGATACAGCGTATGCCGTTATCACTAACATTGACAAATACACCACTAGGTGACTGGTCAGAGGCACTCAGCCAAGCATTATGGATTACTAGCAAACCATAGTTGACAATACTTGATAGCCTTCCCTGGATGAGAACTCTCGATTCTCTCATTGCCTGACGAAGCTCAGCAACCTGAACATCCGACAAACCAACGATGCTAATTTTCTCCGCGCCGACATAACACTCTTTTTTTACGCTGCCATCCGAACACTGAAACACTTTACGATTAACTGCGCTGACAAACCACCCACCACAAACAGGAGTAATACATTTTCTAAAGTCGGGCTTGAGCGTAAAATAGGCAATGCTCATTGGAGGCACTATCGGTGCTGGCTTGACATTTAAGCCATCATTAACTGCATGAGCGGAAAAATTACTTAGAAAAAGAATAATGAATACTGTAATGCATATTAATTTTGATTTTCTCATTGCTCTCTCCTTATAAGTCAATTTTACGTTGATTGGCCATCCATTCATTCAATCTAATCTTTGTCCGTTAATCGCTAACATATCCACACGTTAAGATATCTGCTTATTTTTGCAACATAAACCAAACTGGTCCAGCTAACAGATGGGCACACGACCATGACAACATCTCACTTAGGAACGTGCACGTTTCTAAGTCAAACAGATAGCGAAAAACCACGATATAAGAAAATATCGCAGTATTGCAAATGGCAATGAAAAACTCTCACTTCAAGAGGAGTAGGTAATTCACGAAATATCCGCACCCAAATAACCCAAACCTCTCTCCTCTCAATGACTTTCAGTATAGCCTTCTTAGCACTCTATGAAAACCAACATCCTCGCCTTTCTCTTTGAAGTCAGGATAAAAATTGGAAATAACCTCACCCAGCCCTGTATAAGCAAATGGTGAATTTTATCTTAAAAAATAAGATGCCTTACTTTCTCTCGACTTTTAAATTTCTCTTATCAAAAAGACAAGTATTTTTTCTGGCGAATGGATCTGTATATCAACATCATTATTTAGCCTAAGCATCGTCACGCGGAATACCACAAAAAAACATAGTACTACTATCATGCCCCCATATGTTTTCATCCAGTTTTTCAAATACTTCAGCTCATCCCCTGACCCACCCTACGGAAAACCAACCACATAAATACATAAAGCGTGCCCTATCGGTATGCCCGGGGAAAAGAGAAAAAACAGGGGACGCCACCCAGTATCATTAAGTTAAACCTGACGTCTTACTTATTAACGGTTGGTGGTCACTGCTGTCCCGTTAACAGACTATTGCCGTATTTCAAATGCCCGGCTTGCGGGGCGAGCAACCTGATTGAGGAGGTTTGAGACATGGATTTGGACAACCTCTCTACGTCATGCCGGGTCAAGCCCGGCATGACGATGTGTTGTTAGCGGGACAGCACTGGTTGGTGGTGACGGAGGAATCCCAGCAAGCAGTGCGGTTTCGTTGGGGTTAGCAAGCCAGAGCCACTCTGGTAGGACAAATCCATGGAGCATTTTACAAAATCTGTCGAGGCATAGCGTATACCAATTAAATCAATGAGTTATATGGTTGTCGAAAATTAAGTCATGTAAACTGCTAACCTCCCTCTAGCCGTTTTCGCTAAAAAACGACATCCTATACGGGTAATAGACTTTCAACATTCAGGTAGGCGGAAAAAAGATGGTGCACAAACTGCAAAAAGGCATGCTGATCAGCGAATTCTGCGGCATGCGTTTCGACACACCGCTGGTGCTGCTGTCCGGCTGCGTTGGTTTCGGCGAAGAATACACGCGGGTCAAGGGCTTTACCAATCGCGACGCCGGCGCCGTCTGTCTCAAGGGCACCACGCTGGAGCCGCGCCTCGGCAATCCTCCGCACCGTGTCTGCGAGACCCCGCAGGGCATGATCAACGCCATCGGCCTGCAAAACCCGGGCGCACGCCATGTGGTGGACGAGATCCTGCCCACACTGGATTTCGACGAGACGCGTTTCATCGCCAACATCTCCGGCTCCTCCATCGAAGAATACGCCGAGGTGGCGCGCATCTTCGACGACTCACCCATCGACGCCATGGAGATCAACATCTCCTGCCCCAACGTCAAGGAGGGCGGCATGGCCTTCGGCAACGACCCGGAGATGTCCGCGCGCGTCGTCGAGGCAGTGCGCCAGCAGACCCAAAAGCCGCTGATCACCAAACTCTCGCCCAACCAGACCGATATCCAGCAAAACGCCCGTCGCTGTATCGAAGCCGGCACCGATGCCTTCGCCGTCATCAACACCCTGATGGGCATGGCCATTGACATCGAGGCCCGTGCGCCCATCATCGGCAACAACCAGGGCGGTCTGTCCGGACCCGCCATCAAGCCCGTAGCGGTATTGAAGACACATCAGGTCTACCAGGTCTGCCGCGACCACAGTATTCCCATCATCGGCCAGGGCGGTGTCACCACTGCTGAAGATGCGATTGAATTTCTCATCGCCGGAGCATCGGCCGTGGGTGTGGGCACGGCGTTGTTCTACAACCCGCTGGTATGCAAAAAGATCAACGATGGCATTGTCGCCTACCTGGAACGCCATGAACTCACCGAGGTGTCGCAACTGGTGGGGACACTGGTGTTGAACGGCTAGTCGGGGTTCCAATGTTTTTCAGGATCATCCCCGTCGTTCAGGTCATCATCACGGCGGTTTTGATGCTGTTGATTGCGATGTTTGTCCCCTTCGGACAGGTCGCAGGCGCATGGCAATTACCCTTGGCAGTAGCACTAGGTATCGCCGGCGCCGGCTTGATCGTGGTGTGCGGTGCGACCTTTATCAGGGCCAAGACAACGGTGCACCCCGCCTATCCTGAAAAAACCTCAGCCCTGGTGGTCGACGGTCTTTATTGCATCTCGAGAAACCCCATGTATTTGGGTTTTTTTCTGATCCTGCTGTCCTGGGGTGTTTTTTTGGGGAGTATTCCCGCCTTCGTGCCGATTCCACTATTCATTGGTTATATCACAAAATACCAGATCCTTTTTGAAGAACGGGCGCTGGAGCAGACGTTTGGTGACAGCTACCGGCAATACAAGTCGAAGGTTCGGCGGTGGATTTGAGGCATCTCAGTATCATCCCTTTCATAAACGCGGCGCATCGGTTTTTGTGGACTAAGCCCTAATCGATAAAGCAAATTACCAACAGCCGTTAAACCAAGATCGATGCTGAACCGGTCTTTGATGAGGTCGGATACGATTTGCCGAGTCCATAGCCCAAAATAGAATCCGTATTGACGGGGGTCGCCTCCAAGTATCCAGCGCTTAACTTCATCGGCCTCAAAGTCACTTAGCGCTCTTCCTCTACCGAACCTTGGTTTAGGTGCAAGCGCATCTAGCCTATTTTCTCTTGCGATTCTCAGCCAGCCATAAATGGTTCTATCGCCAAGTCCATAACTACATGTAACTTCACTCGCTGCTTCACCATCAAACACTCTTTGTACAGCCAGCCGCCGTAGAAGATGCTGTTCTTCCGTGGATAATTTTCTTGCGTCATATTTCATATATGACATTATCGTATAACGATAATGTACTCTCTATTTCCGACTCATTGGCATGTATATTGACAAGCTGAATTTTTCCTCTTTCGACGGGACATCGAGTTTCTCCAGTACTCTTTCACGGTGATAATGCTGGGCTCAGCGCCACGTTGTCCTACACCACCAAAAGTAGATGTCCTGCGGCGACAGTAGGCGCTTTTCTTAAGGAACCTACTTTTGGTAGGCGAGGCGCGAGAAGAGAGATTTGCTGGTTCCAAATGAACGCCGAGTGGCGTTTTTTCAGGCGTAACCCGTGGGCTGGGCTGCTTTTTCCCGCCCTGCGGCGTTGTCAGTCGCTCGTGTAGAATGGCCATACGGTGCTCTTTCCGCCTTGCGGGATGAAAAAGGCGGCTCCAGCAGTGGTGAAAATAAAGCATCAACCGCTTCTGGAATGGCGGTGGTTATTGATGCCAGGGTGTATTCGGAAGGTAAGAAAATATAACCGGCTTGTCAGTTATGGCATTACAATGCTTGATACAGTGAAGTTTGTAGGGAACAGTGTGACAGATAATTTTTACCAGACTGTTGTTGGGGGGAGGTAAGCGTTTATGGTTAAGAAATTCTTGGAATTTACTATGAATTTATTGTAGCCTTGATATAAGAAATTGCGATATGCTATCTATCAAATATACAGTATTCAAAAGTACGTATAACATGGGCCACTACCAGTGGCCTGTCAACCCCTTACTGTGGGATTCAGTTGGTCTGTCAGTGTCCCTGGCGCCTGCTGTCATTGTCGTGCTTGTCAAGGACGACGGCCATTGCCTGCTTGCACGGGTGCTTGCCTAAAATCGCCTGTTGGTGCCGTGAGGCGCCAACAGGAACGCTGAATCCGGCATGATCACCTTGGAAGAGTACTAGTGTGGTGTAACGTATAAAGTGCACCTATCAGAGGCCCGCAAATGCCCCAAGACAAGGCGCAGTCCGCCGTTAATGCCCCCTCCCTTGACAAGGACTGGAACGCAGGATTGGGGCATTTGCGGGCCTCCCTCCGGGCGCGGCGGGAAGCCGTCATCTGCGGCGTTGCGTCTCTTGAAAAGGGCACGCCATTCCCGGCGAGACGCGCCTTGCAGCTAACGGCTTCCCACCACG
>DRKN01000009.1 GCA_011051755.1 Gammaproteobacteria bacterium
CCAGGGCACGTCACCCCAACCGCTGGAGTGGTGAGATCAGGAACTGGGAGCTACCGGAGCAGGTCTGGTTGAACCCGGAGAAGGAACAGTCTGAGTTAAATCAGGCTGCGTAGATCGAGGCGACAACTATGTTGACAAACACCGAAGGGTAAGGCGAATGTAGATAAAGATGAGATGGATACCGCCCGAGTAAATAATGATGTGGCTATTACCGAAGGCACTTCAAAATCCAATCAAAATTCTTCACCCCCAATGTCAAAACCGAAAATTAAAACTTTTATAGATCCCGAGTCAGTTTCTAAAATTAATGATCCAGCGCGCAAGCCAAAAATTACATCCGATGGTAAAGTGATACCTAGAGGAGACGCTGAAGGTGAAGCAAAAACAATAATCAATAAAAAAAATATTGACAAAGATGGGTATGTAACAGCTAGAGGTAAAAAATTAAAATATGATGAAAACGGATTTCCGGTTTTCAATAGCAAGTTTGACACAGTACTTAATGACCAGCATCTAGGAACTGGTAACGATTACCAACATTTCAAAGCAGCAAACGAATCACTTGCCAAACAGTTAAATAATAATCCCGGACTAGCAAGAGAAATGAAATTAACTCAAGCGCAAATTGATTTCCTTAAAAAAATTCCACCAGATGGTGAAGCACCTCCCGGATTGACTTGGCACCACCATCAAGATGTTGGTAGAATGCAACTTATAGACAAGGCCATACATGGATCTTTTAAGCATACAGGTGGCATGTCTATCTGGGGCGGAGGTTACTAAGATGACAGTAAACTGGAAAAGTTATTTGTGGAACAAAACCGTAACCGCTTCAGACGAAGCAATTAAGAATATCGAGGCTAAATTTAACATTAAATTCCCTAAAGACTATTTAGAAATTGTGAAAGAAAACCAAGGGAAAGTCCCCAAGCCTAATATAATAAAAATAGGCAATATTACCACGGGTGTAAACGAGCTATTTCATTTTGAAAAAAACGAAAGCTATGAAGGTAGCGCAGTACTATTTAATATTGAAATATTAACTGGATTTGCACCTGATAAGATTATCCCTATAATGGGTACAGGTGGCGGTAACTCCTTTGGGTTCGATTTTCGTAAAGAACCTAAAAATCCATCTGTTGTTTATATAGTTAGTGATCTAGAAGGTGAGGAAGCTATAAAGCCAGTAGCTGACAATTTCACTAATTTCTTGTCACTGTTAAAAAGCGAAAACTGACCATTCTATTTCGGGCCAGCCAGGGCCGGGGCCGGCTGGGGCGCCATGGCGATCCCGCGCATCGGCCAGGAGGTCATCGTGGATTTTTTAGAGGGTGACCCGGATTACGCCGTCGTTTTGATGAAAGTAGAAACCATGCAGCCCCCTGTCGAATCCGGCCAAAAGGCCGCCAATACAATGGGCGTGATTACTGATAGGGGTAAGGCGCCTGAATTCGTTAGAATGCTCATTTTGTGACTCCGGTCTCGGCAGGCTGCGGGCTACTGCGATATTAATGATAGCCGGCGTGCTGTTTGCGCTAAAAAGACAGCAACGGCAAATCCGGCAATTGGTGAAAACACGTATGGATCAAACAACCCGCAGGTTAATTCAAGGCATGGCCATGATCGGCGTGCTGGTACTGACGGCCTGCGAGGAGGTGCCGCCGGAGCAGTTGGTCGAGGACTTCGGTATTGCCTACATCAAGCGTCCCATCGTCACCGAGATCGATCAGGACACCAATGAGGAGGTGTTGGCGGAGACGGATATCAGCGAGGTGTTGGGATTCACCGAGGGCGGCGACATCTGGTACCGTGATCGCGCCTCACCCTCGGCCAGCGAACGCAATATCACCTTCTGTCTGACCCAGGGCCTGGGCGATGTGCGCGATCTGGAGACATCCTACGACGGCAGTAAGATTATTTTCTCCCTGCGTCTGCCGGATCCTGATCCCGATGACGACATGGAGCCCACCTGGGACATCTACGAATACGACACCACCACCGGCGCCTGCCCGCAGCGCATCATCCGTTTGAATATTTCGGCCAACGAAGGCGATGATCTGGCCCCGCACTACCTGCCGGACGGCCGTATCGTTTTTACTTCCACGCGCCAGAAAGGCTCCGGTATCGTACTCAGCAACGAGGGCAAGAGCCGTTTTCGCGCCCTCGACGAAAGCATGAACGAGCAGGCCCCGCTGCTGCATGTGATGAGCGCCAGCGGCACCGATATCCAGCAGATCAGCTTCAACCAGAGCCACGACCTCGATCCCACGGTGCTCAGCACGGGTGAAATTCTCTTCACCCGCTGGGATCATATGGGCAGCCGCGATGCCATGAACCTATACAGCATTCGCCCCGACGGTACCGAGCTGAAGGTGATTTATGGCGTGCACGACGATAGCGCCGATGATGTGCAGTTCCTCAGCCCACGCCAGATGGAAGACGGTCGGGTTCTCGCCATGCTCAAATCCTCCGCAGGCTCGGCAGGCCGGGGCAGCGGCGCGCCCGCACTCATCGATATTGCCAACTATGTCGACAACACCCAGCCCGTCTGGCCCCGGCAAGGCGTGCTGAGCGGCCCCGCGCAGACCTCGGCAGTGGATCTCGACGTGCGCAGCGACGGCAGTATCTCTCCCAATGGCCGTTTTCGCAGCATCTATCCTCTGTGGGACGGCACCAACCGTGCCTTGGTGAGCTGGAGCCAGTGCCGCCGAGTGGTCGTCGAAGGCGATGAAACACGCATTCTGCCTTGCCTGGGCGACATCTCTGCCGATACCGTTGAGGCTTTCCCCGTTTATGGCATCTACATCTATGACCTCGACCGACAGACTCAGCTGCCTGTGGTACTGCCCGAAGAGGGCTGGGTCATCGAAGAGCCTGTGGTCGCCGCGCCGCGCAGCAAGCCGGCCATTCTCTATGACAGGGTCGCGGGTTTCGAGCTGGATCAGAATCTCGCCGATGAGGACGTCGGCCTGTTGCATATCCGCAGTGTCTACGACTTCGACGGCCGCTTTAACAGGCTTGGCAGCGGCAATGCCACCATCACCAGCCTCGGGCAATTGGCCGATCCCACCCAGGTCACGGCCGATGAGCGCCGGGCGCGCTTTCTGCGCCTCGTCAAGTCCGTGCCCATCCCTGATCGTGATGCGCTGGATTTTGACCGCAGTGCTTTCGGTGTCAGCCGCCAACAGAAGATGCGCGAGATCATTGGTTATGCGCCAATTCAACCCGATGGCTCGGTGCTGATCAAGGTGCCCGCCAATGTGCCCTTCGCTATCAGCGTGGTGGACAAGGACGGTCGGCGCATCGGCGGTCGCCACCAGAACTGGCTGCAACTGCGCCCCGGCGAGACCCTGACCTGCAATGGCTGCCACGATCACAATCCCAACGACGGCTCGGCGCCCAAGCCCCACGGCGCCGCCGATGAGCCCGACCCGGTGAACCGCGGCGCCAGCACGGAAGAGCCCTTTCCCGGCACCCATGCCAATCTGATTGCGAAAATGGACGAAACCATGGCACAGACCCGCATCCGTCTGCTCTGTGGTGATTTCAATACCCTGACGCTCTGTCGGCAGCTCAGTCCTTCGGTCAATCTGCAATCCGTCGATGAGTGGTGGATCGACCCGGCAGCCGCTCCTGCACCGGCCATTGATCTGCGCTATGACGACCCGGAACTCGTCTACTTCGGCACCAATGCGCCCGCCAAGACCACCTGCCAGGATAGCTGGAATGCCAACTGCCGCACTATCATCAACTACGAAACCCACATTCATCCCCTGTGGAGCCTGGCCCGGCCGGTCACGGATGCCAACGATGTGGTGATTGGCGATGGCACCTGCACTAACTGCCACAACAATGTGGATATCAACAACGTCGCTGTCGCACGGGTACCGGCGTCCCAGCTGGATCTCAGCGATGGCGAGTCGGATATCAATGGCGACCACTTCAAGTCCTATCGCGAACTATTGTCCGCCGACAACGAGCAAGAACTGGTGGATGGGGTGTTGCGGGACGCGACGCGGGAAGTCCCACGGCTCGATGAAGATGGCAATCCGTTGTTTGATGAGATCATCGACCCCAATACCGGTGAGGTCATTGATCGTATCCCACTCTTCGACCAGGTACCGATACCCGTCACCACCCGGGCCATGCGTCCCGGCGGTTCCCGCGCCGGCACCTTCATGGGCAAGTTCCTCGATCCCACGGATGATCACTTCGGCTATCTCAGCGCCACCGAGCTGCGTCTGATCGCCGAATGGCTGGATATCGGCGCGCAGTATTACAACAATCCGTCCGCTGCACCGCTGAATTGACCGGTTACGCAAAAAAGAGACTTAACCGCACTGGCCGTATAGTGTTGGAATCGTTAAGATGAGCGCCGTCATGGCCTCAATCCAATTGCGGTTATGGTGGGCAGCCGAAGACGCCCTGCCTGGCCAGCCCCGCGCCCCCGCTGGCGCCTCGGCCTGTGACCCTGATCACGGCCGCGCGCTATTAATTCCGGACGGAAGCATCAATAAAGCCAACAATGAGCCGCTGTAAGCATTTGTGACTGCCCGCACCCGACAAGCCATTCCCACCCCGCCGTGGATCGTCCTGCTCATGCTGCTGGCAGCCGCTTCTGTACAGGCGACGGAGGAATACGCCCTGCTGCAGGTGGCCGAGCCTTTCATTGAGCTGCACACCGGCCCGGGCGTCGGTTACCCGGTGTTTCATGTCGTGGATCGTGATGACTTCATCGAAGTACTGAAGCGCAAGACCGATTGGTTCAAGGTGCGTACCCCCGACGGCAAACGCGGCTGGGTGGCGCGCGCGCAACTGGAGAAGACATTGACCCCGGACGGAGAAAACACCCATCTGCAAGAGCCTGCCCTGGGCGACTTCAGCCAGCGCCGCTGGGAATTCGGCCTGCTCGGCGGGGTGTTCAACAATGCCCCGCAGATCAGCCTCTACGCTGGCTACGCCTTCAATGCCAATCTCTCTGCCGAGCTGAGCGGTTCACAGGTGCTGGGTGACTATTCCTCCAGCTATCTGTTCAACGTGAACCTGCTTTCTCAACCCTTTCCGCGCTGGCGGGTGTCGCCTTTTTTCAGTCTTGGCGGCGGTTATCTCAGTACCCAGCCGCGCACCACTCTGGTGCCACCCGAGGACAGCAACGATTTGACCGCTCACGTGGGCCTGGGCCTGCGCACCTGGCTGTCACGCCGTTTCGTACTGCGAGCAGAGTTCAACCGCTACATCACTTTTTCCAGTGATGACAACAATAAGGAATTCAAGGAATGGAAGGCAGGCTTCGCATTCTTCTTTTGAGCATCCTGTGCATATCCTGCCTGTGGAGCGCAACGGCCCTGGCGGCCGAAGACGACACCGATCAGGCTGCCGGGCAGCGGGTCATCCAACCGCAGATCGACCGACGTGAAGTCGGTATCGACGCGATCGATAGCGAGGATTTCGAGATCAGCGTGTTTGGTGGACTGCTCAGTACCGAGGATTTCGGCGCCAATGCGGTGATTGGCGCGCGCGTGGCCTATCACGTCACCGAAGGTATCTTCTTCGAGGCCACCTATGGCCGTTCGACCACCACCGAAACCAGCTATGAACGTCTCAGCGGCGGCGCCCCGTTGCTGACTGACGAGGAGCGCATCCTCAGTTATTACAACGTCTCACTGGGTTACAATCTGCTGCCCGGCGAGACCTTCGTCAGCCGCAACTGGGCCTTTCGTTCGGCGTTGTACGTGATCGGTGGCGCCGGCTCGACCACCTTCGCCGGCGATGATCGCTTCACCCTCAACGTTGGCGTCGGCTACCGCTTTCTCGCCACTGACTGGCTGGCCATCCATCTCGATATGCGCGACCACATCTTTGACATCGACCTGCTGGGCGACAACAAGACCACGCACAATCTCGAGACCAGCGCCGGCCTGAGTATTTTTTTCTAGCTCCACTGAGAAGTAAAAGAGGTAACCCGATGAACATGCCGAACCGAATCATTCTGACCCTGCTGCTGAGCCTGCTGATGGCCGGCAGTGCCCTGGCCCTGGACGTTGGCGGCCCCGCGCCCGACTTCACCTTGAAGAGCCGCAGTGGCGAAAACATCAAGCTGAGCGAGTTGCGCGGCGAGGTGGTGATGGTCAATTTTTGGGCCTCCTGGTGCGCCCCCTGCCGGCAGGAGATGCCCCTGCTGGAAGAGCTTCACGAGCGTTATGGCGACCTCGGCTTCACCCTGCTGGGCGTCAACGTGGAAGAGGACGCCAGCGCCGCGCTGGATATGCTCAAGGAAATCCCGGTCACCTTCCCGGTGCTGTTCGATGCCCGCAACAGCGTTAGCAAACTCTACAATGTGGTGGCCATGCCCACCACGGTGATTCTCGACCGTGACGGCACCGTGCGCTATGTGCACAAGGGCTTCCTGCCCGGTTACGAAGACGAATACCGCCAACAGATCAAGGAGCTGATCCGCGAATGAGACGTAAACTGCGCCCATCTCTATGCAGCGCGCTGTTGTTCAGCCTGGTCGTCGGAACGCTGGCGGGCTGCAGCGGCATCGAGCCGTGGGTCAAGCCCTACGAGCGCGCCAATCTAGCCGATCCCATCATGAGCTTTTCGCGCGATCCGGTCGCCGACAGCTACGTCAATCACGTCTATGAGGCCCGCGAGGGTGCGCGTGGCGCCGAAGGAGGGGGTGGCGGTGGCTGCGGCTGCAACTGATACCCGCAACGGTTTCCGTTGGGGCCTGCTGGTGGCGGGTGTACTGGGCTTTTGTCTGCCGCTGACGGCGGCGGTGTTGCCGGAAGACCGCGCCGACGCCCTCTACCACGCCTATTCCGGCGGCGGCCTGGACGTCAGCGGCCCCTCCCTGCTGGCGCGCAAGCAGCTGGGCAAGTACACCTCGCTGTTCGGTAACTATTATGTGGACTCCATTTCCAGCGCCTCCATCGACGTGGTGACCACCGCCAGCCCCTACACCGAATATCGCGAAGAAAAGACCGTGGGCGGCGATTTTTTGTATGAAAAAACCCTGTTCAACCTCTCCATGACTAACAGTGAAGAAAGCGATTTCAGCGCCAACTCGGCCGCCTTCGGCATCAGTCACTCCCTGTTTGGCGATCTGACCACCATCAGCCTGGGCTATGGCCAGGGCTGGGACACCATTCGCAAGCGTGCCGACAAGGCCGGTAACATCGACCCCAACTTTAAAAAGAAGGCCGATCGCCAACGCTTCCGTTTGGGCCTGTCACAGGTATTGAGCAAGAATTCCCTCATCGACCTCAATTACGAGCTGGTCACCGATGAGGGTTATCTCAACAACCCCTACCGCTCGGTGCGCTATCTCGATGGCAACGGCGCTTATCAGCTCCAGGCAGAGCAGTACCCCAACACCCGCACCAGCCACGCCCTGGGTCTCAAGGCACTGTACTACCTGCCCTATCGCGCTGTCGTGCACGGCGAGGTGCGTGGCTTTATCGACACCTGGGGCATCGATGCCTTGATTGGTGAAATCGGCTACATCCATCCGCTGGGCAAGGCCTGGATCCTGGAGGCCAGCTACCGTTACTACACCCAGAGCCGCGCCAACTTCTACAGCGACCTGTTTACCGGCAAGGCGCCCAGTCTGGACGACTGTCCGTACTGTTACCGGGCCCGCGACAAAGAACTCAGCACCTACTACAGCCACGGCATTGGTCTCGGCGCCAGCTACCATTTTGCCCGCCAGGGCTGGGGTTTTATCGACAAGGGCAGCCTGAACGTCAAATACAACTATATGCAATTCAATTATCAGGACTTCAGTGATCTGCGTGCGAAAGGGCTCACTCCGGGTAGCGAACCCCTGTACAGCTTCTCCGCCTACGTCCTGCGCCTATTCGTCTCGATCTGGTATTGAGCAAGGAATCCACCATGCCTACCCCGCACCACACCCGATTCTCCCCGGCACGCCTGCAGCAAGGCCTGAGCCACCTCATGCTGGCGGCGACCCTGTTAATGCTATCCATCGGCCTGCCGGTCATCGCGGCGCCCATCGGAGCCAGTACTGACAGTACGCCGACCAGCACATCTGCGGCAGAGGCCCCGGCCGGCGCACCGTCAGCGCAGATCCCAGCCGCCGAAATAACGGCAGTACCCCCTCTTTCGGAGCCCGCCCCGGCAGAGACCGAAACCACGCCGGCCCAGACGACAACTGTCCAAGCGGCTCCCGCAGTGGAAAAGAAACGCAGCCTCGACGCCCGTGTGCAGGATCTGAAAAAGCAGGCCAAGGCCCTCAACCGCGACCTGTTCATCCTTGAAGAGGAACTGCTGTTTCCTTCCAACACCCAGTTGGCGATATTTCTTTCCATCGACGTGGGCAGCTATTTCCGCCTCGATTCGGTACAACTGAAAATCGATGGCAAAGAGGTCGCCAACCACCTCTACACCAAGCGCGAACTGGACGCCCTGCAGCGCGGTGGCGTGCAGCGCCTGTGGTTGGGCAACGTCAAAAGCGGCGAACATGAACTCATCGCCACCTTTACCGGCCCCGGCCCCAACAACCGCGACTACCGTCGTGCCACCACGGTCAAATTCAAGAAGGGCGCGGCGGCCAAATTCATGGAGCTGAAGATCCGCGACGTCACTGCCAAACTGCAGCCGGAATTCGTCGTCCGGGAATGGGAATAGGAACCGGAACAACACCTTGCCCATCACTATGTTCAGCGCTTTGAAATCCACGGCCAGCACTTTGCGGGCAAAAAACCTGCTGCTGGGCGTCGCCCTGCTCGGCGCCGGCCTGCTGCCGCCAGCGCAAAGCCACGCCGATGACGAGCCACGTGTGGTGCGTGACCTCTACTACGGTGAGGCTCTGTACCAGTTCTACCAGCAGAACTATTATTCCGCCGCCGTACATCTGCTCACCGCGCGCGAGCGTGAACTGCTCCAGCACCATGACGCCGAGGCACAGCTGCTGCTGGCGGGCATCTACCTCTCCTACGGCCTGCACGACGACGCCGAGCGTCTGTTCATGGTCTTGCTGGACGAAAAAGACAGCCCCGAGGTGCACGACCGCGCCTGGTTCTATCTAGGCAAGATCCGCTATTACAAGGGACTCTACGAAGAAGCCAACATCGCCCTGTGGCAGGTCGGCGATCACCTTGACCCGGCCCTCGACGAGGAATTGCAAACCCTCAAGGCCAACCTGCTGATGGCGCGCGAGAAGTACGCCGAGGCCGCCGAATCCCTAACCGAACTGGCCGATGACGGTGACGAAAACCAGGCCTGGTTCGCCCGCTTCAATCTCGGTGTCGCCCTGGTGCGCGCGGGCCAGGTGAAAGAGGGCGAGGGCCTGCTGGACAGGGTTGGTCAGCTGCGCAGCGGCGATGAACATCTCAAAGCCCTGCGCGACCGAGCCAATCTAGCGCTGGGCTACCGCGCACTCAAACAAGATCCCGAGCGCGCCCGTGGCTACCTGCGCCGCGTGCGCCTCAACGGGCCGTTCTCCAACAAGGCCCTGTTGGGCATGGGCTGGGTGGCGCTGGAACAGCAACAATACAAACAGGCCCTGCTGCCGTGGACCGAACTGAGTCAACGTGACCGCGTCGATGTCGCAGTGTTCGAATCCCTGCTCGCCAAGGGCTACGCGGAGGAACGGTTGCAGGCCTACCCGCAGGCGATGAATTCCTACCGCGAGGCCATCGACATCTATCAGCAGGAGCTGACGGCCCTGGACACCACCCGCGCCGCCGTCAGCCAAGGCCGCCTGTGGGATGACCTGCTGAAACAGGTCGACGGCAACGAAATGGGCTGGTTCTGGGAGGCTGAGCTGCTGCCAGAGACCCCCGAGGCCCGCTACCTGCCAACCCTGATGGCTGGCCACGGCTTCCATGAGGCCATCAAGAACCTGCGCGACCTCAATTTTCTGCGCGGCAAACTGGCCCGCTGGGAAAGTGATATGCCCGCCTACGACCACATGTTGGCTCTGCGCCGGCAGACCTTTGAGGATCAGCTCGAACGCCTCACCCCCGACGAGACCCTGGCGCGCATCGAAGACATCCGCGCCAGCCGTGACATTTACGCCCAGGAATTGCAGCGCATTGACGAAGAATACGATGCCCTGACCTTGGCCACGGAAGACGAACAAAAACTGATCGAGCGCCTGCAAGGCATCGAAGACCGCCTGGAGCACCTGCAGGATCACCGCCGCATCGACCGTTACCGCGAGCAGTACCGCTTCTTCACCGGCCTGTTGGAATACGACATTCGCACCACCTATGCCGCGCGGCGCTGGACGGTGCAAAAGGCCCTGCACTCACTGGACAGGGAATTCGAGGCCACCCTCACCCAGCAGGACTCCCTGCAACAGGCGCGCGCCCAGGCCCCGGCGGGTTTCGAAGGCTTCGACCAGCGCATCCAGCACCTGCGTGGACGCATCGACGTGCTGAAACAAGACGTGGACACCGCTTTCGCCGAACAACAACGACAATTGCAAATACAGGTGGACGAAGCGCTGGATCGCCTGCGCGACAATCTGTTGGACTATCTCGACCGGGCGCGCTTCTCGCTGGCGCATTTGCAGGATCTGGCCGCCCATCAGACCCGTCTGGAGACACCGACCGAAGCGGGTGACAAGCCGCCGCTCGACGCCGCCCAGCCCGCCACCCAGGCAGATGACGCCAAACCGCAGGAGGCCCCGTAATGCGCCACCTGTTACTGAGCCTGCCGCTCCTGCTGCTCGCCGCTTGCAGCGCACGCGGCCCCATCGACGACGACCCCACCCTGGCCGTCCTCGAAGAACGTGCCGCGCAGATCACCCCCGCGGCCCTGCCGCCCATGCTCAACCACGATGTGCAGCAGAGCTACGAAATACTGGCGCAGAGCACCGAAAACGATGCCCTCAAGGCCATCGCCCTGCAACGCCTGGCCGATCTCGAGCTGGAGCGTGAAGAGCAGCCTGCCGCGACAGATGGCGACAGTACGCCCACGCCCGATCAAGCGGAGGGCGAGGAAAACGTCAGCCGCGCCATCCAGCAATACGAACGTCTGTTGGAGCTATATCCCGATTACGCCGGCAATGACCGCGTACTCTACCAGCTGGCGCGTGCCTACGAATTCAACGGCGAGCTGGACAAGGCCCTGACCACTCTCGACCGTCTGATCAAGGAATATCCGCATATCCGCCACCGCGACGAAGTCGAATTCCGCCGTGCCGAGATCAACTTCGCCTTCCGCAACTTCACCCAGGCGGAAAAATCCTACCAGTACATCGTCGCCCTCGGCGCCGTCAGCCCCTACTACGACCGCGCCCTGTTCAAGCACGGCTGGTCGGTGTTCAAGCAGGGTGACACAAAACGCTCGCTGCGCTCCTATTTCGGCGTGCTGGATCGCAGCTTCGCCAATGGCCGCCAAGTGTCCGGTTTCTTACGCAGCGAACGCGAACTGCTGGACGACACCTTGCGCATCATCAGCCTGGCCTTCTCTTATCTAAAAGGTGTGGAATCGGTTAATGCCTTCTTCGACGACTACGGCCCGCGCAATGCACCGCCGCTCGATTACGCCGCCAGCGTTTATGAGCACCTCGCCGAGCTGTACCTGTCGCAGGGCCGCACCGACGATGCCGCCGAGACGTTGCAGGCCTTTGTCGAACGCAATCCCGTCCATCACCGGTCACCGCTGTTTCTGGTGCGCGAAATCGACATCTATAAACAGGCCGGCCGCCTCACAGCTGTGCTGCGCGCCAAGGCCGACCTGGTCACCACTTACGGCCTCGGCAACACCGCCTTTTGGCAGACACTGCGAAGCCCGGAACTGCTGAGCCAGCTCACTCCGCACCTGAAGCGTAATCTCGACGACCTGGCGCGCTATTACCACGCCCAGGCGCAGAAAAGCAAAAAATCCGCCGACTACCGCATCGCCGCGCACTGGTACCGCAGTTACGTCAAAGACTTCCCCAGCGATGCCCAGACCCCGCGCATGCACCTGTTACTGGCGGAAACCCTGCTCGACAGCGGCGACCTCGTCGCCGCCGCCGCCGCCTTCGAGGCCACCGCCTATCACTACCCACAACACGACAAGAGCACCGAGGCCGGCTATGCCGCGTTACTCGCGCATCGCGCGCAGGTCGACACGCTGAAAGGCGAGGCGCAAACCCGACAGCGCCGTACCAGCATCGCCGCCGCCAAGCGCTTTGTCACTTGGTTCCCGCAGGACAAACGTGCCACCCGGGTGATGTCCAAGGCCGCCGAGGAACTACTGGCGCTGAAGGACTACCCACAAGCCGTTGCCACCGCCTGGTACGTAATTGGCGCCCAGCCCGAACCCCCCCTCAAACTACGGCGCATTGACTGGGGCATCATCGCCGTCGGCGAATTCGAACTGGGCCTGTTCGCCGAGGCTGAAATCGCCTCACTACAGCGTCTGCAGCTGCTCGGCGCCAACGACCCTGATCGTCAGCCCACCATTGAGCGCCTTGCCGCCGCCATCTACAAGCAGGGCGAACAGGCCCGCGAAGCCGGCCTGCACGGCGCCGCCGCGCGCCACTTCCTGCGCGTCGGTGAACAGACACCGACAGCCTCCATTCGCGCCGCCGCCATGTACGATGCCGCCGCCTCGCTGATGACCAAACAGGACTGGGCGCTGGCCATTCCCGTACTCAAAGTGTTTACCAACCGCTACCCCGGCCACAAACTGGCCGCCGATGCCCATCAAAAACTGGCCCTGGCCTACGAACAGACCGGTGACTGGAAACATGCCGCCGACACCTACCGTGTGCTCTACGCCAACGAGACCGACAGTGGCCGTAAACGCCAGATCCTCTGGCAGACCGCCGAGTTCTATCAAAAGGCCGAACGTCCGCTGGATGCCGCCGAGATCTACAAGCAATACATCCGCACCTTCAAGCAGCCCTACGACGACCTGATCGAGGCCCATATCCGCCTCGCCGACATCTACAAGGCACGCCGCGACAAGCCATCGCGCCATTACTGGCTGGGCAAGCTGATCGCGCTCGACACCGCGGCCGCCGGCGCCGCGACGGCACGTAGCCAGTTCCTCGCCGCCAACGCCACGCTGGAACTGGCGCAGGACACCTTCGACGCCTACAACAAGGTGCGTCTGGTGCAGCCGCTAAAGAAAAACCTCCAGGAAAAGAAACGCCTGATGACAGCCAGCATCGACGCCTACACCCAAGCCGCCAACTACGGCATCGAAGGCGTCACCACCGCCTCCACCTACCGCATTGCCGAAATCTACAACGGCTTCGGCCGCGACCTGCTGGAATCGGAACGGCCCGAGGGGCTCAACGAAGAAGAACTGGAACAATACGATATCCTGCTCGAAGAACAGGCCTACCCCTTCGAGGAAAAGGCCATCGAGGCTCATGAAGTCAACACCCAGCGCGCCATCGATGGCAACTACGACGAATGGGTGAAAAAGAGCTTCAGCGCCCTCGCCAAACTGAGCCCGGTGCGCTACGACAAAACCGAAAAGACCCGGGAGTTCATTGATGTTATCGACTAGACGCAGACGGTTTTGCGCACTTTTTATCGCCGCACTATTGATGCCGCTCGCCAGCCCGACCGGCGCCGAAGTCCGCATCGAACTGGAAGAGACCGAGATTAGCGCCGCGCGTGAACTGCCCAAGGTGCTGTACATCGTACCGTGGCAGAAAACCCAGCCCGACACCCGTCCCCTGCCCATGCGCAGCCTGGTCGATGAAACCCTGTCGCCCGTGGAAATAGATGTTTTTAAACGCCGTGTGCGTTATCACGGCCTGACGACACAAAAACCCTGAAGTCCGCAGGCCTGTGTTTTTCATCTCGCCGCTCCACCGCCAGCATTCCGATGAATACCGGAATCCAGAGACCGGGATCCGATTTTCGCCGGAGCGATTCATTCAGAGTGTTTGGAATTCCCTGCACGCTGGATTCCCGCCTGCGCGGGAATAGCGGTATGCCAAGTCTCTCAAGACTCCGTCAACACCCTTCAATACCCCGCGCGGATGACGATCATCTTGAGGGTTACGCCGTGCAACGGATCGTGGCTGACCGATTTATTCCTTCCCTGATCCATCGCGCTTGCCCCTCTCTTTTTTTGCTTCGCCCGGCTTCGTTCCGGCTTTTTTTACGCGGATCCTGTTGCCCGCGACATCCTTGCCGTTGAGGGTCTTTATCGCCGCTTTGGCATCACCCAGCCCGGGCATCTCGACGAAGCCAAACCCCTTGGAACCAGCGGTCTTTTTGTCGATGACCAGGGCACAGGATTGTACGGCACCGTGGGCCTCGAACAAGGCGCGAAGTTCAACCTCTGTCGTGGTGCGGGCAAGATTGCGTATCAGTAGCTTCATGGGGTCACCGTGTTATTGCCGGCCAAGCCAATGAGGAGGGTGGTATTTCGAACAGGCTGGCTTTTGGGTTTTCACTGCGTTTCACCCACAATGACGGTATTTTTGGTTCAGGGGCAGCTCAACCGGAGCAGGCCATTCATAGGGCAAAGGCACAATGAATATTGAAGCAATCACCCATTACGTCCAGCTTAGCGAGAAGATTGCAACCTCAGGTCAGCCGACAGAAAGACAGTTTGGTGATATCGCACGGCATGGATATAAGGCGGTAATTAATCTGGCCATGCCGGATTCCGCCGGAGCCATGGACAATGAGAGCGCGATTGTGACCGCGCATGGGCTGTCATATTTTCATATTCCGGTGCCATTTGATGCGCCGGAGAAAAGACACCTTGCGGTCTTTATCAAATTGATGGCGGCACTGGAGAGCGAACAGGTGTGGGTGCATTGCGCAAAAAACTATCGGGTATCGGCGTTCATGTTTCATTATCAACAATGGGTGGGAGAGCTTTCGGCGCAGGAAGCGCAATCGATTCTCTATACGGGCTGGCGGCCAGACAAGGTATGGCAAACGTTTTTGGCTATCGATCTTAATGATATATGAACCATCGCGCCGGCAAAATGGCCGGTTTTTTCACTGCGGTTTCGTGTTGGGTGTCTGCATTCGTTTGTTTTCTCCAGTTTCTATGCCCCCATAAAGACTGCTTTTGGAATAGCTGTCGACTTTTCTTACGGTTTTCCGTTGATCGATTTTCCCAAGGGGGCAACCAATTGATTGACAAGAGAAAAATATTTGTGCATGAAACTTGCAACAGGAATGACTTCACTCCGGAGTTTTGGTATACGGTCTTCCCGCCTGATTCAGGGAAGTTCTGGAGAGTAATCACCTTAGGAGAAGCAATAGTGAATACAATGCAATCGAGACGAAGTTCGCAGGTTGTGGCCATCGCCGCCGCCGTGAGTCTGGGGGTAGTGATTGCCGGGCCGGCCGAAGCCGCCCTACTTTCGCATGTGACCGATGAGGTCGTGCAGAACGGCACTGTCTGGGACTACAGCTTTACGGTGTTCAATGACGACATCGGGTTCGGTAATGGCGAGTTTATCGTCAATGACTCCCAAGCTCTCGGCGACGGGCGGCACATCATCATCGACTGGGAATTGCCCTGGTTCGATGACATGGGCATCACCGACATCCGCTCGCCGGACGGCTGGAGCTGGGCCATCGAAACCATTGGCGCGTCCAATGCCAGTACGGGCTGGGACGGTGTTGCCGCGTGGCAGGATCCTAATGACCCCTGGTATCAACTGCTCGATGGCGCCAACAATCCCATCTTCAGCGCCACGGAGGTGTTGCACTGGTATTGCAACAACCCCATTGATAGTGATGGAGGCATTTTCTGCGCTACCGGAGAAGGTGAGGATAGCAACACCCGCTGGGGAACTGCCATCGATCCCGGCGAGTGGCTTTCGGGCTTCGGTTTCACTGCGGCCTATGACTCGGTACAGGCACCATACCAGACGTCGTGGATGACCCGTGAGGTCAACACCGGCGACCCGGCCTTCCCGGGCGCTGGTGGCATAACCGTGGGCTCACCAAAGGCCCTGGGTACCGTCACGGTGCCAGAGCCGGGCAGCATTGCCCTGGTGTCACTGGGACTGATGGGGCTTGCCGGTGCCGGCTATCGCCGCCGTCAGTCACAGGACACGTAGCCGGTCATCCGTTTGTCATGAAAAGCGGGCCCCGGTGGCCCGCTTGTTCCGGGGGAATCGGCCGATCACTGCTTTTCCAGCGCGGCATCCAGCGCCTTTAGCGTCTGGGCCAGCTCGTCTTCTTCGACGTCGTTCTCCGCTTGCCGTTCGCTTTCGTCCGAAATCCAGCGCAGGGCGATCACGCTGATATTGTCGGCCTCGGGGTAACTGCGGAACTCGGCCTGGTAGGCGAGGCGGTCGACGGCCTTGTTGAGGGTGGTTTGTTGCAGTGTTTCCGCCATATAGTCGTCGTCGATGGCGGCCCACAGACCGTCGGAACAGAGCAGAAAAATATCCTTTTTTTCGAGTGCGGTCTTTTCACTGAAGGTGGGAACGGGAGGGCGTTTTCGGTCGCCCACGCAGCGGGTGACGAGGTTGCGCTGGGGATGGTTTTTGAGTTCTCTTGCGCTGATCTTTCCGGCCCCCAGCAGATTTTCGATTTTTGAATGGTCACGTGTGCGACTCAGTACATGGCCATCACGGAACAGATACAGGCGGCTGTCACCAACGTGCGCCCACCAGGCATGGCCGTGCTGGATCAGGCACACCACGCAGGTGGTACGCGGTTCCACTGGCGGATATTGTTCGATGCCCTTGTGAATGACCGCCCGATGGGCATCGGCGATCAATACCTTGAGGAAGGCGAACGGCTCGGCGATGGTTTGGCGGTGCAGCTGAAACTGGCGCAACATGCTGTTGACCAGGGCGGTGGCGGCCAGTTGGCCGCCACGATAACCACCCATACCATCGGCCAGCACCAACAGTACGCGGCCGTCGACCTCGGCGATACCGATGCGGTCTTCGTTGGACATACGGTTGCCGAGGCGGCTGGTCTTGGTGTGCTGGTATTTCATCCGCGGAACCAGGAAAAGGGATTGGCCATGTGTTCGAGCAGGTCACCGGGCTCCTGATCGGGGCGGTCGAGGGCCTGGATGAATTCGTCGACGCTCTGCGGTCGCAGCAGCGGGTCGATTTCCATGGCCCAGTCCAGTGCCTCCAGCAGGTTGGCGGAGTATCGCCGGCGGAAGACGTTGGCGGCGGGGCGCAGTTTATCCTTTTCCTTGCGCTGATTGGAGGGGGGTGGCGAATTGCCTTCGATGCAGGTGCGCAGGGTGGCGCCAATGGCATAGATATCGGTCCAGGGACCGACATAACCACTGGGATCATATTGTTCCACTGGCGAGAAACCCGGCGTGACCACCTGCGCCACCTGCAACTTGCGCGAGGTGCAGCGCGGAAATACGGCGCCGAAATCCAGCAGCAGGGGAATGCCGCCAGGGCACAGGTGGATGTTACCGGGCTTGATGTCGAGGTGCAGCAGGCCGGTATTGTGCACCAGCCGCAAGCCGTTGAGCAGGGGCGGAAAAACGGTGCGCAGCAGGGTTTCGCTAAGGCCACCGCTGTGTGAACGGATATAACTCTGCAAGTTTTTGCCCGGGCGGTATTCCATCACCATATAGACGGTGTCATTGGCGCTGAAGAAATTGAGCACGCGCACGATGTTGGGGTGGTCGAGGCGGGTCAAGGCGGTGGCCTCCTGCAGGAACAGCTTGCGACCCTCACCGAAATTTTCCGCATGGGCGTCGCTGATGGGGCCGATAGTACCGTCGTCGCCGCGCAGGGCCAGCTTGTTGGGCATGTATTCCTTGATGATCACCTGCTGGTCGCTGTGTTCGTCGTGGCACAGGTAGACGATGCCGAAACCACCGGCGTTGAGGGCCTGATGCACCCGGTAGTGTTCCAGGCGGGCGCCCTTGAGCAGGGCATGGCCGGGGGCGTGTTTGGTCTTGTTCAGGAAAGACATACCCGTGGCTATGGCCCGTGCTGGCTATTCCGGTGGCGCGCTGTCACATGGATACCTGTGGGGATAGCGGTTAGAATTCGTGTCCACTTTTCCGAATCTCGCTTATTGGGCGTGCAAAGGGTTTTGCCATGATCCGTAGTATGACGGGCTTTGCCCGCCGCGAAGACAGCACCGATGACGGCTTGCTCGTCTGGGAATTAAGATCGGTCAACCATCGCTTTTCTGAAGTCAGCCCGCGTCTGCCGGAGGAACTGCGCTCGCTGGAGCCCGTGGTGCGCGAGTGCATCGGCAAACGCATCAAACGCGGCAAGCTGGATGCCACGCTGCGCTTCAAGCCCGTGCCACAAGCCGATCAGCCACTGGAGATCGACCGTGAGCTGGCGACCAGACTGTCGCGCGCCAGTCGCGAGATCGACGGCCTGCTCTACAATGCCGCGCCGGTGGATTCCTTTGATGTGCTGCGCTGGCCGGGCGTGCTGGTGACCCCGGCACAGGATTTTGCGCGCATCGGTGAGGCGGCACTGGCCCTGCTGGATGCCACGCTGGGCGAGCTGATGAGCAACCGTGAACGCGAGGGTGAGCAGTTGAAGCTTGTCATCGAACAGCGCTGTGCGGCCATGGAGACGCAGGTGACGGAGGTGCGCAAACGTCTGCCCGAGGTATTGCAGGCGGTGCGTGAACGGCTGCAGGCGCGGCTCTCGGAACTGGCCGGCGAGCTGGACAACGACCGCGTCGAACAGGAAATTGCCCTGTTGGCCAATAAGGCCGATGTCGACGAGGAGCTGGATCGCCTCACTACCCACATCGCCGAGGTGCGCCGCGTGCTGGTGCAGGGCGAGCCGGTGGGCCGGCGTCTGGATTTCCTCATGCAGGAGCTGAACCGCGAGGCCAACACCCTGGGTGCCAAGTCCGTGGATGCCGGGCTGACCCGGGCCTCGGTGGAACTGAAGGTACTCATCGAGCAGATACGCGAACAGGTACAGAATATTGAATAAAACCACCGAGACGGCCGTGGACGGCGGCACCCTGTATGTGATCTCCGCACCTTCGGGGGCGGGAAAAACCAGTCTGGTGAAGGCCCTGCTGGACAGCGTGGACGACATCGAGGTATCCGTCTCCCACACCACACGCGCCATGCGCCCCGGCGAGGTAGACGGCAAGGACTATCACTTCATCGACGCCGAACGCTTTCTGGCGATGGTGGTGGATGGCGGCTTTCTTGAGCACGCGCAGGTGTTTGATAATTATTACGGCACCTCCAGACAGGCCGTGCAGGCCTTGCTGAAGCGCGGCCGCGACGTCATTCTGGAGATCGACTGGCAGGGTGCGCGACAGGTGCGCAAGCTGTTTCCGGACTGTCGCAGCATTTTTATCCTGCCCCCCTCCAAGGCAGCGTTGCGTGAGCGCCTGACCGGCCGTGGACAGGACAGCGAGGCCATTATCGAGCGTCGTCTGCGCGACGCCGGGGATGATATGTCGCACTATGACGAATTCGATTTCGTGGTGGTCAACGACGTCTTCGAGCAGGCCCTGCCCGAGCTGCGCGCCATTATCATCGCCCAGCGCCTAAGCCTCGGTCGGCAGGCGGTGCGCCTGCGCAAGCTCATTGGTGAACTGACCGGCGGGGTTGGCTGAAGAAGAGCACCGTCAAGCGCTAAACAATGTGCAAAAATACCCATCACGGAAAAACGCCTTCCCCCGGGCTTTGAATTTCCCTAGAATTTGCCGGAACGCTCTCTCCGTCACATGGAACCTCTGCATGGACAGCCCCCAACTGATTCCAACGAACGAGATCACCCGCGCACAGACCCGCTACATCGACACCGCCATCGACCACCTCAATGGCAGTTGTCTTCTGGCGCTGATCGCCCCCGGCGACAACCCCAAGGTGGTACGGCAGCAGTTACAACAAGGCCAGATGGCCTACCTCACCCC
>DRKN01000010.1 GCA_011051755.1 Gammaproteobacteria bacterium
AATTGAACTTCCCTCTTACTACGCTGAACCTGCTCTTTGACCAGAGTCGTGTCCTGTATACGAGCGGCTAATGAGTGTCGTGTAAACGGAATAAAGTTTTCTATGCCAACCAATTCAAAGACCCGGCCATCGCGCACGCATTCTTCTTCAAATTGATGCAAATACTCCATGGCTGTATGGTCAATAATTCGTCCTGATTCCGTCACAATCAAAGTAACCCCCACTTTGGGCGGTAAACTAGCGAGTAATTTGTCCAAAGGTAAAAGGTTGAAGCACACCAGTGAAGATAACGTCATTTCATAATGAGTGATACCTTCTCTTTCTTGTTTCTTGACCCTTATTACTGGTGTTTTAAATAAGCTCCTCAAGTTATCCCAGAGCAGATAACAACTACGTTTAAAACTCAAGCGCCCTGTCAACACAAAGCGGAAAGATGGCGCCAATAAATACAACAACATTACTACTTCCGCAGCTACACCAATAAAAATGCCAGAAAGAAGATCTGTGCCGAGAATGGCAAAAACAGTGATAATGAAGATGACCATCTGGTCACGGCCGATAGAGTAGGTTTTAGTAAAAACCTTGTATTCACACAGTTTCCAGCCTACATATATCAGAATTGCGGCAATAGCCGCCAGTGGAACCATTGCGATAACATCCGTAATAAGAAACAAAAATATCAATAAAAATATCGCATTATAAAAATTTGCCCACAGCGTTCGCCCGCCAGCATCAATATTTGTTCGACTCTTAATTCCTCCAGGAATGATAGTCAATCCTCCAAAAATACTCGATAGCGAGTTGGAAACTCCCATTGCACGCAAAGTTACATTAGGATCCGACTTGCGCTGAAATGGATCAATTTTATCAACCGCTTTAATCGTCGCTAATGATTCAACGCCATCAATCAGTGTCAGGGTAATCACGACGACCAACACACTCCACCATAGTTCTGGACGTGAAAACACCTCACCAAAGGCCGGGAAGGTGACCCCGTCCGCCATTATACTATCCGGCATTGTGATGAGATATTTTTCGTCAAGACCAAATAAATAGCCCAACAGAATGCCCAACACAGTCACAAATAACGGTGGCGGCACTTTACGCATCCAGTTGTACTTCGATTTGCTCAGGTAAAAAATAAGAAACAGACTTAGCGCGCCAATAACCAGGACGCTCCATTCAATCTGTAATAAGGCCTGCGGCAGTTTTGCCGCAGACGCCAACATAGTTTCAGAGGCGGGTAATATCGACCCCATCAAGGGAGGAATCTGTTTAATAATAATAATAAAGCCGATGGCTGCGAGCATCGCTTCAACCACAGTCACAGGTAAAAAAATGGCATACCGACCCGTTTTAAAAAAAGCCAAAATTATCTGTAATAAGCCGGTAATACAGATTGCTACCAAAAGCAGAGGATAACCTTCAGCAAGGTCACCGCCGCCTAACATCAGCATTCCGGCTAAAAGTGCAGGGGCCAAACCTGCAGCTGGCCCACTAATCGTGACATAAGCTCCGCCAAGAAAAGGAAATATAAGGCCGGCAATAATCGCAGAAATCAATCCGGTAACGGGCGGTGCACCGGAAGCGATAGCAATCCCCAGTGATAGAGGCAATGAAACGAGCGCTACTTGCATGCCTGCTAATAAGTCGTAACGCCAGTGCTTTAAGCCTTTAATGCCATTTTGTGGAGCTTCAGTCATAATATTTACGCCTCAAAGTTTATTTAGCCTTTGTAACTACTTAGGCAGGAAAATTACGGTAAGCTGTTGTTTTTATTCATCTAAAATTTCCTCAAAATTGCCAAAACCTTCTGGCTCTGGTGATTTTGCGCGGTTTTCTGAAAATTATCCCTTTAAAAGCAATGAGTTAAGTGCCTGAGTAGTTACTAGCCTTTTATTTAGTCGATTGTGGTGCGTTATACTTGAAAAATGGGTGCAGAAGGCCATTGACGTCATGATTACGATGTTACGTCCGCTTGAGATAACACCGCCGTCCTCGCGAGGATTGCTTGCTTGGCCGGGACTATGCAAGCCCGACTTAGTGACGCCATCAAAGCCTGAACCCTGCAATACGCCGGGTCGAGTCTACAGTGGGTGCACAGTATCAGCGAATAGCAAGCACTTGGAGTGTCATAGAGGATGCCGATTCCATCGTCAGCGGCACTCGTTACGACCACCCGCAGCGGCAAACTACCCCGCTCTCCCTGAAGGGTACCTTTGCGACAGAGGTTCAGAGGGTTTGCGCCATATATTCGCGCAGAAACTCGCCGAAGGGCTTGTCATCGGCGTCTTCGATGGCCTGTTGCTGCTGGCGTGATTGCTCGGCCATGTGAATGAATTCGGTACGACGTTCTTCGCTCAGGCTGAGGCTGTAAAAATGGTCACGATGCTGCTGGGACATGCGCATGCCGAAGTGGAAGAAGTCTTCACCGTTGGCGCGCATTTCCGCCAGCATGCGTGCAGAAGGGGTGCGCTCCGGGTCGCGTACTTTGCCACGCTGCACCGCCAGACTGCTGCGGTAGACCTCACTGGTGTGGGTGTCGTCGAGCAGCTCGCACACGCCAGTCATGTCATCGAGGATCTCGCTGGCCCATTGTGACAGTTTTATCTTGCTGCCGCGGCGGTGCAGGTACAGCTTCGGATCACGCCCGCGATGGGCGGCGGCCAGTTCGTTGACGTCGATTTCGTGGCGCTCCTGCGCGTCGATGGATGGGCTGTCGAGCAGCAGGCAGTAAACCAGAAAGGCTTCGAGAAAGCGCATCTGTGGCAGGCTGATACCCAACGGATCGAAGGCGTTGACGTCCAGTGAGCGCAGTTCGACGTATTTCACCCCACGTCGCTTGAGGGCGTGGGTGGGTTTTTCGGTGGCGCCGGTGGTCTGCTTGGGACGGATGGTGGAGTAATACTCGTTTTCGATCTGCAGGATGTTGGCGTTGAGCTGTTCCCAGCGGCCGTTGACGAAGATACCAATGCGCTCGTAGGCGGCGCAGGGCGTGTTGATGGCGCAGTTGAGGGTATCGACATAGCCGTCGAGATCATCGTAACAGGCCTTGATGCCGGTCTCTGCCTCCTGGTTGTTCTGGTAGCCGATGTCACCCATACGCAGGGAGGTGGCGTAGGGCTGGTAGGCGGTGTACCGGTCAAATTCTTTCAACTGGGTGGGCTGGCCGTTGAGGAAGGATTTGCACACCGCGGGTGAGGCGCCGAACAGGTAGGGCACCAGCCAGCCGAAACGTTGCAGGTTGCGGATCAGGCCGAAATAGTGGTCGGAGATGAAATCCTGCAGCAGTCGCCGGTCGCCTTCGAGCTGCTGGTGGACGGGCCAGAAGGCCGCTGGCAGCGAATAATTGAAATGTACTCCGGCGATGACCTGCATCAGGCGGCCATAGCGATGGCCGAGGCCGCGTCGGTAGACGGTCTTCATCCGGCCGATGTTGGAATCGCCGTAATGGGCGATGGGGATACTGTCCTCCCCGGCCACCACGCAAGGCATGCTGGTGGCCCATAGCAGTTCGTTGTTTTCCAGCTGGCGGTAGACGAAGCTTTGTACATCGCGCAGGGCGGCCAGTACCTCGCCGGTGCCCGCTAGCGGTGGGGTGATGAATTCGGTCAGGGCTTCGGAGTAATCGGTGGTGATCAGCGGGTGGGTGAGTGGCGAGCCCAGCGCGGCGGGGTGCGGTGTCTGCGCGAGCTGACCGTCCGGGCTGACGCGCAGACTCTCCTTTTCCAGGCCGATGTGTGCACCTGCGAGCAGGCCATGTTGGGCATTGGCGGTCAGTTGATTGAGACGCCGTCGGAGCTTGTGTTTTGCCATGGGAGCCCTTGTTTTTGTAGCAGTTTGCCATGAAAAAACGCAGAGTCTACCGCAAGCCGAATGTTACAGGCAGCCCGTGGTCGAAAAAGGCGCATGTTATTAACCCGGCGACGATATAGACTGTGTTCAGCGTTATTCTTGAACCCCTGGACAATATAGTTTTACAAGGGGCATACAGCGGTTGAACGCAACCCATATCGTTACCGGGTTGTCGCCGGGTTAATGCTCGCATATGATACCCGTTTCCGGCATTTTTACGCTGTGTGCATGAGGTTTTCACGCTGTGTGCATGAGGTTATAGTCTGCCTTTGAAGCATCGATTTTATGGACACAGCTACAGCTAAGGAGCAATACGGTATGGCCAAGATCATCGTCAATCGAGAGAATTTCAAGGTCGACGAAATCGATCTTGAACAGGGCACGCTGAGCGTTGGCCGCAATCACGATAATGACCTGTGTATCGACGACCTGACGGTGAGTGGCCGTCATGCGCAGATCGTTACCGTGTTCGGTTCGACGTATGTGGAGGATCTCGGCAGTACCAACGGCACGTCCGTCAACGGCAAAAAGGTGAGAACCCACACCCTGCGCAATGGTGACGTGCTTACCATCGGTCACTATCAGCTATTGTTTCAAGGTGAAAGCGCGGTGAGCCCACACACGGATGGTGACGAAACCCGGATGATCAATCAGTCGCAAGCCGAGGTGTTGAGAAAGAAGGCGGATGCACAACACCATCAAGCGGAACGGTTCGTCTATAAGGCACCGCCTGCCGCCTCTGCGTCACCTGCCGCCGCGGCGAATGCTGTCCAGGCGCAGGTTGCGGCGCCCCATGTGGCGGTGGCCAGCAAGAGCCCGTCACTGGTCAGTGACAACCGCGTGGTGCAGGCGCCAGAGCCGGCGGCTGCAGCGTTGCCGGATATCGAAGACCCCAGTGACATGATTGGTCAACATACGCCGCCGACGCAGGGCATGAAGCCCTTACGCCGTGGTGACATCTCCCCCTCCTCCTCGCTGAAGATCGTTGCCTTGGCGGCACTGACCGCTGCGGCAACCTTTGTGCTGATGATGCTGATCTTCGACCTGTAACGACTGCTCATTCGCCTACCAATGTTGGTAACCCCCTGTGCGGGCGTTATTTCGCTCATCGGCTCCGGCTGTCAGTCCGGGTATTTATCAAGCTTGACCAGACCCTGCCGATAGGATGGGAGATGCGGAAATACCCACAAGCAGTGGGTGTGTCCGGTCACCCCTCTTTTGTCAAACAACACGCATGGATGCCTGCATGGAGTCAGTCGTAACAAGCCCGGCGGAACACAGCCAGCATTTGTTGGTGGTGGATGATATCGAGAGCAATCGCGAGCTCATGCGCCTGCAATTGCAGCGCTATGGTTATCGGATATCGCTGGCGGAAGATGGTGAAGAGGCGCTGGCGATGATCGCGCGCGATCATTTTGATCTGGTGCTGCTCGATATTCGCATGCCCAGCATGGACGGTATCGAGGTATTGCAGCGGATTCGTTGCAGCTACTCACAACTTTCCCTGCCCGTCATTATGGTGACGGCCGAGGATCAGGAACAGCGTCTGGTTGAGGCGTTGCGCGTCGGTGCCAACGACTATCTCGCCAAGCCCCTGCGGCTGCCGGTAACCCTGGCACGCATTGAGGCCCAGCTCAGTGTTGGCCGGCTCGCCACGATGCAGGAAGACGTGGTGCGATTCACCAGTCACGACCTGAAAAAACCGCTGCTGGTGATGATGGACATTGCCGGAACCATGCAGCAGGAATTACAACAGTCGGGCGCGATGCCCGCAGATAGCGATGCGCTGTTGGATCTGCTGATTCGCACTGGGCAGAACATGGAACAGGTGATCAGCGGCTTCCTCGACCAGGAAGGACTGGGTCATGGCCAAGAGCCACTGCGGCGTGTGCTCGACCTCAATCAGGCACTGCAGAAATCGCTGCGGGCAAATGTGGACTATGCCACCCGCAAGGGTATCGTACTGAATAGTGAATTTGCCGAACAATTGCCATCGGTACAGGCCAATGAATTCCGTCTGTGCCAAATCATGGACAATCTTATCGGTAATGCGCTGAAATTCTCTCCACGACAGACGCACATCGTGGTGCGTACCCGTACAGAGAGTGGATATGTCGTGGTTGAAATCGAAGACAATGGCCCGGGGCTCGACAAGGACGATTTCAGCCGGCTGTTCACCAAACACGCCCGACTCAGCAACCGGCCGACAGGCAACGAAAGCAGCAGCGGACTCGGCCTGGCTATGTGCAAGCAACTCATTGCCCTTGACAATGGCGTGATTGGCGCACGCAACAATGTTGGAAGCGGTGCGACATTCTGGATTCGATTGCCCGCAAGTACAGTGAAAGAGCACTCGCCTGTTGCCGTCACCCGAAGATAACGGGAGAATAGCGGCATGTCAGACAACTGGAAAGACCGGCTCACACCCGAGCAATATCACATTACCCGCGAAGGCGGTACGGAAAGGGCCTTTAGTGGCGTCGACTATCGGCTCGATAAACCCGGCATCTATCACTGTGCCTGCTGCCATGCCTCCCTGTTTCAGGCGCAACAGAAATATGACTCCGGCAGTGGCTGGCCCAGCTATTGGGCGCCCATCGATGAAGGGGCGATCCGCGAAATCCTCGATAACCGCCACGCTATGAGTCGCACGGAAGTCCGCTGCGTAAGTTGCGACGCCCACCTTGGTCACGTTTTCAACGACGGCCCACCGCCGACCGGCCTGCGCTACTGCATCAATTCCCTGTCACTGCAATTTGTCGCCACGGATGAATAAATTCCCCAATTATTACTGGATGCCTTTGAAATGACTCGAACGAAAGACTGCCCTTGTGGCAGTGGTCAACCATTTGCGGACTGCTGCGCCCCCTACTTGTGTGGTGCAAAGATTGCGGCCACGGCCGAGGCACTGATGCGTTCCCGCTACACAGCTTACGTTGAGCATGACGATGCCTACCTGATCGCCAGCTGGGATCAGCAGACATGCCCGGATGATCTCCACCCCAGTGCCAGCGACGGCAGTACCTGGACCGGACTGAAGATTCTACGCACAGAGGCCGGAGGTGAAAACGATAACGAGGGCGTGGTGGAATTTGTCGCCAGCTGTGACGTGCGCGGTACGCCAGCGCAGCTGCACGAGATCAGCCAGTTCCGACGCAGCGACGGTCGTTGGTTATATGTCGATGGTGATACCCAGCAGCCGGTGCGTCGCAGCCAGCCCAAGGTTGGCCGCAATGAGCCCTGTTTCTGCGGCAGTGGGAAAAAATACAAAAGGTGTTGCGGGGGATAGCACTCTTTCAAGCTGAACCCGACATTATCACCTTGAAAGGGTGCTATTTTTGTCGGCCCTTCGATGATTATAATTATTCAGCGGCCTCAGGGTAAGAGGTTTACTGGTAAACCACCTGCCCTATTGTGCGCACGGCGCACACTACGCCCGCTTGTCGTGTCTCTGGATATGAAAAGGGCTCAATGACGGCACACAGTGGCTGAACAGGGCATATATAGTCGTCGGATTAATGTATGGCGATGTGACGAAATACAACCCATGAATGAGTTATACAGATCATTTCAGCCAATATTAACGGAAGCAGGACTGAAACGTTTTGGGCTAATTCTGGAATATTCCCCTGTATGCAAAGTACTAAGGGGTATCGTCCATTCCTATTTGCAAATCAGCACAACAAAGCCTACGCCCTACCCTGTTATACCGGATGGAACCCAGGCAATTTATATTGCGCCGCATGGTTCAAAAATAGGTGGGGCTCAGTCCCGGGCACGTGATATTCAAATACTACAGCCGGGGAATTATTTTGGTATTCGATTTTATCCCGGCGTCTTGCGATATTTTTTTGATATAAATCTTTTTGAAATTACCGATCAATTCGTTGATGAGAAATTTCTTCCTTGCTGTGGGTTCGGTGAATTACATAACAATATTTATCAATACCACAGCTTTCATGAACGGGCCCGTGTTTGTGAGCAATGGCTATTACAATAATATAAACCCCGGCCGGCCACTCAGTTTGATCATGCGTTGTCCCTGATATATCAGTCCTTTGGTAATATAAAAATTGCTCAATTGGAGACCATGGTGGGTTGGAGTAGTCGTCATCTAAACCGCTTGTTTCGATTTCACACCGGGCTGAGCACCAAGGCATTTGTCCAGACGATTCGTATTCAACATGTCTGCAAGCAACTGTATATGACACCTGAAAATACTTTGCATGCAGCGCTTGAGCTAGGGTTTTTTGATCAGTCTCACCTGATAAGAGACTATAAGAAGCATTTATTGTCGAGCCCAAGTATGTTTTTTGATCGCTTTAAGTCCGATTTTTACAATAGCTAATCCTCAAATTCGGCAAAATTGCATGTCATTCAAGTATTTGGAGATTGAGATGCAGTTTTCAAACGAAGAAATCCTGGCGATGTCTCATGGAAACTTTTTTGGTCAAGGCAATGCTCAGCTCCCGAGTTCTTTGATGTTGATGATTGACCGGATTAACCATATTTCCGACAGAGGGGGATGTTTTGATAAGGGCCAACTCGATGCAACGCTGCAAATTCATCCGCATCACTGGTTTTTTGCCTGTCACTTTCAGGGTGACCCTGTCATGCCCGGGTGCTTGGGCCTGGATGCTCTGTGGCAATTGCTCGGTGTTTTTCTCGGCTGATCCGGGTTGCCTGGTAGGGGGCGAGCCTTAGGTGTGGGCAAAGTGACATTCAGTGGACAAATATACCCGGATGCGGGGTCGATACAGTATCAGTTGCATATCAAACGCGTGTTCACTAAGCCCATGATTATGGGGATTGCAGATGGCATGGTGATTCACAACGGCAAAACCATCTATCAGGCCAATGACCTCAAAGTAGGGCTTATTACCGGGTAAGGAACGTGTACGTTCCTAAACACGGTACGATAGAGAGCAGCATCCGGGTTAATACTGGCGCAATGTCAGCGTATTGCCTCGCTGGGTAAACTCCAAGTGCTTGAGAAAGCTCATCCCCAACAGCACCTCCTGTTGGTGCATGGCGGGATTGATGGAGGCGCGCACACCCTGCAGTGAAATGTTGTCCAGGGAGACAGCATCCAGCACCGTGGCATACACCCTTACCGGGCCATTAGCGGTCTGGTAGATCATCGCTTTACCCTGCTTCAGGCGCAAACGTTTCGCCACCGGGCCGGGGATGGCGACGTCCGTGGCGCCGGTGTCCAGCATAAACACCACCGCTTCGCCATTGATGCTGCCGCTGGCCACATAGTGGCCGGTGCGATTACGGGTCAGTACCAATTCCTGTACACCATCGGCGCCGGTGCGCGTCTGCGGGTTTTGATTGGGGTTACGCTGCCGTTCGTTCCAGTCCTGAAAAAACAAGGTCAGCAGACCGAGCAGTACGATCCACATGGCAATGGTCATGCCTACCCCCAGGCGGCGTTGTGAATCCCCTGTCGGCATCAGTCAGTGGTGACCCGCAGGGTCTTTGTGGAGGGGGGGTGATTGCGAATATGCGTCATGTAAAGCCTGTCGATGCAAACTGCCATAAAATGCTTCATCATATCGGCTATGAGACCCACCATGCCAGCCCTATTCGCTCTCAGCCTGCTCACCGCCTGCGGTGACGAGGGCAGGCTGGATTTCCAGACTGTGGACAGCGGTCTGCCGCTACCCCTGATCGAGGTCTATATGCCGCTCGACGGCAGTACTATTCCCGCCAATAGTGATTTTGTCGTGGACTATGCCGTGGTGCGTGGCAAGGGCGGCGATTATGTGGAAATCCGCGTGGATCAACAAAAACCCATGCGGGTCAACAGCCTGAAAGGCCGGCACCAGATGAAGGGGCTGAATCCCGGCAGGTATGCCCTGCTGATCGTGGAGTATGCCGCCGATGGCAAAAAGACCGGCGGTATGGCGAGAATTGAAATTAGTGTGGAGTAAGGCCCCGGTTACTGTTCGCTCAGTACAAACCGCCCGTCGAGATTTGCCAGCAGCGAGGCGACAATCGCCATCACCGCCTCATCGCTGTATGCCTCTCGCTCCTCACGTCCCCACACGACGCCCGGCCAGAAAAAGTCATTGTGGCGGCGACCGATCACATGCATGTGCAGCTGGCTCACCACGTTGCCGATGCTGGCCACGTTGATCTTGTCGCAGCCAAGGGTCTGCTTGACGAAACCGGCCAGGGTGTCGCTATCACGTACCAGCCCAAGCCGTGTCTCATCATCCAGCTCGAACAGCTCGGTGGTATCCGTGTGTGGTACCAGGATAAACCAGGGTACGAGGGCATTGTTGAGCAGCAGTAATTGGCTGTCTCCCAGCCTGCCGAGCATGAAGCAGTCTTTTTGTAGTTGGGGTGATAGGCTAAAACCTGTCATCGAGCAGTTTCCATATCCAGGGGATATCGTGCGCACAATAATGGATAGGTATTCCCGGTGAATTCCATCACTCTATAATGAGCAGAATAGTTATTTCTCAATCAGGGTTTTCCTCATCAGGAATTGCCAGTATCTGCCAGCATTTCCCATGTCCTTCCACACACAGGTATCTTCGGCCTGATTTGTAGAGGCGGATCTTGGCGCGCTGCCCCGGCAACACAGATCTGTCTCCATTGACGACAATCCTCTTGTCTTCGGTAAGGATGACGGTCTGTGCATCGTCCAGAAACAGCATCGGCACGGCCTTCGATGAGACGGTATTCTTCAACGGTGTTTCGCTCACCAGCTCATCGGTGCAGGCAACGGTGAGTAGCAGCAGCGAACACAGGGCGGACAGCGTGATGGCTTGCCTGAGTTTGCGGCTCGATTTCATGGTATCGCTTCCCGTGTTTTCGATCAGTGCCGGCCAGGGTGGATGGTTAACGGCCCTGCTCCGTTGGTGGCGTATAGCCTTCCGGCGTGGTGCCGCCATCACCGAAAAAAAACCGGGTCATTTCCTGTTCGAGGAATTCCCTTGCCTTGGGTTCGATGACCGACAGGCGATACTCGTTGATGAGTATCGTCTGCTGTTTCATCCAGGCCGCCCAGGCCTCTTTCGAGACGTTGTCGAAGATACGCTGGCCCAGTTCACCGGGATAGGGCGGACGATCCAGGCCTTCGGCTTCTTTGTCGAGCTTTACACAATTCACGGTTCGTGACATGGCTGTTTCCTATGTCTGATGGAATGGGGCATGGTTCATTGAGCGCTATTGTAGCAGGCTGGCAGCCGCTATAAACCATGTCTGCGATACGGACGGACAAGCTATGCAGGCTCAATGTCTCGGCAGCCCATTGGCCGCGTCCAGGCCCGCTGCTGTGAGGAAGTCTGTTATCCCTATCGCGCTCTGTGGTTCAGCCCCTTGCCGGAAAAACTCACCACCAGAGCCTGGGTCAGCAATGCTCCAAAAAGCGTGGTCGTTTTTCCGGGTAAACATAAAAAACGTCGGTGGCTGATCTACACTCCTTGATACTATTCAAATAGATCATTCACCATCACTCAACGTATTGAGATAATCGACGATCACATCTCCATGGCACGTGGCAGGTTTGCAATGACAACCAAGTGTTTTACCCTTTAATTCTAATGCATCTTCTTTTTTAAATTTCAGAAGTTCCCGTTCAAAATCATATTTGAATTTATGGATCACTTCGTCGCGATCTCCATCAAACCCTAAAGATTATCCTCTTCGTCTAAAATTGTATTGAGAAGATGTCCACAATTTATCAACTTGGGCGGATGTCCGTATAAATCCATTGACACGATTCTCTCGTCGCTGAATACCTCCATCTTAGTCAGGATATTTCCCGGAAACAAGGTGACAGCGAGTCAGGCACGTCCACCCTATAGGGCGGATTTTGAAAGGCGGTCGAGAAGCTGGGCGACGGGTGTGGGCAGGCCGCCAGGAGCGGTGTCCTGGGGGTGGTGCCACAGCCAGGTGTCATCGTGTACGGCATGGGTGGTAACGAGACGGGCGTGCACCGGGGTGATGTCGAGATGAAAATGGCTGAAGGTGTGCCGCAAGGGCGGCCAATGTGCGGCTTCTTCCACTTGTAGCCCCCATTGCTCGCGGCCGGCTGCGGTGACGTCACTGCCGGCGGGCAGTTCGGGTAGGCTGAGCAGGCCGCCCCAGATGCCGGCGGGTGGGCGGCGTTGCAGCAGGATACGGTCTTCGCTGTCTTGCAGCAGGAGCATCACTGTCTCACGTACCGGCAGGATTTTTTTCGGCTTGCGGCCGGGGAAGTCGGTCTGGCGACCTTCGATGCACGCGCGACAGTCGGCGGCCAGTGGGCAGCTGTCGCAGTTTGGCCGGCTGCGGCTGCAGACGGTGGCGCCGAGATCCATCATGGCCTGATTGAAGTCTGCCGTTCGTTTGTGGGGGGTGAGCCGTTCGGTCTGTTGCCAGAGTGTGTTTGCCACCGCCGTCCGCCCCGGCCAGCCCTCGATGGTGAAACAGCGCGCCAATACCCGCTTGCAGTTGCCATCGAGGATGGCATGGTGCTGGCCGAGAGCCAGTGACAGAATGGCGCCGGCGGTGGAACGGCCGATGCCGGGCAGGGCCTGCACCTGTTCGATGTCTTCGGGGAAGTGACCGTCGTGTTGGCGGTGTACGATCTGCGCCGCGCGGTGCAGGTTGCGTGCTCGGGCGTAGTAGCCGAGGCCGGACCAGTGGGCCAGCACCGTGTCCAGTTCCGCCGCCGCCAGTGTGCCGATATCAGGGAAGCGGGCCATGAAGCGCTCAAAATAGGGAATCACCGTGGCCACCTGGGTCTGCTGCAGCATGATCTCCGAGATCCATACCCGGTAGGGCGTGCGCCGCTGCTGCCAGGGCAGGCCGTGGCGGCCGTGCCGGTCGAACCAGCCCAGCAGGCGATGGGCAAAGTCGCTGTGTGCCTGTGAAGACATCAGCGGAACAGGCCCTTGAGTGCCTTGTCCACTTCCTCCTTCACCTTTTCCTTGGCTTTCTCGCGTTCCTTGATGAGCGCTTTATCGGTTTTTTCCTTGAGCTTTTTCTTTTGTTGATCCAGTTTCTGCTTGGCCTTGGCGCTCATCACCGATTTGAGATCCAGGCTGATTTTGGGCTCGTCGAAGGGCCCCTTGATACGGATGGGGATGGGCAGGCCCCTGAGCTGCTCCAGATCCTTGCCAGCCTGACCGGTGGTGGTGTTGACAATGGTGTTGACGAGCCGGTAGTCGAGGCGTCCCCTGGGCAGATCCACCGTACCCTCGCCGCTGATCCGCAGCAGTGGTGTCTTGGCGGACAAATCCTTGTTGGTCACTACGCCATCGGTGATCGTCACGCTGGCTGAGACTTCGGCGAAGTCGGTCTGTTTCAGCTCTTCCGGCGGTGCGGGTTGGCCTTTCAGCTTGGCCTGGGCGCTGCGTAGCATGTGACCGATATTGATGCCCTTGACGGAACCGTCGAGGAATTGCACCTGCGCGCTGCCGTTGAGGGTCTTCATCATTGCCTCGGGTTCGCTGCCCAGGGTGGTGATTTTGGCCTGTAGATTGGCGGTGCCGGAGATGGGGTCGTCACCATTGATGTCCTTCAGCAGCGGGCCGGCCTGCACGTTTTTGATGACTTCGTTGAGGCTGATCTTCGGCGTGTCGCTGCGTACATCCATGTGGATGTCGCCAGCATAACTGCCAGCGTAAAGATTGGCCTGCAACGGGTGCAAACGCAACTGGCCCTCTTTGGCCTTGATGGTCAGCAGGATGTCACTGAGGCGCGCATTGGCCGCCTTCAATTTGCCGATGCTGATGCGGCCATCCACGTCCAGCGCGCGCAGGGGTTCCAAGGGCAGACCGGCGGCCTCTACGGCGGCACCAGCGGGCACAGGTGCGGGCGGGGTGTCGGGCTGCGGCGGCAGGTAGCGATCTACGTCAATGCCATCGATGGCGAGTTCGAAGCGGATGGCGGGCTGCTCGAAGTTGCTCACGGCGGCAGTGCCGGTGAGCTGTGTATCGTCGGCAAACAAGGTGAGCTTTTGCAGTTCGATGGCGTCAGGTGAAGCGTCGAAAGTCAGGGACAGGCTGGCCTTGTTGAGTACCTGCGGGTCACTGGTTTCCGGTAACTCGATGTTGGCGCTGGCGGCCAGCTGGCGAGGTGAGAACTCCGCGATACTGAACTGGCCACGAGCCTGCGGGGTGTCGATGATCTGCGTGGCGTCGAGGTTGCTGTCGATCTGCAGGCCGGCGGCCTTGATTTGCAGGGTTTTGACCGTCGCGGTCTGCCGGTCGAGATTCCACGATGCCTCCGTGGTCAGTGAAGACTCACTTAACAGCTGGCTGGAGAGGTCGGGCGGCAGCAGGCCGGCGAGGGCTTGCGGATCGCTGATGTCGATACGGATGCGGGCGTCGCCGTTTTGCCATTGTTCGAGGCGTATGTCAGCGCGCAGTTCCGTACCGAGGACGTCGATTTGCAGGTCGGAAATGGCGGCCTGCTGTGTATCGAGATTGGCTGTGATTTCGGCACCGAGACGTAGGTTCAGCGGGCTGACCGGCAGGGTTTCGCCCTGGCTGTCGATGGTCAGCCGCAGGCCGCTGAGTTTGAGCTGTTGCAAGGCGTCATCGATGTCGACACGGGTGGAAAATTTGATGTGGTTGCGGAGCGCGGGTTCGCGGGTCTCCACGTCCAGCGAGAGGCGGATGTCTACGGGTTTGCCCAGGGTCAAGGCGCCGGTCTGCAACTGTAGATTGTCGATGGTGATGTGCTGACCGTTCTGCCGGTCGTCCCAGACGATGCGTGCATCGCTCAGTTCGACGCCGCCGATGGCCAGCGCCGCCAGCGGCGGTGGGCCGGATTCGCTCGTCGGTGGGGCTTTTTCACTCGGGGTCTCGGTGATTTCTGCGGGCTGGCCGGTGAGGTCGTCCCAGTTACTGCCGCCATCGGCGCGGCGTGCCAGATTCAGTTGCAGGCCGTGCAGCTGCACAGTCTTCATCTCCAGCTGGCTTTCAAGCAGCGGCAGCAGCTTGACCTTGATGTCCACCGCTTCGACCTGTGCCATGGGCTGGTCGCCAAACCCCGCTGCATTGCCCAGCCGGGTTCGACCCAGTGACAGGCCGAGCCAGGGAAACACGGAAAGTTCCAGGTCGCCGTCGATAATTAGCTCGCGGCCGGTAGCGCCGTGTACGGCGGTGGTGATGTCGTCTCTATAGTCATTGGGATCGACGAACAGCAGAATGCCGATCAGCGTGAGGGTGATGAGCAGCACGGCGGCGCTCAGGGTATAAAGGACGATCTTGAGAAATTTAGGCATGGGAGACTCGAAGGTTGTGCTATTTAGTGGCTATCACTTTGGAAAGAGTACTAGCGTAACGCATGGCGCAGTTGATTTCGATTCGCTGCGGGTGTCGGAGTCAAGCGACAGACTGACAAATCAGCCAGAGAATATATTCGGCACGAAATTACCTGGAGTCAGCTCAGGGATAGTCCTGAACTAATGGGTCGAATTGAAAGGGGAGCGCCGCAGGGTGCTGAAGGCAAGCGGTACAGGGGTATGCCAGTGGGTGTACACGTCACGCGGGATATGGCGTTCAAGTCCGGCACAGGCTTGCTTGTCCGGGTACCTGAACCCTCGGATGCAAGTGGGTGGTCAGGACGGCGTTGAAACTCCTGGATTGCGGAATATCTAAAGCGCTACGCGAGGCCGGCCCTGACAGAAGAGACAGGCGGGTCAGCAATGAGAATGGTCATCACTGCTCCCCCCTATTCCTGTACCTCCACGTCCTGTACCGCTGCTAGTCGCTCGTTTGACGGTAGTTTCGCCACCGGTAGGCAGCTGGACAGCGTTAACTGCGGTGGCTCAAAAGAGAAGGTGAAGTTACCGGCCTTGCGTAGCCCGCTGAGCCCCAGAATGTGTCGTGTGCGCCCGGGAAATACGGCGGCTTCCACATCATGCAGCTCGCAGTTATCGCCCAGACGGATGATGTCGAGGCGATACACGGCAACCCGTTTGCGCTGGCCGTTGGCGAGGATACCGATGAGATCCCGGACGAAGCTGGCCCGACCCTGTTCCTGCAGCATTGCCAGACTATGTTCGTTGATGGTGTTATAGCTGGAGCCCGTATCGACGAGAAAGTCGACCGCTCCGACCCCCGCAATCTCACCTTGCACATAGAATGTCTTGGCGCTCTTCTCCATCATGGGCACAACATGGTCGCCAAGCATGGCCGCAGAAGCGCTGCCTGCTGTAAACAGCAACAGCCCACAGAGCATTCGCTGAGGAGTGTGTACGAAATAACTTCTTGATATGGTGTTCATATTTAGTCTGTATTCGCCCAAAGCGCCTACTTTTGGTGTTCGTTCTGATTGCCTACAGGGATGCAGGTAATTAGTGCAGCGCAGGAGCCGTTGCCGAAGAATGGTCAAATACACACTGAAGAGGACGACTGCATGGATGCAGGAGGTAAGGCGATTCAGGAGGTCAAAGCCGAGATACAAGATCGGGAAGTTATTTCGTGCACGTTCCTTAACGGATATCACCGGTCATTCCCTCTCTCGTAGTGCGCCGCTGTAAACAGGTGGCCTGCTTTCTGTTTATAGCGGCAACTTGGTGGACAATCTTGAGTAAGGGTGGCAGCCGAAATGCCATTGCAGTCATGTGTGGACTTGGCACAATGTATAGGGCGATTTGCGGCGAACTTAAGGTTTGACAGCTTATATTCTAGTCAATATTTAGCATGATGTCTCATATTGAATGTGGATATAGGCGCGGTGTTCTCGTGGAGGTAGTGGTGTTAGGAGTGCTGGCAGGCCAACTGAAACCATCAATGCAATGTTAGCATTCCCCGCCTCACACTTTTCACTAAAAAACTATCAACTTATTGATATGAATGATAATTTATCCGCCGGTACTGTCAGGAGGCTCAATGAATGAGGGCTGGGTTTGCGCCCCCTGTTACGCAATAGCGCAAGTGCGGTGGGCAGGGGGATGCACCTCACTTTACATGCCCTACCCTATCTTTTTGTTCTTGCCGGCGCCAACTAATGGAATCAGTACCAATGCAAGGTAAATCGAATTGAAAAACACATTGGAAGCAACGCCTGATGCGATAGATCCGACACTGTCGATAACATACCAAAAAACCATTGCTAAGATTGTCGTGCGAATGATTGGTTTATTCCCTTCTTTGATAGCGGGGGCGACGACGCCACCGAGAAATATAGCAATCGCACCTAATAGTCCTGCCCCAATAGCGGATAACCACATTATATTTTTATCAAGCTGGGCCGACAGGCTGTCAAGCGGCCAGTCAGAGAGATCAAGAATGAACCGGGCGGGTAAATTAATGGCGGTAAAAGGGGCCGTGGCCCAGAAAACTGAAAAAGCGGCAAAAATTATAGCGACGACCATCATGAATTTTGCTCGTGTATTTAATGACATAGTAATCACCTTAAAAAAGTGGAAAATTAGAGATTAAGGTGTGATTTAATACAAAACAATTACCTGTGAGGTAAGTGTTTTGAGGAAAGTTCCTGGGATAATCAAGCAATGAGCCATTCTATTGGAAGTATTTTGCGCAAGTGGCGCAAACAGAGAAGATATAGCCAGTTGCAGTTGGCTCTAGATCTGGGTATTTCGAGCAAGCATATTAGCTTTCTGGAAACCGGGCGATCTATTCCAAGTCGAAAAATGATCCTCAAAATCGGAACGTTTTTATATTTATCCAAACGTGAAATAAACAGGGGCCTGTATTTGGCGGGCTATGCCCCTGTCTATGCCGAGTTTCCCACTGGACATAAGAATTTAGAGCCTGTTTTAAGTGCAATAGATCAAATGATTCTTAATCACATGCCGTATCCGGCGATTGTTCTGAATCAGGACTGGGATGTGGTAACGGTAAACGATTCGGCAAAGAAACTATTATTTGAGGTAGGCTATTCTGAGCACCAAAACTTGGTTGAAGCGATAATTTCCGATGATCCTGAGACATCAAAAATTATAAACTGGCAGGAATCCGTATCGGTTCTTCTAGTGCGCTTGCGGAATGAAATCAATATGTTAGGTGGCTCTGATCGATTGGAAGAGCTGGAGGAAAAATTAACTTCACACCTGCCCGGGGATGATGAAATTACTGACATCGATGAAAATAAAGCCGTTTTATCAACGAAATTTCAACTCGCCGATTGTGTCTTGTCGTTTTTTTCCGTTATTGCCCATCTGGGCGCTGTTCAGGATGTGACGGTTAGCGAGTATAAAGTAGAGTTGATGTTTCCGTCAGATGATGAGACAAGAGAATTTTACAAGATATAGGCGCACGGTTCGTCGACTGTTCAATTGTTTGCATTTGTTGAACAAACGTCGTGGTTTCATGTTGTTGGTGAGTTTTTGTTCTGGTATGTTGGGATTCATAAAAAATATTCACTCCAACCTACGAGCCAAAGTATAAGGGTGTGCTCTCAATATGATATAATGAGGTTTAGTGGCTAAAAACGTGCTTATTTCGACAAATTAGGCATACCTGCAATTAACAGGTTCAAATATGATATATATTGCAAAATCGGTATTTTATCGCAAAACGGACACATCATATTGAGAACGCACCCAAATATAAAGAAGCATATTGTGAGAAAAATCAATTATCATATTGCGGTTACATTGGATGGTTATATCTGCCGGGATAATGGAAGCATAGATGGGCTTTTAATGGAGGGTGAGCACGCGGATGAGTTTGTTCAGTCATTGGAAAGATATGATTCTGTGCTCATGGGAAGCAATACATATAAATTTGGCTTTCAGTTTGGATTGAAGGCGGGGCAGCCTGCCTATCCAAATTTACGGCATTATATATTTTCAAATTCACTCGATTTCGACTCGTCAGAGGCTGTAAATTTAATTAAAGGTGAGGTGCTGGAAACAGTTCGTGAATTGAAAGGTATGGACGGCAAGGAAATTTGGCTTTGCGGTGGCGGCGAGTTGGCTGGGTATCTGTTTGACAATGATTTTCTTGATAAATTGACGCTAAAAGTCAATCCGGTTATTTTTGGTTCAGGAAGGAGGTTGTTTGGAAATAGTGTAAAAACCGCTAATTTTACTCTTCTTTCAAGTAAGCGATATGGTAACGGTGTTATTTTAAGTGAATATGATATTGCAAGCAGTAAGTGACCGATCGGTTCGGAAAGCTGGGAGGATACAAAAAATATGCATTCAAGAGGGTTTCCCAGGGCAGATTCCGTATAAATAAACGACTTATATTTTCTATTAATTTGGCTAAAGTCACCGCCTTTAGACGGTGACGTTGATGACTTTTAGTCATTAGCGCCGAATGCGCCAACCCGCCTATTTTAGTCGGTGGTGGTTCAGTCTGGCCAAATAGCGCTACTCTTGGCTATTTTTTGGTTTTTTGTGTCAAGTATGCCGAAACAGGGCCGGCTCCAGTTGATGGCGGTGCAGTAGTTTATAAAAGTCGGTGCGGTTGCGTTGCGCCAGGCGGGCGGCTTGGCAGACGTTGCCACGGGTCATTTTCAGGATCTGCACGAGGTAGTCGCGTTCGAACTGGCTGACGGCCTCACCCAATGGCAGTACCTCCCGGCCTTTGCCGCGCAGGGCGCGTTGCACCAAGCTGGCGGAGATCGCCGGGGTGGTGGTCAGGGCTGAGACCTGTTCCACGACGTTGAGCAGTTGGCGAATATTGCCGGGCCAGGGGGCGGCCATCAGTAGTTCCATGGCTTCGCGGGAGAAGGAGCGGGCCTGACAGTTTTTGCTGCGTTGTTGCAGTTGGCTGAGGAAGTGATTGGCGAGCAGGGGAATATCTTCGCAGCGCTGGGCCAGGGAGGGCAGTTCCAGCATGACGACGTTGAGGCGGTAGTAGAGATCCTCACGGAATCTACGCTTACTGATGGCGGCCTCAAGGTCGCAATGGGTGGCGGAGATAATGCGTACGTCTATCGGTAACGCCTGGGTCGTACCCAGCGGCCGCACCTCGCCCTCTTGCAGTACGCGCAGCAGCTTGCTCTGAAACTCCAGCGGCATGTCGCCGATTTCGTCGAGAAACAGGGTGCCGCTGTTGGCGGCTTCAAACAGGCCGGTGTGGTTGCGGTCGGCGCCGGTGAAGGCGCCCTTACGATGGCCGAACAACTCTGACTCCAGCAGGGCCTCGGGGATGGCGGCGCAGTTGATGGCGACAAAAGGCCCTTTATGGCGTGGGCTGGCGGCGTGAATGGCCTGTGCGAGACGTTCTTTGCCGGTGCCACTTTCGCTTTGAATGAGGATACTGACGTCCGTCTGCGCGACCCGCCAGGCCTGTTTTAACAATTCGTCCATGCGCGGACTGGTGGTGACGATATCGCGCCGCCATGCTTGATCTTCGCCGCCAGTGTCGGTATCGGTCTGTGGTCCTGCGTGGTGTAAAGCGGCGGTGATGTTTTCCAGTAATTGCTGGCTGTCAAAGGGCTTGGTCAGATAGCTGAACACCCCCCTGCGGGTGGCGTTCACGGCATCGGGGATGGTGCCGTGGGCAGTGAGGATGATCACCGGGAGCGAAGGGTAATGGGTATGCACTTCGTTGAACAGGGCGAGGCCGTCCATGCCTTCCATGCGCAGGTCGGTGATGATGACCTGGGGCTGGAAGGTGGGCAGGCGGGCCAGGGCCTGACGGCCGCTGGTCGCCGTTACCACCGTAAAATTTGCGGCCTTGAGGCGCATGGATAACAGCCGCAACAGGCTTGCGTCATCGTCAACGAGGAGTATTTTGTTCTTACTCATGGGCCTTTTTTCCCTTTCTGCCGGATGCCGGGTTTTCGACTGCGAGTTCCTTTGCGTTAATGTCCTGTTCGATGGATTTCAGCTGATCCAGCTGTAATTGCTGGGCCTTTACCTGTTTCTGCAGGGATGCCGCAGTGGCTTTCATCTGCGTGAGTTCTTTTGTCAGTGCCTGTACCCGACGCTTCTCCCGGGTGAGGAATTCCTCCAGTGATGCCTGCTTTGTCAGCAACCGCTGACGTTCGACCTGGCCGTCCGCGAGCAACCGACGGCGTTCGACCAGACTGTCCGCCAGGTATTGCGCCAGCCCCCGTTGTGGATGTTGTGCCGTAGCAGGGTCGGCAAGAAAACCTGTCAGCAGTCTGGCGGCCTCTGCATCGTCGCGAAAGGGGGTGTCGGGTTTGCAGAGTAACAGCGCCAGACGCAGGCGGTTACAGGCGTCGTCCGCGCTGCCGTTCGGCTGCAGGGCCTGGCGCATTTCCCGTCCGTCATTGGCGGACAGGCGGGAGGCCACGTTGTGGAATTCAATGACATCGCCACAACTTTCAGTTTCGGCCAGCGGCGGGCCGCCGCTAAATGGCAACGGCGCGCAGGCGCTCAGTAGTAACAGCACAAGGCTTGTCCCGGCTTGCTGGCGGATCATGAAATTATTTGCCTCCTATTCATCGTGTTTGCCAACCAGCAGCAGGGCAACACGCAGATGTGCTCCGGCCCCGTTATCCTGAACAGTGATATCGCCTCGGTGCAGACGGGCATAGCGTTGGGCAATAGCCAGTCCCAGCCCGGTACCTTTTACATGACTACGTGATGACTGCCGCCCCTGAAAAAAGGGCTCGAATATCTGTTGCCGTTCCGCGCTCGGGATACCGGGCCCCTCATCTATGACATCAATACGGGCATGATCGTTCGCAACTCGAAGGTTAAGATGAATCTGTCCACCATCCGGTGAGTATTTAATGGCGTTGGATAACAGGTTGTCGAGCAGGGTACGCAACTGTTCACGCTCTCCGCACAGGCTAACCGCTTGCAGTTCGCTGTGCACGGAAATTTTTCGTGCCTGTAGCGCCAGACGGTGTTTGTCGATGATTTCCGGCAGCAGCGTGTGCAGTTCGACGGTTTCCTGACGTAGCAGGCTTCTCTGCGCCAGGGCGGCATTGAAGTTCAGCAGGGCCTCGACCTGCGCCTGTAGCTGAAGACTGCTCTCGCGCAGGATATCGGCCACTTCCGTTTGTTCGCTGTTGAGCGTGCCGACCACTTCCTCGCGCAGTAATTCCACGCCCTCACGGATGGCCGTCAGTGGTGTTTTCAGCTCGTGGGAGACGTGGTGCAGAAAGGCCTGTTTTTGTTCATCCAGCTCGGACAAGCGCTGGCGCAGCCAGTCGAGTTGCTCGCTGAGTTCACGGATGTCTTGTGGGCCGCCAACGCTCACCGCCATGGTCAATTCGCCGGCGCCGAGACGGCGAATGGCTGCCCCCAGGCGGCGCAGCGGGCGGCTGATGAGGACGCTGAAGATGACTGCCAGGATCAGCGCCAGTGGGATCAGTCCCAGCGCCTGCCACAGCAATTGGCGCTGTACGCTTTCAACCTGGTGGGTCATGGTATTGCTCTCTTCGGCGATCATCTGCGTGACTTCGAAGGGGATCGGCCGCGCCAGTCGGGTCAGATCGTGTTTTTCCGTTAGTCTCTGCGGCAGGCCCGCTGGCAGTTTTGCGGGCATTCCAGCCACCTTGTGAAGCTGGTGGTACAGGGCCTCCTCCTCCAGGCGCAATTGTGACAGCCGTTGTGCCAGGCTATCGGTCAGGGTTAAATCTTCCAGATGGGTCATGGCTTTGGCGAGCTGGTTGCGTTGATCTTCATAGCGTTGCAACACGGCGGGATCGCGCAGAACCAGGTATTGGCCGGTGCTGCGCTCCATGTTCAGCACCTGGGTCATGATGATGCGGCTGGCTTCGACCGCCCGGGATGAGTCACGCACGGCGAGTTGCATCTGTACCGAGAGCTTGTCGATGAGCATAAATGTGTTTATCAGCGCTGCGGCGAGAGGTAGCGCGGCAAGGAAAAAGCCGATCAGTGCCAGTTGAAAGATCGAGGTGGGCAGGGTGGGCCGCATGGCGTAATTCATCACCGGTTACCAGATAGTCTGGCTGGAGGGGGAGTGGAAAATGATGTAATCAGTGCGCCAAGAATAACACCCAAAAAAATAGCCCTAAAAAATCCCATCCGTGGAATTTTATTAGAGCCGAAGGCATAAGTCAGATATTGTGCCCTCTTAACGCGCGCTGCCAGTGGAGTGGCGAGCGATCGACGCATCCCTGCGCCGTGATAGGCCCCTACTCTCTGAGAGAGAGGAAGAGTGAAATGAGTAGGGGCCGATCAATCTTTGCCGGTTAGGCAGTGGGCTTAATTTCCGCTTTCTTCGTCCTTCGGCATGACCAGCTCAAATCTGGCAAATTCAACTTCGTCCAGCACGCCGTCTGTATTGAGGTCATAGGTGTCCCACTGTTCGCTCAACCCCGGCAGTGCGGCGGCTTCTTCCTTGCTGATGGAACCGCTTTGGTCGGTATCGGCCGCCTTGAAGGTTCCATCGGCAAAAGCCGTGCCGCTGGCCAGGGTAAAGGTGAAGAGCGCTGCAAATAGTAGTTTCTGATTCATGAAAGCTATCCTCTGTTTAGTCTTTGTCAGGCGTCCTTGAAGTAGACGTCCCTGTGGTTAGCAATGCTGCTTGCATCCGTGTGTTAGCAGTGCCGCTTGTGCCGAAGTTTGCCGCGATCCGAGCTGTGGCGTGTAACATCGACTGCTATGCTCAGAGCATATTGCGTGCCAGGTTATTGAATCACTGTTTTTTCAGTGAGTTACGGGCCTTGGTGGGGCTTGGTCTGATTTGTTGATGGGGATGCCTGTTGCCAATTGGCGACAGATGAAGGCCCGATGGGGGGTAACTGATTGAAATATCAGCATAATCACCTGTCTCCATATGGAGACAGGTGTCAATTTGGTGGGCAAGCTGAGGGAGTATAGTACTGGCTTAAGCCTGGGAGACGTGGAATACCGTCATTCCCGCGCAGACGGGAATCCAGCATGTAGTGCGCTTCAAGCGCTCTGGATGACTTGCTCCGCCCGCCCTGCGGGTGTTCAACGCAGAAGGTGCTTTTTGTCCGGGTCTGCACGTCGTTCCGCCTGGAATGACAGTGTTTTCAACTTAAAAAGTCAGTGCCATTGGGGCAGTTGATTGCCACAAAATGGCCAGACCGCTAGCCAAGGGCCGTGAGCAGTTTATCCAGTGCCTGGCCACGATGGCTGAGGTGATTTTTTACCTCGGGTGAAAGCTTCGCCGCTGCGCAGTGCTTACCGGCTACGAAAAACACCGGGTCGTATCCAAAGCCATTTTCGCCACTGGGCTGATGCAGGATGCGGCCCTCCCAGGTTCCCTGGCAGATCAGCGGCGTGGAGTCTTCGGCGTGGGCCATGAAGACCATCAGGCATTGAAAACGCGCCGTGCGTTCGGCTTCTGGCACGTCTTTCAACGCTGCCAGCAGTTTCTGCACATTGTCGGCATCCGTGGCGCCTGGCCCGGCGAAGCGGGCGGAATAAATGCCGGGGGCACCGTTGAGGGCATCCACTTCCAGCCCCGAATCGTCGGCGATGGCGGGCAGGCCGGTAGCGCGGGTGGCATGGCGGGCCTTGAGGATGGCGTTCTCGACGAAGCTGAGTCCGGTTTCCTCGGCATCGTTCACGTTGAAGTCAGATTGCGGCAGGGCCTGCATACCCAGGCCCGCGAGAACCTGGTTGATCTCGCGCAGCTTGCCGCGGTTGCCGCTGGCCAGTACGACCTTCTCGGGCAGGGTCTTGCCGGTGTTCATTTTTCGTCCTTTTTCTTTGTCGGGGGTGTTTGCCACAGAGGTACGGAGGACACGGAGAAGCAGCAATTGAAAAGATCACTGCAAAGGCCGCAAAAGGGAGGCGAAGGCAAAAATATAAAAACGTTGCGCTTCTTTTTTTTGCGGCGAAACCCGGGCTTTCTCTGTGCTCTCCGCGCCTTTGGTGGCGTATTAGCCTACGACGGGCTCAACACCTCACGCTGATGCTCAATCAGCTCGGCGATGCCGGACTTGGCCAGCGCCAGCATGGCGTCCAGTTCGTCTTGACGGAAGGCGTGGCCTTCGGCGGTGCCCTGCACTTCGATGAAGGCGCCGGCGTCGTTCATGACCACGTTCATATCGGTTTCGGCATTGGCGTCTTCGTCGTAGTCCAGATCCAGCACCGGGGTGCCGTTGAAGATGCCCACGGATACCGAGGCCACCTGACCGATGATGGGGTTCTTTTTCACCTTGCGCTGATCCACCAGCCACTGCATGGCGTCGGCAAGGGCAACAAAACCACCGGTGATCGAGGCTGTGCGGGTGCCGCCGTCGGCCTGGATGACGTCGCAATCGACGGTGATATTACGCTCGCCCAGGGCCTCCAGGTTGACCACCGCACGCAGCGAGCGGGCGATCAGGCGCTGGATCTCCATGGTGCGTCCGCCCTGCCTGCCGCGCGCCGCCTCGCGGCCCATGCGTGAGCCGGTGGAGCGCGGCAGCATGCCGTATTCGGCCGTCACCCAGCCGCGGCCCTGACCCTTGAGCCAGCGCGGGATGCGATCCTCGACGGTGGCGGTGCACAGCACCTTGGTGTCACCGAATTCCACCAGTACCGAGCCTTCGGCGTGTTTGGTGTAGTCGCGGGTGAATTTGATATCGCGCAATTGCTCGGCTGAGCGGCCGCTGGGTCGCATGGTGTGTCCTTGTTTCGGTGTGATTCGTTGTGGGCGCACATTATACCCGTGAGGCGAAGGGGGAGGCCAGCCGGGGGCTGGACGCGGGCTTGTAATTCTGTTCTAATGCGCGGCTCTCGCGTTTTTCGGGATCTTCGTGGTTCTCCGACGCGCTGTACAAACATAACGAAATTCAGAGACTGAAGTCATGGCTAAAGTATGTCAGGTCACCGGTAAGCGTCCCATCACCGGTAACAACGTTTCCCACGCTAACAACAAGACCCGGCGCCGTTTTCTGCCGAATCTGCATTCCCACCGTTTCTGGGTCGAGAGCGAAAATCGTTACGTTCGCCTGCGTGTTTCCGCCAGTGGTATGCGCACTATCGACAAGAAAGGCATCGACGCAGTGCTGAGCGAAATGCGCCGCCGTGGCGAAAAGGTTTAAAGCGCCCGCAGCGAATTTAATTCCGTGCTCGCAGCAGCGGCCCCTAAAGGAGAAAAGAAATCATGCGTGATAAAATCAGACTTGTTTCCAGCGCCGGTACCGGTCATTTTTACACCACTGACAAGAACAAGCGCAACATGCCGGAAAAAATGGAGATCAAGAAGTTTGATCCCGTCGTCCGTAAGCATGTGATGTACAAAGAAGCAAAGATCAAGTAGGGATCTTGAATTCCTGATAAGAGCCCGGTTTTTACCGGGCTTTTTTTTGCCCGGTTTTCTGTCATCATTGCCGCCTTGATACGCCCCGCCGTATTTGTACAATTTAGAGGAGTCTCTCCGTGTTATTACGCAAATTGTTGATCGTCGCCTTTTTATTCTCTTTGTTCTTTGTCAGCAGTAGTCTGGTCATGGCGCAGGGTTTGGATATCAATCTTGGCAACAAGAGCGCCAGCTTCCGCTACAATGCCTTTGTTGGCGGTTCGACCTTCGGTCGCACCGAGCTTAATTTTGGCGTTCTCTATAACGAAGACAAGAACCGCTACGCCGACATCGGCCTGCTGGTGGTCGATACGGCCGGCAGCAAGGCCCCCGGACTGGAGGTCGGCATCGGCCCCAAGGTCATGTTCATGTGGGAAGACGAGCGGGACGTCAAAGGTGCCGCGATTGCCCTGGGTGGACGCCTGAATTTCAAACCGCAGAAGATGAAACGCCTGCGTCTGGGGCTGGAGGGTTATTTCGCACCCAGTATTACGTCGTTCCTGGATCTCGACAATGCCTATACGCTGGAGGGGCGGGTAGGTTATGAGATTCTGCCGACGGCTACGGCCTATGTCGGTTATCGCCGTATCCAGGCTTCGTTCAACAAGAGCCAGGGTACGCACGCCATTGATCAGGGCGCCTTTCTGGGTATTCAGCTCTTTTTCTAATCCCTCCCCGCGCGGGCGCAGACCCAGACCTCAACCTGGGCAGCGCCTGCGTCACGCAGGGTGCGGGCCAGTTCCTGTACCGTGCAGCCGGTCGTCATCACGTCATCGACGATGGCAATACGGCCTGCCAACGTCTGTCTCACGCCAAAGGCCCTCTTGAGGTTGCTGTGCCGCTGCCCGACGGGCAGTTCGGCCTGCGCCGGGGTATTGCGCAGACGCCGGCAGCTGTGGGTGTCGAGGGGCAGCCTCAAGCGCCGGGCGATAGGCTGCGCCAGCGCCAGTGACTGATTGAAACCGCGTTCACGCAGGCGGGCCGGATGCAGGGGGACGGGCATAATACGCCCGGGCAGGCCGTCCGTGCGACCCTCCAGCCACCGTGCCATCAGCCCGCCGAGGGTGCGCGCAAGCGCCAGCCGGCGCTTGAACTTGAGATCCTTCAACAGACGATCCAGCGGCGCGTGATAGGCAAAGGGCGCCAGGCAGCGCGCGAAGGCCGGGGGGGCGCTTTGACATTGCCTACAGAGGCTGCCGTGGTGGCGTGTGGCCGGCAACGGGATGGCGCAACGCCCGCAAGCAACCTCGATGACGGGCAGGTCGAGGCGGCAGGCGTGGCATAGATCCAGCCCGGCATCGCCCCGCTCACCGCATAACACACACACCGGCTCCAGCAGAGAGTGGCGGTTAATATTTAACCATTGGTTGATTGATTTGCTCCTCCCTGGTTGACAGCTCTCCTGTGCGCGCTAAGATGCAGCACTCTCCAGTATCTCTTATTTACTTCCAGACCCCAAGGAGTCCCCGCATGGATAATGAAGCCTACCGCCGTATCGATACCTTTACCCAGCGTATTCTCGACGGTGGCGACATCAGTGCCGGGGAAGGTCGCTGGTTGTTGGGGCTGGATCATGATTACCTGCCCTGGCTGATGGCGGGGGCTGATCGTATTCGCAAGACCTACCGTGGTAACGAAATCGAAGTCTGCGGAATCTCCAATGTACGCTCGGGAAACTGCGCCGAAAATTGCTCATTCTGCTCGCAAAGCGCTCATCACAAGACCTCCGCGCCGGCCTATGACTACATCGCCAGCGAGGAGCTGGTGTCGCAGGCCCGACGCGCCCGCGACTGGGGTGTGAGTGACTTCGGTGTGGTCTCCAAGGGCTGGGGCATACGCTCGGACAAGGAGCGTAAGCAGCTGGGTGAATATTTTTCCGCCATGGAGACGCACTCGGACGTGGGCCGTTGCGCTAGCCTGGGCGTGCTGACGCCGGAGACGGCCGCCGAACTGAAGGCCATGGGACTGGAGAATTATCACCACAACATCGAGACCGCCGAGAGTTTTTTCGATCATGTCTGCACCACCCACTCCTACCAGGAAAACATCGATACCATCCGTCACGCCCGCGATGCCGGTTTGCGTGTCTGCGCCGGTGGCATCCTCGGCATGGGTGAAAGCCTGGATCAGCGTGTCGAACTGGCCATGCAACTGCGCGAGCTGGGCGTCGATTCGGTGCCGATGAACTTCCTCAATCCGGCCAAGGGCACCCCCATGGGCAAGCTCGCCACCATGGAACCCTTCGAGATCCTGCAAAGCATCGCCGTATTCCGCTACCTGCTGCCACGCGCCGAGATCCGTATCGCCGGCGGCCGCCATTTTCTCGGTGACATGCAGTCGATGATTTTTATGGCCGGCGCGTCTGCGGTGATGATCGGCGACTACCTCACCACCCATGGGCGCAGCGCCAAGGATGATCTGAAGATGTTCGACGATCTCAAGCTGACCATTCGTGGTGACACCCAGCGCCGTCGCACGGCCGAGAGCGAGGCCTGATCCAGGCAGCTATGGAGGCTGAATTGCACGCTGCTCTGGTCGAGCGCCGGGCGCAGGCGCTGTACCGCACGCGGCGGGTGGTGGATGGGCCGCAGGCCCCGCAGCAGATCATCGACGGGCGTGAGGTGCTGAGTTTTTGCAGCAACGATTACCTGGGTCTGGCCAACCACCCCGAGGTGATCGCCGCTTTGCAGCGCGGCGCCGATGAGTATGGTGTCGGCGCCGGTGCGGCGCACCTGATCAACGGTCATTCACGCGCCCACCATGCCCTCGAAGAAGCGCTGGCCGAATTCACCGGCCGCGAACGCGCACTGCTGTTTTCCACCGGCTACATGGCCAACCTCGGCGTTATCACCGCCCTGCTGGGCAAGACCGATGCGCTGTTCGAAGACCGTCTCAATCACGCCTCGCTGATTGACGCGGGCCGGCTGTGCGGCGCGCGCCTGCGGCGTTACCGGCATGCCGACCCTGCGTCGTTGGACGGATTTCTCGGCAAACATCCGCAGGGCCGCCGCTTGATCGCCAGCGATGGCGTCTTCAGCATGGATGGTGATCTGGCGCCCCTGCCCGCCTTGGCGGCAGCGGCGGCGCGCGGTGATGCCTGGCTGATGATTGATGATGCACATGGCTTGGGCGTACTGGGACGCCAGGGCCGCGGTACGCTAAATCACTTCGGCATGGGCGCCGGCGAGGTGCCGGTCTTGATGGGCACCCTCGGCAAGGCCTTCGGCACCAGCGGCGCCTTTGTCGCCGGCCGCGAGGCCCTGATCGAAACCCTGATCCAGCAGGCGCGCAGCTACATCTACACCACCGCCCTGCCCCCGGCGCTGGCCGAGGCCACGCGCACCAGCCTGCGCCTGTTGCAGCGTGGCGACGCACAGCGCGAGCGTCTGCTGGCCTTGATCCGGCGCTTTCGCCACGGGGCCGGACAATTGGGTTTGGCGCTGATGGCATCGGAGACGCCTGTCCAGCCCATCGTCGTGGGCGAAACGGCGCGGGCGGTGGCCGTCAGCGAGGCACTGTTGCGACGCGGCATGCTCGTCACCGCCATCCGTCCACCCACGGTGCCCGACGGTAGTGCACGGCTGCGCGTGACCCTGTCGGCGGCGCACAGCGAAGCACAGGTCGACCGGCTGCTCGATGCGTTCGGCGAAGTGCTCACATGAACGAGTCCCGGTTGTTTTGCAAAACGCAAGGCAGCGGGCCGGATCTGGTGCTGCTGCATGGCTGGGGCATGAATGCCGATGTCTGGGATGGTGTCGTGCCCATGCTGGCGAAACAGCACCGCGTCACCGGTGTGGATCTGCCGGGCCATGGCCGCCACAGTGACCCGGAGAGTGACTTTTCACTGCCAGCACAGGCAAAAAAAATCGCGGAAATTCTGCCGCCAAAATCCACGCTTGTCGGCTGGTCGTTGGGGGGGGTGCTGGCGCTCCAGGTGGCGTTGGAGTTTCCAGGGCGAATCAAGGCCCTGGTGCTGGTGGCCAGCAGTCCCCGCTTTGTGCGTGCGGACGACTGGCCCGATGCCATGAATAGCGATGTGCTGCGGGGTTTTGCCAATGAGCTGCAAAGCGATTGCACAAAAACCATCAAGCGCTTTCTGGCCATACAGGCACTGGGTAGTGAACATGCGCGTGAGGAACTGCGCCTGCTGCGCGAGCGGGTGTTCGCCCACGGCGAGCCGGAGCGCAAGGCGCTGGCCAGCGGGCTGGATATTCTCATGACGGCCGATTTTCGTGAACGCCTGCCGCAGCTACAGTGTCCGACACTCCTGTTGAGTGGCGAACGCGATACGCTGTTTCCCGTACAGGCGGCGCAACGCACCCAAGCCCTGCTAGCCGATGCGACATTGCGTGTGGTGCAGGGCGCCGGCCATGCGCCGTTTCTGTCGCACCCCGAAAGTTTTGTCCACGTATTGCAGGAATTTCTGAATGATGACACATCGTGAATAGGCCGACTTCATTGCACAAGCGCAGCCTGCGTCATGCCTTTGACCGTGCCGCCGAGCAATATGATGATGTAGCCGTGCTGCAACGCGAGGTGGGCGAGCGCATCATGGAGCGTTTGCAGTTGGTGCAGATCTCACCGCAGACCATTCTCGATGTGGGCGCGGGTACCGGTGTGTTCAGCCAGGCATTGAGTCGGCGTTACAAAAAATCGCGTGTGCTGGCAGTGGATATCGCCCCGCGCATGCTGTTGCAGGCACGCAAGCGCAAGGGTTGGTTCCGCCGTCAGGGTTTTATCTGTGGTGATGCCGACAGCCTGCCGATCGCCTCCGCCAGTATCGACCTGATCTTTTCCAATTTCACCCTGCAGTGGTGCGGCGAGCCGGATCAGGCCTTTGCGGAATTCCGTCGGGTGCTGAAACCGGGTGGTCTGCTGATGTTTTCCACCCTCGGCCCGGATACCCTGAAAGAGCTGCGGCAAAGCTGGCAGGCCGTGAATGCCGCGCAACATGTACACAACTTCATCGATATGCACGATGTGGGGGATGCCCTGTTGCGGGCGGGCCTGAGTGACCCGGTGATGGATATGGAGAACTTCACCCTCGTCTATGGCGATGCCATGCAGCTGATGCGTGAATTGAAAATCATTGGCGCGCATAATGCCGCTATCGACCGCCCGCAGGGCCTGACGGGAAAAGGCAGTATAAAAAAAATGCTCACCGCTTACGAAGACTTGCGCCGTGATGGCGTATTGCCGGCCACCTATGAAGTGGTCTATGGACATGCCTGGGGGCCACTGGTGGCGGACAATGAAATCCAGGTGTCGTTTCCCTGATGGCCGGTATCTTCGTCACCGGCACCGATACCGACGTTGGCAAGACGCACATCGCGCTGGGCTTGATGGCGGCATTGCAGCAGCGGGGATTGTGTGTTGCCGCCATGAAGCCGGTGTCGGCGGGCTGTGAGCCGGGTGGCGGTGAAGGCGAACGGGGTTTACGCAATGACGATGCCTTGCAACTGTCGGTGCAGTCGTCGGTTTCCATTCCCTATCAGACACTGAATCCCTACGCCTTCGAGCCCGCCATTGCCCCGCATATCGCCGCGCAGGCGATGGGCGTAACCATGCAGTTGGATGTTCTGAGGCATGCCTGCACGGAGATCGAAAGTCAGGCCGACGTGGTGGTGGTCGAAGGCGCCGGTGGCTGGCTGGTGCCGGTCAATGCACGGGAGACGCTGGCGGATCTGGCCGTGGCGCTGGGTTTTCCGGTGGTGCTGGTGGTGGGGGTGCGCCTGGGCTGTCTGAATCATGCCCTGCTGAGTGCCGAGTGCATTCGTGCCCGGGGCCTGGTGTTGGCGGGTTGGGTGGCCAATGAGATATCGACACAGGCGCTTTGCGTCGACGAAAATATCACCGCCCTGTCACAGCGGCTGCCGGTGCCGCTGTTGGGGCGCGTACCCTTCGATGGGCAGGCTGGCGCCGGACGCACGGCCGCCCATCTGGATGTTGGCCCGCTGCTTGAATCTATTTCCGGAAAACCATAAAAAACGGCGGCACCATAGCCGGCGCCGCCGTTTTATCGTTGCTGACTACTTGCCGAAGCTGTAGAGCAGGGCAATGGCGACTTCGTCGTCGGCCTTTTTCTTGTCGCCCGGCACCACGGAAGAATGACGCAGGGTATAGCTGATCTTGGTGTGCAGATTGCCGGCGATCTGTGCGGTGAGAGCCGTGACGGAGCGGGTCACGGCGCCGCCCTTGTCCCTGTCGCCGATTTCCGTGGTGAGATCCTCGCTGAACTTGGCGGTCTTGCTCACGTTCCACAACAGCTTGAGAGCGCCGCGAACGGTGAATTCATCCTCGGTTTCATCGGTGATCTTGAGTTGGCTTTGCCGGGCGCCGGGTGCGACTTCGATATCCAGCGTTACCTTATCGTTTTGCACCACGCGGTGACCGTAACCGATGTTGGCCGTGGCGCGGTAGTCGTAGCCACTGAAGCGGTCGGCTTCATAGCCGAGGAAGCCGAAGAAGTATCCGCGTTCCGTGATCTTATAGTTGCTTTGGCCGCTGGCAAAGTAGCGCTCGGCGTTGGTGCTGCCATCGTTGGTATTGTTGAGAGCTTCGATGGTGAGTATATTCCGCCATTTGTCGAGTTCCTGCTCGGCCTTGGCCTTGGCATTGATCGTAGAGGTATCGGTGTTGCCACCGGTTTTCACGTAGCCGAGTTCGGCTTCGCCCTTCCAGTCTGCACTGGCAAGACCCGGTGCAAGACAGGCGGTCAGAATAGCGATGGAAAGAAAATTTCTGTTCATGATCGATCCTCGGGATGATGGTCGGATTCAGGGGATAGCCAAGGGGCGCATTATAGCCTGACTGGATTTAGTCTTACACACCATATTGCGCGCGATAGGCGCAAATAGCGGCCAAAGATTCTGCCATACCTGTCGACTCGCCGAGATAGTCCACCAGACTGCCCAATTGTACGATGCTGGCCACTCTGAGCCCGTAGTCGCGCTCCACTTCCTGGATCGCCGATGTCTCACCCTGACCGCGTTCCTGCCGGTCCAGCGCGATCACCACCCCCGCCGGCGTGGCGCCGCTGGCCTGGATGATGTCCACGGATTCGCGCACTGAGGTGCCGGCGGAAATGACATCGTCGATGATCAGTACACGGCCCGCGAGTGGTGCGCCGACGATGATGCCGCCCTCGCCGTGATCCTTGGCTTCCTTGCGATTGAAAGCATAGGGCAGGTCACGATCATGGTGATCGGCCAGGGCGATGGCCAGGGTCGCGGCCAGCGGGATGCCCTTGTAGGCGGGGCCGTAAATCATGTCGAATTCGATGCCGGAATCCATTACCGCCTGTGCGTAATAGCGGCCGAGGCGCGCCAGGCTGCGGCCGGTATTGAACAGGCCACTGTTAAAAAAATAAGGACTGAGACGGCCGGACTTGAGGGTGAATTCACCAAAGCGTAGCACGTCCACGTCGATGGCGAAGTTGAGAAATTCACGTTGATAGTCTTGCATGGTGGCCTTTCCGTATGAAACAAATGAAAGAAGTACGGCGTATTCTAGCGCAAGTCGCCTTGCCCCGGTGGCCCGTTGCGATATCTCTTCAGGGTATTTCTCTACGGTATACTGGCGCGCTTTGTCGCATCGACCGGAGAGATTCATGAAAGTCATTACCGCCAACGTCAACGGCATACGTGCCGCCGCCAAAAAGGGTTTCTTCGACTGGCTCGCCCGGCAGGGTGCCGACGTCGTCTGCATCCAGGAAACCAAGGCCCAGGAGCACCAGCTGGAGGCCGAGCACTTTTATCCCCATGGGTACCATTGCTATTACGTGGATGCGGAAAAAAAAGGCTACAGCGGCGTGGCCATCTACGCCAGAAAAGAGCCGCTGAAAGTTATTACCGAGCTGGGGGAAGGCTTCGAGGATATGGACGCCGAGGGGCGCTTCATCCAGGCCGACTTCGACACCGACATGGGCAAACTCAGCATCGTGTCACTCTACCTGCCCTCTGGCTCCAGCAAGGAAGAACGGCAGCAGATAAAGTTCAGCTTCATGGAACGTTTTCGCGAAAGACTCAAGGCCCTGCGCCGCAAACGCAGTGAATTCATTATTTGTGGCGACTGGAACATCGTGCATAAGGAAATCGATATCAAAAACTGGAAGAGCAACCAGAAAAATTCCGGCTGCCTGCCGGAAGAGCGCGCCTGGCTGGATGAAGTCTTCGGCTCACTGGGTTTCGTCGATGCCTTTCGTGTGGTGAACCAGGCACCCAGCCAGTACACCTGGTGGTCAAACCGCGGCCAGGCCTGGAGCAAAAATGTGGGTTGGCGTATCGATTATCAGGTTATCACCCCCAGGCTGAAGGATCGTGTCAAGGCTGTGGAAATCTACAAGGAAGAACGCTTCTCCGATCATGCGCCGCTGATCATTGAGTATGAAATAAAAATGCAGTGAAAAAAAGCCAAAACGCACCGCAAGGATAAAAAACTGACCCCATGAATCATGTGGTTTGTGTCACGGTTGTCCCGTTAATTTTTTCTTGTGTTTGGTCTGGCTGGCAGAGTGTCTGGGGGGGTAACACTGGTTGAGGTTCCTGCGTCACCTCAACCGGTGTTTGTTATCCCAAGCTTGTGGATCGGTATTGCCTTGGGTGAGGCTAAGGGGGGGTGTTCTCAATCATTTTGACCGTCCTGTTGTCTCTGAAAAAGCGCCGGACACCCCTCTGTGGACAGTGTCATGTGCGCTCTTCGTTTTCCTTAACCGCTGCGCGTCAGCCCTGGATTTTCACCGGGTTCTCTTTTGGCCAGCCCCAAGATAGTGGGGTGGCACCGAAGGTGGGGCGCGAGATAATGGGCCTTGGCGAAAAATGCAAAACCAAGCCGCTCTGTCAGAAATGGCAGATTTTATCCGCGGGCGCGCGAAAACCGTGGCACAATACCGCTCCCCTGTAATGTTGCCCATCCTTGGAGGCCCCATGATTCGTGCGCATCCGATTTTCCGCTTTCTCGCTCTGGCCCTGTGGCTGATGCCACTGCTGGTGGTTGCAGAGACCGCGGAGTTTCCCGGGCGTAAGATTTATCCTGATATCAGCGTCATCACCCTGGAGCAGCTCAAGGCGCGGCGGCATGAGGTGCTGGTGGTGGATGTGCGTTCCGCCTATGAATATCAGACCCTGCATATCACGGGTGCGATTAATATTCCCCTCGCCGACGAACACTTTGCGGGCCGGATGGCAAACCTGCGTGCCGAAAACATGAACGGTATCGTAGTCTATTGTAATGGTAAGACCTGCATGAAATCCTATCAGGCGGCGAGGAAATGCGCCGAGGCCAATATTGCCAGTGTCTATGCCTTCGATGCCGGTATCATGGACTGGGCCAGAGCCTATCCCGGGGCCGCCAAACTGTTGGGCGAAACGCTGGATAACCCCGATAGGCTGATCAGCGGGGATGATTTCAGAAGACGTTTGATCGATCCGGGGGTCTTTGGTGAACGTGTGGCATCCTCGAATGCCTATGTGCTGGATGTCCGTGATCGTTTTCAGCGTGATGCCCTGGGGCTGTTCCCGGGACGCGAGTGGCGCGCCTTTCTCGATGACAGCGAGAAACTGGATCGCTATATCCACAAGAGTCTGCGTGAGGGGCGGGCACTTTTGATCTATGATGCCGCCGGCAAGCAGGTACGCTGGTTGCAGTATTATCTGCAAAGCAAAGGCGTACATAAATATTATTTCATGGCAGGCGGTGCACGGGCCTATTATAAGGAGATGACAGATGAATTCCTGGCGCGCTAGTGGTATGTGCGGAATATTCGGCAGCCCTGCTGCGGTGCTCGATGATGCGCAACTATATTCGACACCCCTCTGATATCCCCATTGATTTTCAACCGGAGGAGTTGACCGAGGCGCATTCTGATCGCCTGAAAAACATCAGCCAGGGCGGACTTGCCTTCCAATCCTCGACAAGTCTGGCGCCGGGCAGCATCATACGTGTGAAGATCCCCCTGGTCAGCCCTGTATTCCAGGCCGTGGGGCGTGTGACATGGTGCCATGGCCGGGGCGATCAGTTCGAGATCGGTATCGAGTTTCTGGATCTTGGCGATGTGTTTCGTGTCCGCATGGTAGAGCAACTGTGCCATATCGAGCATTTCCGGCAGCAGATTCTCGAGCAGGAAGGCCGCGAACTCACCAGTGAACAGGCGGCGGCAGAGTGGATTCAGCGCTTTGCACCGGATTTTCCCGGCTCGGATGACAACAGCCGGACATAATTCCGGGGCCGGGCAGGGATATTTTGAGCACTTCCCATGGTCATAGGTCATCGTGCCATGGCGGGTGTGGTGTGCGCACAGTCTGTAGTGAACGGCGAATCAACAAATATTCCTGCCGGCTGAGTCGGATGCAAGTGTGGTGTAACGTATAAAGGGCACCTATCAGCGTGGCGGGAAGCCGTTAGCTGCAAGGCGCGTTCTTGCAGGGATAGGGGGACTATCTCAAAAGAACGCACCAACAGTAGGCACTTTAGGCGACGCCGCAGATGCCTTATCTGCACTTAGTATGAGACACTGCGCTGGGGGCTCATGCAAAAAAATGGCGCCGGTAACGGCGCCAAAGGTTGCCCGCGGAGCGGGAGGGAGGAAGAGGGTGATCGGTGCCGTAGTGAGCCGTTACATGGCCAGTGCGACATTGGCCTTGCCGGCGCGTGTAATTTCACCGAGCAGCACCCGGGCCTCGTGCAGACCCTGGGCAGCGGCCAGATCCAGCCAGTAAGCCGCCTGATAATGATTGTGCGGGACACCATTGCCGCTGGCGTACAGGCGCCCCAGATTCAGCTGAGCCAGTGCATAACCCTGGTGTGCCGCCGCGCCATACCATTTAGCGGCCATTTTAATGTTCTTGTCCATGCCCTGGCCCTTTTCGTACATACTGGCCAGCGTGTTCTGTGCTGTGGCATCACCCTTTTGGGCATGTACATCGAATTCGGAGGCGGCAATACTGAACAGGTGACGGCTTTCGCGCTGATTGGCGCTGATACCCTTGGCGCCTTTTTCCAGTAGTTGGCCCAGTTTATAGTAGGCGCTGTGGTAGCCCTGGGCGATGGCCTTGCGGTACCAACCTACGGCGGATTTTGCATCGCCACGCGTTATGTACAGCTCAGCCAGGGCAACCTGAGCCTGGGCGTTACCACGTTCAGCGGCCTTGCGGGTCCACATGAGCGTGTCATTATCCAGACTGGAAGAGTACAGTTTGCCTTCGGAGAACAACCGCATCAGCATGTGTTCGGCGCCAGCATGACCTTCATCGGCACTGTGCATGAACAGGCGACCCGCCTCCTGAAAATTGCCGACGGCAAAGGCCATCAGGCCGTCTTCATAATGGTCAGCCTGTACACTGGAGGCGCTGGCGCCCAGTATCAGACCGCAGATCAAATGGGTGACAAAATGGGGTTTGAAGTGCATTGTCAGGTCTCCTGTCCGTCGAATAGGTAGATTATCGCTAAATGTTGTGTATCGCTCTAAAATATGTGCTGCTATTGTTGCCTTGTGCCCCGTTTGGCGACCCGGATGGCCGCTCGCTGAAGGCTTATTTTCTCTTTGTGTGATATCGTTCGCAAGCATTATGCTTGTTGCTGATATCGTCTGGGTATGCCGGGTGCTCTGGTTACGGCCTGATTGCTACAATAATGATAAAAGATTAAACTGTTTTTTATATAATATATAATAATTAATAGGCTTGATATATTCCTTGAATTAGATAAAGGGTGATGGGTCGTGAAGCTCCAGCAACTGCGTTACATCTGTGAGGTCGCCCGGCGTGGGTTAAATGTGACAACGGCGGCAGAACGCCTGTTTACGGCACAGTCCGGGATCAGCACTCAGATCCGCTTGCTGGAAGAAGAACTCGATGTGCAGATTTTCGAGCGCCACGGCAAACGCCTGACCGGCGTGACGTCTACCGGCAAGGGCATTATCGAGATGGCTGAACGCATCCTGACCGAGTCGGACAACATCCGCCAACTGGCCCAGCAGGCCAATGACGACAGTCGCGGCACCCTCTCCATCGCCACCACCCATACGCAAGCCTACCACGCGCTGCCGCCAGTGATTGCTCGCTTCTCACGGGAATTCCCGGGTATCACTCTGCGTATTCACCAGGGTGACGTGGCACAGATTCACGAGATGCTGCTGTCGCGCACGGCGGATGTCGCCATCACCACGGCAACCAAGAACATGCCCAACGAATTGGTCATGCTGCCCTTTCGCGAATGGAACATGGCCGTCATCACGCCGCAGAACCATCCCCTGACTCAGGAAACGGAGTTGACGCTGGAGGCATTGGCCCAGTATCCGCTGATCACCTATGACCACAGCGTCTCCGGCCGTTCTGCTATCAATCAGGCCTTTACCGATGCCGGCCTGCTGACGACCATCGCGCTCACCGCGCTGGACGCGGACATCATCAAAAAATACGTCAAGCTGGGACTGGGCGTGGGCCTGATCGCCGAGACGGCGCTGGATAAAACGGAAGATGGTGATCTGGCGGTATTGGAGGCTGGGCACCTGTTCAAACCCAGCACCAGCTGTATCTGTGTGCACCGTGGACGGCACCTGCGCAGTTACGTCTATTCCTTCATTACCTACATCACGCCGCAGCTTACCGAAGATGCCGTGGAAGGCATTCTGCGTTGGGAGTCCTCCAAAGGCGAGAATCGGGCGATGGAACAGTCCTGACAAACGATCAGTCCAACTTTTGCGCCACCAGCAGGGCCTCATTGCGCAAACCGTGTTGCGTATTGCCGATACAGCCCTCCTCACGGTAGACCCGCAGGCGTAGGCGGTCGAACAGCCGCAGCAACTCATTCTCTGCGAGCAGGAAATCCGGATTCGACGGCCCGCCGGGGGCGGCCTTGTCGCGGCTAAAGGTTTGGTAGAACAGCAATCCACCGGGACGTAGCGCAGCCAGCAGTGTTGGGCATAGATCACGTGCGAGGAAGCGACTGACGACGATGACGTCAAAACTCAAAGGTGCCGGCGGTGCGGCCAGCACATCGCGCACCACGGCGCTCAGCGGTAGCCCGGCGGCGGAAGCGTTCAGTCGCGTGATGGCCACGGGAGAGATATCCCAGGCCTGAGTGCGCAACCCGGCCTGCGCCAACAGCAGGGCATTGCCGCCCAGGCCGCAGGCCAGATCCAGCGCTTCGCCCGCAACCGGCAGCAGGTGGCTGTTTTCCGCCAATACCCGCGCCGCGCCGGATAGCTCGCCTTCGTGGTAGTAATCATCCCACTTGGCGGCCAATGCGCCGCTGGCCGTTGCCGCGCGGTTTTTGTTACCGATTGATGTCGACATCTTGACCCGCCGAAGTGATTGCTCAATGATCAAAGTTATTCTAACCCGAATCTGTCACGAAAGATCCGGGCCAAGCAAATCATCAAGACGAGTTAAAAATATGCAGTCACGACTGACTGATCTGGAAATCCGCTATGCGCATCAGGAAGCGATCCTGGAGGCCGTCAATGAGACCCTGCTGTTGCAGCAGCGCAGTATTGAAGCGCTGCGCGCCGAGCTGGAGCGGATCAAACAGCAGATGCGCGGCCTGAATGCCGGCGAAATGGCCTCGGCTGCGGAAGAAACGCCGCCGCCCCATTACTAATGAATTGGCAATGAACGACTGGCTGTGGTTTTTCCCCCTTGGCGGTGGCCTTTGGTACTGGTGGGACACCCTGCGCACCCGGGAGATCGCCCGCGCCGCCGGACGTCGTGCCTGCGAGCAGCGGCAGGTGCAGTTTCTCGATGATACGGTGGTGCGCACCCGCATCCGTTTGCGCCGCAATGCCCGGGGACATCTACAGCTCGAACGCCACTATGATTTTGAATTTGCCAGTGATGGCGAGCGGCGCTACCACGGGCAAATCGACATTTTCGGCAGCCACATCAGCCGCATCGATATGGAAGCCTACCGCTTTCCCGCCGGGGAAGACGACACAGACGGCAAGACCGACAACGTGACCACTCGATGAGCGACCAGGATTTTCTGCAACAGGCTATCGATCTGGCCAACCGCTCCGTGGACGAGGGCGGCGGCCCCTTTGGCGCGGTGATCGTGCAGCAGGGCTCGATAATCGGTCGGGGCAACAATCGCGTCACCCTCGATAATGACCCCACCGCCCATGCCGAGATGCAGGCCATCCGTGACGCCTGCCGAAAAGAAAACAACTTTAGTTTGAGTGACTGCGTGCTCTACACCAGTTGCGAGCCCTGTCCCATGTGCATGGCGGCCATTTACTGGGCGCGGATAGCACGGGTGGTGTTCGCCGCCAGTGGCGAGGACGCCAGTCGCGCCGGCTTCGATGACCGCTGGATTGCGCGGGAACTCTGCCAACCCTATACCGAGCGCTCACTGCCCGTGGCGCAATGCGTCTGCGAGGACTTCGATAGCAGCTTCCGCAAATGGATGGCGTTGGCTGACAAGATACCTTACTGAATATTGGCCCTGATTATTCGGGAGCGGGCCATGCCCGCGATGGCCAATGGCATCGGGGTAGAAATATCCTACAAGTGCTTTGATTCAGCCGAGACATGAAAACCATCGCGGGCATGACCCGCTCCACAAACTTCGCCGACCTCAAGCCGCTGGAAACACCGCAGCCGCCTCAAACACCGGCCCATCCACACAGACGCGCTGCATGGCCGGGCCGCCGGGTGTCTGTACTTCCACCACACAACCGGCGCAGCCGCCGACGCCGCAGGCCATGAACTCTTCCAGCGACACCTGACAGGGTAGCCGGTATTCTCGCGCCAGGGCGGCGACGGCCTCCAGCATGGGGTGCGGGCCACAGGCGAACACGGCAACCTCCTTGCGCTGTTCGTTGTCGAGGCTGTCCAGCCAGGCGCGCGCCAGCGCCGTGACGTAGCCCTCGAAGGTGCCGGGATAACCCTGCTGGCTGGTCAGGCGCGAGGCGATGCCCCAGTCATCGAGCAGCGGCATGGCGGCGATCACCCCCTCGGGCATGCCCGGCACCATGATCTGCGACGGCTGTGCCTTGAACGGAAACGGCACCTCGGAACCCATGATGACAAAAGGTTCGTAGGCGCCCTTCACCTCGCGCAGGCGGTCGGCGAGGAATACCATCGGCGGCATGCCCACGCCGCCGCCGATGAGCAGTGGGCGGCGGTGGGTCATATGCGATTCGAAAGTCTTGCCGATGGGGCCGAGGATGCTCAGCACCTCGTCCACACGGCGGGCGGCGAGGCGGCGGGTGCCGGCGCCCAGTACCTTGAAGAGAAAATCCACCCAGCCGGCCCGGGCATCCACGCGCAGAATGGAGATGGGGCGGCGCAGGGGCAGGTCGGGATCGCACTGGATGTGGGCGAACTGCCCCGGCCCGGCGCTGGCGGCCATCTGTGGCGCATGCACGCGCAGAATGACTTGGTCGCCCGGATGCTCCTGGCGTTCGAGGATACGGACGTTTTCGACATGGATGGTGTCGCGATGGGGGCGTTTGTTGGGCATGGTGTTTATCGCTGTGTGATCATTTTTTCGTTGGGCATTGCCCACCGTTGTTCGTTTGGCTGGTTTTTCACCGGTGGGCGATGCCCACCCTTCTACCCCGATGGTCAGTCACAGGTGTGATAGGTCAACTCGCCGGCCAGCAGGGTGCAGCTGACGCGGCCCTTCAGTTCCCAGCCCAGGAAGGGGCTGTTGTGGCCGGCGCTTTGTAATGCGTCGGCGCGCAGCTCCCAGTAGGGCTCGGGGTCGAAAATACAGACATCGGCGCGCGCGCCAGTGGCCAGGGTGCCGCCCTCACCGTGAGCCAGCAGATCCAGGATCCCGGCCGGACGCTGGGTGATGCTGGCGATGGCCTCGGGCAGGCTCAGCAGGCCTTCGCCGGCCAATCGCAGGGTCAGTGGCAGTAGCGTCTCAAGGCCGCTGATGCCCGGCTCGGAGGCCGGAAAGGGCGCCAGTTTGGCATTCGCGCCATGGGGCTGGTGGTCGGAACACACGGCGGCGATGGTGCCTTGTTTCAGTCCCTCGCGCAGCCCCTCGCGGTCGCGCTGGCTGCGCAGCGGCGGACGCACGTGACACTGGGTATCGAAGTAGCCGATGTCCATGTCCGTGAGATAGAGCTGGTGGGCGGCGACATCGGCGCTCACCGGTAGGCCGTCGTACTGAGCGCGGGCAAGCATGCGCACCGCACGGGCGCTGGACAGATGGCAGAAGTGAGCACGTACGCCGGTTTGCGCGATGAGCTGCAGCTCGCGCGCCACGGCGATGGTTTCCGCCGCTTCGGGGATGCCGGCCAGGCCCAGGCGCACGCTCACCGCGCCTTCGTGGGCGCAGCCGCCGGCGGCCAGCCACGGATCCTCGGCATGGAGGAAAACGGTCAACCCCTGACTGGCGGCGTATTCCATGGCGCAGCGCATCACCCGGGTGCTTTCCACCGCCTGAAGACCATTGCTGACGGCCACGCAACCGGCCTGTTTCAGGGTCGCCATCTCGGCCAGTTGCTGGCCGGCCAGACCCTGGGTCAGCGCCCCCAAAGGTAATACGCGGGCGTGACCGGATTGTTTGGCGCGGTGGCGGATGAGATCAACCAGGGCCGGGGTGTCGATGGGTTGCGAAGGATCCGGTGGGCACACCAGGGTGGTGATACCAGCGCTGGCGGCCGCTGCGGTTTCCGTGGCGATGGTGGCGCGGGACTCTCCACCGGGCTCGCGCAGCCGTGCGCGCAGGTCGATGAGGCCGGGGCAGACGATGTGGCCCCCGGCATTGATGTGACTGTCGGCGCTGAAACCGTCCGGCACCTGACCCACGCCGGCAATAACGCCATTGGCGATGTGCAGGTCGATGTGGCTGTCGATGCCGTTGGCGGGATCGATGAGACGGCCGTGCTGGATGCTGATGTTCATGCGCCCTCTCCTTCCGCCGGCGCGCGGCCCAGGGTCATGGACATCACCGCCATGCGCACGGCGATGCCGTTGCTGACCTGTTCGAGGATCACCGACTGTGCACCGTCGGCCACCGAGGAGGCGATTTCCACACCGCGGTTGATGGGGCCGGGATGCATGACGATGGCGTCGGGTTTGGCCAGCGCCAGCTTTTCCTCGGTGAGACCGTAGGTGCTGAAATACTCGGCTTCGCTGGGCAGCATGGCGCCCTGCATACGTTCTTTTTGCAGGCGTAGCATGATCACCACGTCGGCGCCGCGCAGGCCTGCGTCAAGGTCGTGAACGACGTGCACGCCGAGGCTCTCCACCGCCGCCGGGATCAGGGTCTTGGGCGCCACCACGCGCAGTGCGGAGACGCCCAGGGTGGTGAGGGCATGGATCAGCGAGCGCGCCACGCGTGAGTGCTTGATATCACCGACGATGGCCACCGTCAGTGGCGCGAATTCACCCTTCCAGCGACGAATGGTAAACATGTCCAACAGTGCCTGGGTGGGATGGGCGTGGCTACCGTCGCCAGCATTGATGACGCTGACATGGGGCGCGACGTGCCGGGCAATGAGATGGGCGGCGCCGCTATCGGCGTGACGCACCACGAACATATCGCACTGCATGGCCTCAAGATTGTGCAGCATGTCCAGCAGGCTCTCGCCCTTCACCGTGGCCGAGGTATTGATATTGATCTTCAGCACATCGGCGGAAAGGCGCTTGGCGGCCAGCTCGAAGGTGGTAAGGGTGCGGGTGCTGGCTTCGAAGAACAGATTGACCACCGTCTTGCCACGCAACAGGGGCACCTTGCGCACCTGCCGGTCGCCCACGGAAATGAAGGACTCGGCGGTGTCGAGAATGTCGACGATCTGCTGGCGCTTAAGGCCCTCGATGGTCAGCAGGTGGTGCAGGCGGCCTTCGCTGTCGTGTTGCAGGCTATGTCGTCTCACGGCGCCTCCACGATGCTCAGTTGCAGGGGTTCGGGGCCGCTGAGCTTGACGTGTTCATGCTCGCCGAGGTCGAAGTGACGACCCACCACGTCGGCCTGGATGGGTAGCTCACGGCCGCTGCGCTCGCCCAGCACGGCCAACGTGATGGCGGCGGGACGGCCGTAGTCGAATAACTCGTTCATGGCTGCGCGGATGGTGCGGCCAGTGTGCAGGATGTCGTCCACCAGCACGATGTGGCGTTCGGCCACCGACACCGGCAGGCGTGAGGGGCGTACCTGTGGATTCATGCCGATGCGCGAGAAGTCGTCGCGGTAGAAGGAAATGTCCAGTTCGCCCAGAGCTTGTTCGAGACCAAGCAGCGTGTGCAGACGCTCGGCCACCCACAGGCCGCCAGTGTGAATACCCACCATCAATGCATCGCGCACGCGAGCGGCTTCCAGCCTGCTGCGCAAGTCGTCGGCCATCTGCCGGATCAGTTGTTCGATATCATCCTGCTCGGTCACGGGTTCAGGCATCCTGGGGCTGTGGTGGTGATTCGGCCAACCAGGTTTCGAGGATCACCTTGGCGGACAGTTTGTCGATGTCGTCTTTTTTAGGATGTTTTTTTTGCCGTAATCCGCCCTTGAGCCGCGATTCGGCCTCCAACGAGGAAAGGCGTTCATCGATGAAATGGGTCGGCAGATTGTACCGCCCGTGCAGCTGATTGCCAAAACGTCGCACGCGGCGGCTGAGTTCGTGATCCGTGCCGTCCATGTTCAGCGGCAGGCCGACCACCACGGCATCCGGCTGCCATGCCTCGAACAGGCGGGTGATGGCCGGCCAGTCCGGTTTGCCATCACGCGCGGTGACGGTGGTGAGGGCGCTGGCGGTGCCGGTAAGTTCCTGGCCGACGGCCACGCCAATGCGTTTGAGACCGTAGTCGAAACACAGAAAGGTGCGTGCTGCCACTGCACTCACGCGTGGCCGGCGTCGCCGGTGAGCCGGTGGATGTCCACGCCCACCAGGCGGGCGGCGGCCTCCCAGCGTTCCTCCACCGGGGTATCGAAGATGATGACCGGGTTGGCCGGACCGCTGAGCCAGGTGTTGTCGAGCATCTCCTGCTCCAGTTGGCCCGCGCCCCAGCCGGCGTAGCCCAGGGTGACCAGTGCATCGTCCGGGCTGTTGCCTTCGCTCATTGCGCGAATGATGTCGGTGGAGGTGGTGAGGCCGATGTGCTGAGTGACCGCCATGCTGGATTCCCACTGCCCCAGCGGGCTGTGCAGGACGAAGCCGCGCTCCGGTTCCACCGGGCCACCGCGGAAAATGGGCAGGGCAGCCTGTTCGGGGTCGTGGGCCTGCATGTCCATCTGCCCCATCAGCTCGCCGAGGCTGAGTTCCACCGGCTGGTTGATGACAATGCCCATGGCGCCCTGTTCAGTGTGTTCACAGATGTAGGTCACACTGTGAAAGAAGTTGGGGTCGCGGAGATTGGGCATGGCGATGAGGAACTGATTGGTGAGGTAGGCGTTTTTGTCACTCATGGATTCATAGTAAGGACGCGAGGCGGTGGGTGCAACCACGGAGAAACAAAGGATCGATTCTCGCGGCGGCCCTCGGAAAAAGTCGGGGCATGACTTGCTGGGGTGAAAATCAGCGGGTGGACAGATAATTGCCGGCATCGAACTGCCAGGTGCGGGTGATGACCAACTGATCGTAGTCCTTGCGGATGTCCTCCGGGAAACGCGCATAGGGCGCGGCGAGGCGCACGATGCGCACCGCGGCGTCGTCCAGCACTTTGTGGCCGGAGGATTGACGGATCTGGATATCCTGCACCGAACCATCGGCGTTGATGGTCACCGCCAGACGCAGGTGGCCGGAGAGCTTGGCGCGCTTGGCTTCGTCGGGAAAATTGAGGTTGCCGATGCGCTCCACCTTGGCGCGCCAGGCCTCTTCGTAGCTGGCAAAGCGGTATTCCTTGGTGCGTGAGGAGATGTATTTCTTTTTCGGCCGATGGGAGAACGCCTTGCGGTTCTGGTCGATCTCCGCCGACAGGCGGGCGATGGCCTTGCTGCGTGACATCAACTGCGCGGTGCTGAGCGGCTTTTCCTGTAACTGCGGGGTATTGATGCCCGCGGACAGGGCGCGCTCGGAGGCATCGGTGGTGAGCAGTTCGCGGCGTTGTGGCTCGGGCGCCGAGGGCATCTGTGTCTGTGGTACGAATTCACGTACCTCGCCGGCCTTGCCGGTGGGGACTATCGGGGCGACGGGGGTGGAGGGACGCACTCGCTCGTCGCTGTTGCCGCCACCCTCCTGGTTGGCCTGGGCGAGAAAGTCGGCATCTTCCGGCTCTTCATCGGCGCGGCTCTGCACCAGGGTGACTTCGAGGCCTGGCAGTTTTTCCGGTGGCTTGATGCGATCTTCGCCGGTGAAACTGATACCAAGGATAATCAGCCCGTGCAGAATCAGGGCGAGCACCACCGTCAGACTCAGGCGGTCTGTGCTGGTGACTTGGGGACGGGTTGCGCGGAGGGTTGCCATGACTACTTCTTCTTAACCATTGAGGCGGACGGATCGCTATTCAACCGCGCCAACACACTGCGGGTCAATACTCCACTGACGATGCCCAGTACTGCCGCCAGTGTCATCAGCGGTGGAAACAGGTGCAGCAGCGCCGGATGCGGGATGAACAGGACATAGGCGGTCCAAAATTGCCCCGTCATGTGTGCCAGGGCGGCCAGCAGGCCAAGACCCAACGGCCCCAATGCCCAATCCGGCACGGCGCGCGATACGGCCCAGCCCAGCCCCAGCGCAGTAACACCGGCCAGCGCGCCGCTGAGGGAGAGGAAGAAAGTGGGCGAAAGAAAGGTGCCCAGCAGTACGCTGCCGATCAGTACCCGCAGCAGCGCCACCCACACCGCCATGCGCCAGCCGTAACGACACAGCACGATCAGAGTGACCACATTGGCCAGCCCGGGTTTCACCCCCGGCAGGGGGCTGGGCAGGGCGCTTTCGGCGATATGAATGGTGATCGCCAGGGCGGTGAACCAGGCGATGAGGTGGTCGTCGCGGGTGGTTTGGATCGTCTGCGTCATGACAGGCCGTGCTGAGAACGGAGTATTGAGGGCTGAGGCTGGACACGGCCCAGCGGAGGCCACTGGCGACCGCTTTTGGTGGGCGCTGCCCACCCTACGGTAGCCGTGTGCACGGTGCCAGGGGACTCAGTCCTAGAAATTGATACTGTCAAAACGCGGGTCATCGGCCATGATCTGCACGCTGACACGGTTGGGCAGGCAGGCGGCGACGTCGCCGCCTTCGCTGAGCCAGCCGGTGTGAATGCATTGACGGTTCTGGCAGGGGGAATCGGTGAAGCGCACCTGGCCGTTGCCGATTTCGAGGTGACTGACACCCAGTACACCCGGTACATCGAGATGCTGGACATGGAACAGGTCGAGGCGCGCCCACGGTTTGCCGTCCACCCACACGCGGGCCTCCAGGCCCTGCCCGCTGCCGTGCCAGTAGGCGGCATAGAGGCCGGGTACCAGCAACAGGGCGGCGATGAGCACCAGCCAATCGCCTTTTGTTAACCAGTGCTTCATGGGTTTACAGTGGCTCGCTGAAGCGAACATCCGGTTTGGGCTCGATGTCGAAATAGATGCGTTTGTCCAGTGACGGCGTCATCTGCACACGGCCCTCCGTGTCCACCAGCATCACGCCGGTTACACCCAGCGCACGTGCTACCGGCAGCCAGTCGGCGGGATCCGGCCCGGCCACGGTGACGGCGGTAGCGGCGGCATCGGCCACGTCGGCCTGCTTGGCGAATACGGTCACCGAGCTGATTCCCTCGGCAGGGTAGCCGCTGTGCGGGTCGATGATGTGCTGGTAGCGTTTGCCGTCATGGTCGAAATAGCGTTCGTAATCGCCGGAAGTGAAGATACTTTCGTCGCCTTCGATGTCCACCGAGGCCAGCATGCCGGGCTGGCGTGGGTGGCGGATACCGATGCGCCAGGGGCGCCCGCCGTGGCGGCCGATGGCGCGCAGGTCGCCGCCGGCATTGACGATGGCGTTGTTGATACCCTGTTCACGCAATTGTTCGATGGCTTGGTCGATGGCATAACCCTTGGCGAAGGCGCCGAAGTCGAGGCGTACCGCCGGGTTACGGCTGCGCAGCCGGATACCGTCCAGTTGCAGATCGGACATCTGCGGGTTTTGTGCCAGCAGGGCGCGGATGGCCTCCACGGCGGGTGGCGGGCCCTTGGGGGCCTCATCACTGGCGAAGCCCCATAGTCTGATGAGCTGGCCGATGGCGGGATTGAACAGACCGCCGCTGGCCTCGGACAATTCGCTGCTGCGCCGGATCAGGGGTACGATGGAGGGTGGGCAGCTGAAGAATTCGCCCGTCGGCAGCAGTTGGTTGACGCGCCCCAGCGGGCCGCGATGCCAAGCATGCCAGGCATTGTGCATGTACTCGAAATCACGCGCCAGGATGGCCACTGCCTGGCGGCCACGGGCCTCGTCCACGTTCCACAGAGTGATGTCCACCAGGGTGCCGAAGGTGAGCAACTGTTCCTGATAGACCGGCGGGCGCGGGGTGCAGGCGATGAGCAGGGCAACCATCAGCAGGGCCGTGAAGGACAGAAAGCGTTTCATGCGAGCACCTTGTCTGCAAGGCGCGCAGCGATCACGTCCATCAGGTCGCTGGCGATGTCCAGGCCGTAGAGGGCGTCCAGTTCGCGGATGCAGGTGGGGCTGGTGACGTTGACCTCGGTGAGGTAGTTGCCGATCACGTCCAGGCCGACGAACAGCAGGCCCATTTTGCGCAGGCGCGGCGCCACCTGGGCACAGATCCAGCGGTCGCGTTCGCTCAGCGCGATGCCCACGCCACGCCCGCCGGCCGCCAGATTGCCGCGATTTTCGCCCTCGGCCGGCACCCGCGCCAGGGCATAGGGTGCGGGTTCGCCGTCGATGAGCAGGATGCGTTTGTCGCCGTCGCGGATTTCGGGAATGAAACGCTGCGCCATGGTCAGACGGCGGCCGTGGTCGGTGAGGGTCTCGATGATGACGTTGGTATTGGGATCCGTCTCTCGCACGCGAAAGATGGAAGCGCCTCCCATGGCGTCCAGCGGTTTGAGGATAATGTCACCCTGAGCGGCGAGGAAGGTACGCAGCCGATCCTGGTCACGGCTCACCAGGCTGGGCGCGCAGCATTGCGGAAACCAGGCGGTGGCGAGCTTTTCATTGGCCTCGCGCAGGGCTCGGGGGCGGTTGACCAGCAGACAGCCCTCGTCTTCGGCCAGACTCAGTAAATGGGTGGTGTAGAGGTACTCGGTGTCGAAGGGCGGATCCTGGCGCATCAGTACCACGTCCAATGCGGCCAACGGCCCCTCTTCGGGCTCGCCGAGGGTGAAACTGTCGGTGGGATCGTCGCGTACCGCCAGCGGCCGCTGGCGGGCAAAAGTGCGGCCGTCACTCAGATAAAGATCCGCGGGTTCCATGTAGCGCAGTGACCAGCCACGGCCCTGGGCCGCCAATAACATGGCAAAGCTGCTGTCTTTTGTGCTTTTGATGGCATCGATGGGATCCATCACAACGCCGAGTCTGGTCATGGTGGTCAGTGGCTTCCTGGCTTAACTGGATTTGGATATCTCTCGAAAACGCGTATGATTCGCGCTCGGCGTTTGATGTAGCTTAGGATATTCAGGAGTCTTTAAGTATCCCGTCCACTGGCCGATAGTGAGCACGAACGGCCTGTTGAAGGATTAAACTGTTGAATGACAGGCATTTATGGATTGTACTTGAATAATGTGATAAATACACAGGGCGGTGCTGTTGATCCAGCAGACGGGTTGGCGGGGTCAGTTTTTCCAGTCTGTGTCTACACGACTGCGATATAGCTGTATAGCTGTATAGCTGTTCACTTGGAAAAAGTGTGCCCAGAATGATAAGCAGGGAGGAGATTTCCCGGGTAGGGAATCATCTTCCCCGATAATAATGGTGGGGTTGGCGTGTGTCGCGCCGTTGGGTATTCACCCATTATGATCGTAAACGGAATTGAAAAAAGAGGTGTAGCGGTGGCGAACGATACTTCGGAAGCCAGCCTTGATGGCGTCAAGGTGATGGTCATTGATGACAGCAAAACCATACGCCGTACCGCGGAGACGCTGTTGAAAAAGGCTGGATGTGAGGTGGTGACCGCCACCGATGGCTTTGAGGCGCTGGCGAAGATTACCGACCAGAGCCCGGATCTCATCTTCGTGGATATCATGATGCCACGACTGGACGGCTATCAGACCTGTGCATTGATCAAGAAGAACCCGACTTACCGGGACACTCCGGTCATTTTGTTGACTAGCAAGGATGGCCTGTTTGATCGTGCGCGCGGCCGTATCGTGGGTTCTGACCGCTATCTGACCAAGCCTTTTACCAAAGACGAGCTGCTGAACGCCATCAGGGAGCATCTGGCAGCGGCATTGTAGACCTGTTGACGCGGATTCTTTTGCAAAAAATAATACAGGAAATATCTGGAGACCTACTGCCATGGCAAACATCTTGATTGTCGATGACTCACCTACTGAACTGCATGTGTTGACCACGATGTTGGAAAAATACGGGTTCTCGGTGGTTTCCGCCAGCAATGGCGAAGATGGGGTCGAGAAGGCCAAGGCCGACAAGCCGGATCTGATTTTGATGGATGTGGTGATGCCGGGCATGAATGGTTTTCAGGCGGCACGGCAGATTTCCAACGATCCCGAGACCGGCGATATTCCCATCATTATTGTCAGCACCAAGGATCAGGAGACGGATAAAATGTGGGGGCTGCGCCAGGGGGCCAAGGGTTATGTCACCAAACCGGCACAGGAAAAGGAATTGATATCCACCATTAATTCTTTATTGGGCGGCTAGTGTCGTGTCTGTTGGGCGACGAGCAAATAAAGACAGGATACCGGCTTGAATCATCGTAAACATCCGTTGGCGCTGTTGAGGGATATCGAGCAGCGCAGCCTGCAGAATACGCGCGGCTTGCCGCAGCGTGCCGAAGCCCGCGTGCGCTGGCATGGCATCGGTTTCCGCATCGGCAATATTACCCTGGTGGCGCCGCTAACGCAGGTGCATGAGATCCTTCATTATCCCAAGCTGACCCTGGTGCCGGGCACCCTGGGCTGGGTGAAGGGGCTGGCGAATATTCGCGGCACCTTGTTGCCGGTGATGGATCTGCGCGGCTATCTGGGGCAGTCGGCCGTCAGTCTGGACACCCATTCCCGTATCATGGTGATTCAGCAAGAGAACCTGAACGTCGGCCTGCTGGTGGATGAAGTCTTGGGACTCAAGCATTTCGATCCGCAAGAGGCCGTGACTCGGGTGAAGAAGCTGAACGAGGCGGTGAAACCGTATATTCAAGGGGCTTTTTTGCAGTCAGACCAGACCTGGTACGTCTTCAACATGGCAACCCTGGCGGAAGCCCCACAGTTTCTGCAAGTGGCGGTCTGAGCCGGTGCCGAACGATATAACCCAGTGTATTACATTACCCAGATATTACGCGATTGTCATTTTGAGGTGCTGCCGTGAAGCGGCGGGCCTGATGCAAACAAAAACTATCAAGGGCTAGGAGCCGAAACCCATGAGACAAGCATCCAACACCAAATTCGCCTTTGACAGGGGATTGATGAGTATCGGCATCCTGCTGTTGATGTTCTTTCTGGCGGCGGTGGCCTCTTTCATCTACATCGAGAGACAGGCGGCCTACGACAAGGAATACATCAGTCTGTCGGGCGAGGAACGTGTGCTCTCGCAGAGTATTGTAAAAAACGCCGTGGAATCGGCCAGCGCCACTAACGTGGCGGCCTTTACACTGCTGCGACAGAATCGTGAAGATTTTGCCGGCAATCTGCAGATTCTGCGTAATGGTAATCCGCAAACCGGTCTCCCCCCCAGCCCGGCAAACATTGAAGACAGTCTGGCCGCAGTGGAATCCCTGTGGACAACCATCGGCAGTAATGCCGACGTGATCCTGCAGGCCGAGGGCACCATCCGCATGCTGAGCGAGTTCGTCGGCGCCATTAACGACACCATGCCCAGTCTGCTGGCCCTGTCGGATGAAGTGGTCAGCACCATGATCGAGTCGGGCGCCAGCGCCAGCCAGGTCTACATCGCCAGCCGCCAACTGATGCTGGTGCCGCGTATCGCGGTCAACGCCAACCGCATCCTCGCCGGTGGTGATGATGCGGCCGCCTCTGCCGAGCGCTTCGGTCGTGATGCCGCTCTCTTCGGCCGTGTGCTGGATGCCATGCTGAACGGCAATCGCAAAATGAACATCAAACGCGTACGTGACCCGGATGCCCGCGACAAGCTGGCGGAAGTGGCCGATGCCTTTGAGACGGTGCATGAACTGGTGGGCCGTATCCTGGAACAGACGCCAACCCTGTTCGAGGCCCAGCAGGCCGCCGGTAGTCTGGTCGAGCAGAGTGAAACCCTGCTGGCTCGCACCACGGATCTGATGCAGGCCTATACCTCGCTGGGTGATACCCGTGCCATCAACGCCACCACCGGCAGTCTGCTGGGCGCCGTCGCCCTGTTGCTGCTGATCGTTCTTGGCTTTAAGATCGTGGGTGATACGCGTAATCGTCTGGCCGAAACGGCGGCGCAGAATCGCCGCAACCAGGACGCCATCATGCGTCTGCTGGATGAAATCGGTGATTTGGCCAATGGTGACCTCACCGCCCAGGCAACCGTAACGGAAGACATTACCGGCGCCATCGCCGATGCGATCAACTACACCATCGACCAGTTGCGCCGGCTGGTTTCCACCATCAACGAAACCACTGTGCAGGTGTCCTCGGCGGCGCAGGAAACGCAGGCCACCGCCATGCATCTGGCCGAGGCCAGCGACCATCAGGCCGAGCAGATCACCGCCGCCTCGGCGGCCATCAACCAGATGGCCATCTCCATCGATACCGTGTCCAGTAATGCCAACGCCTCCTCCGATGTGGCCGGCACCTCGCTGGATATCGCCAAGAAGGG
>DRKN01000011.1 GCA_011051755.1 Gammaproteobacteria bacterium
GAGAAAGGGGTCGTGGAGAAAGGGGTCGGGTATGTTGAATCATTCTCAAAGTGCGGGATAAAGGGGCTACGACAGAAATTCGTCGCTTGCTATCTGAGAAAAAGGAATTTAGGCAAAACATTCCATGTATTTTAACGGTGATACAATTAACCGGACCCCTTATGGACTTAACGGTGATACAATTAACCGGACCCCTTATGGACTTATTAACCGGACCCCTTATGGACTTATTAACCGGACCCCTTATGGACTTATGGACCGGACCCCTTATGGACCCCAATTAACCGAACCCCTTATGGACCCCTCAATGGTTAGATTAAGTTGATTGTTAGCCTTCACAGTACCTACCGGGCTTGTTTTGACTTTTCAATTTCAAGCCCCTATCATCAAAGTCGCAAGTATAAAATAAAATTAACCCTGAATGCGAAGCCATTTGTTTTGTAAAGCTTAAGGAGTTTTTGGATGGTTTATGGACAAGACGCAGAAGATATTAAAAATTTTATCGATACAGTATTTATGCTGGCAGACGGCCGCACCTGGAACGGCACGGTTAATGATGATGTCGTTATTGTTGCTGCTGACATGTTGGAAGAAATCCAGCAATGTAACAGGAAAATGAAATGGATCCCACCGCACCCCGGCAGAAGGGCGAATGAATATAGCCTGGATAGCAAATCATGTCAAAAGCGTTGTTTTAGATAAACGAATGAATGGACTGGATGCTGCATGTTCGAACGAGGTGCTGCGAGGATTGAGGTCGCGTTTGGAAATGGCTAGCATGGGGCTTGGGGTGTTATGAGTATGAAATATTTTTTTCAGTCTTTATTGTTCGCAATGTTGAGCACTTTCTCATCAGCCACACTTTCTACTAACGACAGCAATGAAGCTTTGATCGTTGAATTTCCTTGGCCTGAAAATGTCCCTTGCCAGGGATGTTTGGCGATAATAAATGGCTGGTTATCGTTCGATTTTCCGCGTTCAAATATCAAAGAAATACGCGTAAACGAAATGACCTTGAATATTACGTTAAATACTAAAAACAAGAATGAACACTTGGTGATTATTGAAATGGATGAAACAAAAATTACTGGCGGGATGAACACCAAACTCTATAAAAAAATAGGGGTCACAAACTACCAGGAATTTATGGACAAAATTGGAACCGTTGATAAAAATAATGAGGCTTTAATCATTGCCAGAAAAGTAATGGCTATTGATCGTGCGCGCGATTATATCAAGTATAAAAAAGGCGATATCCTAGCCTACTGGGTTAATGTGATTGATGACGACATATCTAGAACTCTCTATGTTTTCAACCCAAAAGACAACAAGATGTTTCTTATAAGCGGTGGCATGAGTCAGGAAAGGGTTAATCTGATACTGAATTCTTTGGAGTTATAGTTCCGTAGGCTGGCCACGTATTTTGTGCCCGCGCGTCAACTCATCCGTACTTTCTGTCGCCGCAGTCCAGACAAGCCATGACCCATCCATTTTGATCACCACCTTGGTGCCGCACTTGCCGCAAAACTATGCCAAAACAGGAAAATCACGCTCGGCTTCCACTCCCTGATAGCGCGGTAGCCTGGATAGGGATCCCGCGTAATCCGGGAGCTATCCCCGCACCAGCGCTGGATTCCGCTAGCACGCCACCCGGGTTGCATGCTATGGCCGCCATAACTCCGTGCCGGGATAAAAAGCCTGCCAGGCAAACCAGAACACCATCACGGAAGGAATGGATCCGCCTTTCCTGTCAGTAATTTGTGGATAGCGCTTATCGGCATCATAACGGATGATCAACCGCTGATTTCCCAGCCTGTCTTCAATGGCACGGCCGGAGGGTAAATCACTGACGGGATACGCCTTCGCCTTTCCGTCGATTAAAACACCAACAACCCACGTCTTGTTGGATAATTCCTTGCGTGTGTGTGGCACCGGAAACATCGTCGCCTCGGTAGCGAAATAGGCAGCATATGCCTCACCCTGATAGTTTCGCGCATAGCCGGTATCGGCAGAGAGTACCTCTCCGTGCGGATATTTTTCGCGCCAGGCCTTCCAGGTCAAATGCTCGCTCGGCAACCAGACCAGCTCCGTATCAATAGCAGGCCCACTGACCGCTTTCATCGCCAACTGAGACCACAGCGATTCGCTTTCCCGGTCATACATCAGGACATCGCTCCGATAAAGAAGCCCCGAGACACCAAAGGTCACGGTTTTTCCATTGATCTTGCGTGCAAAAACCATCGCCGTCCCACACAGCGGACAATAAGTAACCGCGACGGTATCGCCAGCAATCACATCATTGACAATTTCATGCCACACCAGAATACGCAGCGGATAAGCACGCGCTACGTCCCCACGCACAAGCCCGATAACCAGATCATCATCATGCAGATAATCCACCTTGTTGGCGGCGATAAATTTTGGCTGATCGATGGAAGGAATGCCATCACGCGGTGGGCCACCGGAAAGGATCTCATTCTTGTCGATGGATAGCACCGAAAGGTCAAAACCATTCTTTGTCTGCGCCTGTAACCAAGAAGAAAAACAGACGCACATGACAATAATAAAAAGGGTGCTCACACAGGGCCGCGATTATGTCTCATTGATAAAACCATTCTCAAGTGCTTGATGTTGGTTTTCAAAAATAGCCATGGCAGTACTCATACGTTTAAAACCAAGTTTTTTATAAAATGGCTCCTTACCAGGACATGCGTACAGGATGATTTTTTTGTGACCTTTGGATAGCGCTATGAGTTTGGAAACGATGCCCCTGCCAATACCGGAGCCTTGATATTCCGGAAGGACGGCAACATCACAGATATACGAACAATCCACGCCATCCGCCAGTGCCCGACCGACACCCACCAACCTGTCTTGCTCAAAAACAAAGCATCTAAACAGACTATTTGTAAACGACACTTCTAAATCTGCTGGTCTCTTGTTCCCAAGCGGGGCCACTTTATACAGCTCGGAAATCTCTTCCCAGTTGATATCTTTTAGCGAGTACTGCCATTTCAGCTCCAACACTATCCCCTCTTTACCTTACACGTAGTATTCCCGTTTTTGGCGCGAGCGAACCCTTGGGGCATGTATTGGAGACGACACCAGCAGAAAGATAGCTGATCCGGTATTCCCCATTCGACAGGCGCCAGCCAATACAACAGAATTCAAACCGAAGACGATACGGCTTCTGGCCGGCCCTTTTTGTCCACCGCCACATAGGTCAACGTGGCTTCGGTAACCCTTACCACTTCAACGCCTTCGCGATAACGTTCGGCATAAACTTCGACAGAAACGGTAATGGAGGTACGGCCAGTTTTCTCGACGTGCGCATAACAACTCAACAAATCACCAACATAAACCGGCTTTTTAAAATGCAACGCATTGACCGCCACGGTCACCACTCGCTTACCGATATAGCGTATCGCGGCGATGGAGCCGGCAATATCCACTTGTGACATAATCCAGCCGCCAAAAATATCGCCACCGGCATTGGTATCGGTGGGCATGGCAGGCACTCGCGTGGTCGGTTCGCCATCAGGTAGCTTGCAGGATGCAGGCATTTCAGTGTCCCTCGTAAAGTTGCTCAATACGCTCTACATTGCGGGCAAGAATGGCCGGGCGCCGCAGCTTCAGGGTTGGCGTCATGGTCTCGCTTTCTATCGACCACGGTTCGAGCTGCAAAGAAACATCACGAATCACCGCATAACCGGGGAAATCATGCAGCCGCTGCATGATGTGCTCGCAAACGCTTTCTCTGGCAGCCTTGCTTTGCAGGGATTCGGGGTCGGCGGGATTCAGGCCCAGCCTTTCCGCCTCGGCTTGCCAGCAGTGTTCATTCAGCACTACCAATGCCGTCAGATAGGGACGCCCCTCACCCACCACCAGCACCTGCTCGATGAGCGGATCCAGTGCGATGGCCATTTCCATGTCTGCCGGGGGTACCTTTTCCCCGTTAGAAAGAACGATGATTTCCTTGAGCCGGCCAGTAATATAGATATGGTTGTTCTCGATGCGCGCCTTGTCACCGGTGTATAACCAACCATCATCGTCGATCATCTCACTCGTGGCTTCTGGATTGTGCCAATAGCCAAGCATCACCGCCTCGCTACGCACCAGCAGTTCGTCGTTTTCTCCAATGCGAACCTCGACACTCTCGAAGGCTATACCGACGCTGGCCGGATCATTGTCATCGATGGGATTCCCGGACACCATCGGGCTGGTCTCGGTCAACCCGTAGCCCTGCACAAGATTGAGCCCCAAACCGATGAAGGTCTTCGCCACCTTGGGTGACAGTGGCGCACCACCACAAATCGCCAAGCGTAACCGGCCACCGAGTTTCGCCATCACCTTATTCGCCACCAACCGCTTCAACAACGGCCAGGCCAGACCGCCACTACCACCCTCAAACCGCCGCCAACCCGCTTCCACGGTTGCAGTAAACAGTTTTTGTGCAAAAGGTGACTTTTCTTCCAGCCCGGTGAGTATCTTGTTGTAGACCCGCTCATAGATACGCGGCACGGAAATCAGAATGGTCGGTTGCTGGCTCAGCAGGTCTTCGGCCAGCTCCTGTACCGAGCGGGCATAGGCCACTGTCGATCCACACATGACCGGGATGTAATAGCCCAATGTCCGTTCCAGCATATGCGACAGCGGCAGAAAGGACAGCAACAGGTCTTCGCGATATATGGGGAAATAAGGCAGCGCAGAATAGGCATTGGAGAGAATATTGTGGTGGCTGAGCATCACGCCCTTGGGCCGCCCGGTGGTACCCGAGGTATAGACTATGGTGGCGAGATCTTCAGGCAACGGTGTGGCCAACTGTAAATTGCCACCATCGGTATTTGCCTCTTCCTGCTCCCATTCCTGTAGGCATACCTTGCGCGGATAGAGCATGTTCTCGGCACACGCCTGCACCGTCACCAGACGGATCAGGCCCTGCAACTGTGGCGCAATGGGTTCGAGCGCATCCAATGCCTCCTGCCCTTCCACAAGCAGTATCTTTACGCCGGCATTCTGCAGTACATAGGCGACATTCTCTGCACGATCATTGATATACAACGGCACCACCACCAAACCCAGACTGAGCGCCGCCTGTTCGAACATCACCCACTGCGGGCTGTTGCGCAGCATGATGGCGACACGGTCACCGGCAGTCAATTCTTCACTTTGCAGCGCCGCTTGTATTTTCTTGACATGGGCGTAGACCTGTTCCCAGCTCAACGACATCCACTGCTGCGCCGCTTGATCAAAATAGCGGTAGGCAATGGCTGTGGGCGTGCGTAAGACACGCTCACGAAACAGGCCGTGCAGACCGTCAACCGTATTGGGTGAAATTACATCCAGAGTTTCTTGTTGCATATGGGCACCATTTATAGTTATAAAACATCGACCAAGCCAGCCGCGCTTAACAGGCGGTTATCGGCATAAAGTCATTCAGCTCGTCCTTCCTGTGTCAGCCAACTTTCATCCGCTTGGAAACGTTCGCCGTGGTTCTTGTGTAAATCGTCCATCTTCTTCGCCAGCTTATCCTGGCCAACCTGTTCGATATAATGCAGTGGCCCGCCACGGAAAGGCGCGAAGCCGGTACCGAAGATAATCCCCGCATCGAGCAGATCCGCATCGCTGACCACCCCTTCGCGCAAGCAGGCGAGAACTTCGTTGAGCAGGCGAGCAATCAGGCGATCCTGCGTATCGGGCGGGCAATATTCACCCCGCCCTGCCTTCGTCCCCAGGGGTTTACCCTGTTTGTCGTAACGATAAAAGCCATGCCCGCTCTTTTTGCCCAGACGGCCGGCTTTCACCAGTTCACGCAGGCGGCCCGGCACTTCCACTCCCAGTTCCTTCGACAGAATCTCCGCCACTGACAGGCAGATATCCAGCCCCACCGTGTCCGCCAACAGGATCGGCCCCATGGGCATACCAAACTTCAGCGCCTCGGCGTCGATCACCTTGGGCGCCAGCCCCTCGGCCTCCAGCGTCACCGCCTCCAGCAGATAGGGCATCAGCACGCGGTTGACAAGAAAGCCGGGGCTGGAGTTGACCGGCAACGGTAAACGATCAATATGACGGGTGAAGGCTGCGGCCTTTTTCGCTGTATCGGGATGTGTATCCGGCGTGGTGACGATTTCCACCAGTTGCATCTGCGCCACCGGATTGAAGAAATGCAGACCCACCAGCCGCTCAGGCTTGCTGAGCGCCTCACCCAGTATTTGCAACGGAATGCTGGAGGTATTGGTGGCCAGCAGCGCGCCTTCTTTCATGCGAGGTTCTATTTCCCGATAGAGATTCTGCTTCGCCTCGATGTCCTCAAAAATGGCCTCGATCACGACATCGGCCTGCGCCAGTCCCTGGCCCTGCTTGTCCGGCATCAGCCGATCCAAAGCCTGCTGGATCAGACGCGGCTTTTTGAGTTTCTTTTTATACAGTTTGGCGGCGCGTTTCACGACCTGCGCCAAATGCCCGTCGTTGCGATCCTGTACCGTTACCTGCAAGCCGCGCAGGGCGCACCAGGCGGCAATATCACCCCCCATCACGCCACCGCCGATGACGTGAACACGCTGCGGCGTGAAGACCTTTTTATCACCCTGCGACTTGAGCCGTTCCTGCAAGAAAAACACCCGCACCAGATTGCGCGCCGTGTCGCCGATCACCAGGCGGGCGACGGACAGTTCTTCGGCGCGCAGTGCAGCGGGTTTATCGGTACCGTGTTTGCGCCACAGATCGATCAGCGCATAGGGTGCCGGGTAGTGCTCCGGACACGCCTTGGCGGCGACCTTCTTACGCAGCACCCGCGCCAGCAGCGGCCGTACCAGGGCATGGTTGCCCAATGCCGCCAGGCCACCGGCCGGTTTCTTTTCCGGCCGGGTGCGGATCAGTTCGCGTGCGGCGCGTTGCAGATGGCGCTGCGGCACGGCGTGATCCACCAGGCCGATCTTCTTCGCCGCACGGGCGCTGAGGCTACGGCCGGTCAGCATCATGTCCATGGCGGCCGTGGCGCCCACCAGCCGTGGCAGACGCGCCGCGCCGCCAAAACCGGGATGAATACCGAGACGGACTTCGGGCAGGCCTAGGCGCGTACTGTCGGCGTCGTCGGCGACGCGGTAGTCACAACCCAGCGCCAGTTCCAGTCCACCGCCGAGACAAAAACCGTTAATCAGCACCACCGTTGGACAACGCAGGCCTTCGAGACGATTGACCACCGCTTGCCCGCGGCGGATCAGTTCGCGCGCCTGATCCGGGGTTTTGACGTGGGTGAACTCGCGGATATCCGCACCAACGATAAAATTCGGCTTGGCCGATTGAATCACCAACCCCGCCGGCCGCTGGGCCTCCAACTCGCCGAGGATGCCATCCAGCTCCTCCATCAGCGCCTGACCGAGGGTGTTCGCACTTGCCTCGGTCTGGTCGATGGTCAACCAAACGATGCCTTCGGCATCCGTTTCCCGCTGCCAGTTATTGCTTTTATCTGTCATCGTCTTACTCCCGTTCCAGTAGCATGGCGCCGCCCTGGCCACCGCCGATACACAGGCTGGCCATGCCGCGCCGCGCCCCTGTGCGTTCCAGCACACGCAAGAGATGCAACACGATGCGCGCCCCGCTGGCGCCCACCGGATGCCCCAGACTCACACCACCGCCGTCCACATTGAGGCGTTCCTGATCCAGCTCGCCCATGGCCAGGGCCGTGTGCAGCTCGTTACGGCAGTAATGGTAATCCTTCCACGCCTCGATGTTGGCCAGCACCTGTGCGGCGAAGGCCTCGTTGATCTCCCAGCTATCGATATCGTCGAGCTTCAGTTTGTGGCGCTTGAGCAGGGGTGTCATGGCATGCACCGGCCCCAGTCCCATTTGTGTCGGATCCAGCCCCGCCCAGTGGCTGTCGACGATGCGCCCCAGTACCGGCAGACGCCACTTTTTCACCGCCTGTTCGGAGGCCAACAGCAGCATCGCCGCACCATCGGTCACCTGCGCACTGTTACCGGCGGTGACATTGCCGAAGGGACGGTCAAAAACCGGCCTCAGCTTGTTGAGACTGGCCATGCTGGTGTCGCGGCGCAGGCCGTCGTCGGCGCCGAAATAGTGTCCGGCGGTGTCGTAAAGGGTTTCGATTTCACTTAAATCACCGGTATCCTGTGCGGCCGCGAGACGCTGATGGGAGCGCATGGCGTAGGCATCCATCTGTTCACGCCCGATGCCGAAACGATGCGCGATGATCTCCGCCGTCTGCCCCATGGACAGACCCACCACCGGATCGGTGAGGCCCCGCAGCAGGGCGATGACCGGCTTCAGATAGGCCGGGCGCAGGCTGCGCAGTACCCTGGCCCGGGCACCCAGACCCTTCGCTTTATACCAGTCTGCCAACCAGGCCACCATCGGCTCCGCCAGCAGCACCGGGGCATGGCTCATGGCCTCCACGCCGCCCGCCAGCACCAGATTGGCGCGGCCATGGGCGATGCTCTGCGCAGCACTATCCAGCGCCTGCATGCCGGAGGCGCAGTTGCGCTGCACCGTCCAGGCCGGTGCTTCCTGGCGGATGCCGAGACGCAGGGCGGCGACACGGGCGATATTGGCCTCGTCCGGCCCTGGCATCACGCAGCCGAGGATCACTTCATCGATATCGCCCGGTTCAAAAGACTGCCGCGCCAGCAGACTGCGTCCCGCACCCACCGCCAGATTGGCGGCACTGAACGGGCCGGGCCTGCCACGCGCCTTGAGAAAGGGCGTGCGTGCGCCATCCACCACATACACCGTGTGTACCACCCGGCGTGGCTGGGGAGGGTGTTTGCTTTTTTTCTCATCGTCCGTCATGCCTGTTTCCTCTCTCTGCATAATTAAAGAGTTTATTTATTATTCCTGGCTGGGTGTTGCAAAATTTCAGACAAGGAACGAGCCACACCCGCGATGGGTTTGCTAAATACCGCAGAAGGCACGATGAGCCGCTCCCACCTGGCAATCGCGGGCATGGCCGCTCCTACGATTTTTCCGTGCGGCATATCAGCGCCTCTTTCTCGAATTCATCCACCGCAATGGCCTCACGGCGCGCATCATCGGCAGCCTGCCATTGTTCGTACTCGGTGTCATTGATGACCCGCAAGCGATGCGCATCGGCCATCAATTCAACCTCCGGCGCACTCGCCAGTTCGCCATTGCGCACCGCCGTGCGGACACGTTTTTCCAGTGGCTCCATGGCCACTATGGCCGCCAATGCATGCTCCAGGACACCAATGGCATGGTGCGTATCCTGCGGAGAAAACAGGCCCCGGGTGAGACGGTCACGCGCCTCTGAAGGCGCCAGCAACAGGTCGGCGCACTGATGTCCAAGGCGATCCGAGGGGCCATGAAAGGGACGGCCCAGTGGGAACACCACGAGCCGCATCAACCAGGCCGCCGGGCGGCTGGGGAAGTTTTTGAACAGATCACTGAGACCCCGCTGGATTTCGTGCAGAGCGTGTTCACAAACCCAGTGCAGCAATGGCAGATCCTGCGTCGGGCGGCCCTGATCCTCGTAACGCTTGAGGGCGGCGGAGGCGAGATACAGCCAGCTCAGCACGTCGGCGAGACGGCCGGAGAGTTTTTCGCGCCGCTTGAGATTGCCACCCAGCACCAGCATGGAAACATCCGAGACAAAGGCGAAGGCGGCGCTCATGCGCGTCAGTTGCTGGAAGTAGCGTCGCGACGGGCTGCTCAAGGCGCCATGCAGCGGCGTGCGGGCGAATCGCGCGCCGCTGAGACCGAGGGACAGGCTGCGCACGGCGTTGGAGATGGCGAAACCGACGTGGCCAATAATGGCCGCATCGAAGGCCCCGGCGTCCTTGGCCGCCACGGCCTGCATTTCACGCAGCACAAAGGGATGGCAACGCACCGCGCCCTGACCGAAGATAATCAGGCTGCGGGTGAGGATGTTCGCCCCCTCCACGGTAATACTGATGGGGATGGCCTGATAGACCCGCCCGGCAAAGTTTCGTGGCCCCATGCAGATACCCTTGCCGCCCTGCACGTCCATGGCGTCGTTGACTACCGTACGCATGGCCTCGGTGAGCTGGTATTTCACCACTGCGGAGATGACCGACGGGCTTTCACCCTGATCCACGGCACTGGCGGTGAGGGTGCGCGCGGCATCCATCATGTACGTCAGCCCGGCGATGCGCGCCAGCACCTCCTCCACGCCCTCAAAGCGGCCGATGGGGGTCTTGAATTGCTGACGCACGCGGGCGTAGGCACCGGTCGCGCGGCTCATGAGCTTGCCGGCGCCGGTGGACAGGGCGGGTAACGAAATAGCGCGCCCGGCGGCCAAGCATGCCATCAACATACGCCAGCCCTGCCCGGCGCGTGACTGCCCACCGATGATCCAGTCCATGGGAATAAACACGTCGCGGCCACGGGTCGGCCCGTTCATGAAGGCTTGATTGAGGGGAAAGTGACGGTAGCTGACTTCCACCCCCGACGTGTCGGTGGGAATCAGGGCACAGGTGATACCGAGGTTTTTCTTTCCGCCAAATTCATCCCCCAGCAGCCCGTCGGGATCGAACAGTTTGAAGGCCAGGCCCAGCACCGTAGCCACCGGCGCGAGGGTGATATAACGCTTGTCCCAGTTGAGACGAATACCCAACACGTCAGACTCCCCGTTGAAATCGGCCCGGCAGACCACACCGCTGTCGGTCATGGCGGCGGCATCGGAACCGGCCTCGGGCGAGGTAAGGGCGAAACAGGGGATCTCTTCACCCGCCGCCAGGCGCGGCAGATAGTGGTTCTTCTGCTCGTCGGTACCGTAGCGCAGCAACAGCTCGGCGGGGCCGAGGGAGTTGGGCACCATCACCGTCACCGCCGCAGTGATAGAACGACTGGCCACCTTCATTACCACTGCGGAATGGGCCAGGGCGGAAAATTCGAGGCCACCGAAGTGACGCGGGATGATCATGCCGAAGAAACCTTCGGTCTTGAGATAGTCCCAGACCTCCGGCGGCAGATCACGGTCGACCTGGGTGATATGCCAGTCGTCGATCATAGCGCACAGGGTTTCCACCGGGCCATCGAGAAAGGCCCGCTCGTCGGGTGTCAGCTTCGGTGGCGGGGTTTCCATCAGCCGCGACCATTTCGGCATACCGGAAAACAGTTCGCCATCCCACCAGACGCTACCGGCCTCCAGCGCTTCGCGCTCAGTATCCGACATGGCGGGCATGATTTTACTAAAATGTTTAAACAGGCGATCCGTCAACCAGGTGCGGCGCAGGGAAGGGACATTGAGCGGCACCGTAAGGGCGAGAAACACCAGCCAGGCCAGCGCCTGTGGCCCAGCGCCCGCCCCACCCCACAGACCCCAGACGATTAGCCATCCCGCCAGCAACAGCGAAGCGGACAACAGCGACCAGCGCAGGTAAAACACCAGTCCCACGGTGATAACAAGCAGACCAACCCAGACGATGCTCATGTTTTCTCCTGACTATCTTGTTGCCGACGACCCTTTCGCCGTTTCCACTGCCGTCAGCGGCGCATCGGTCTCCGCTTGCCCCTTGTCCACTGCGGCCTCCCCGACCGGCACGGGAATCATGCCATTCTCGCCGGGAATAAAGCATTCGTTTTCGCCGTTGCACACCACACCCTCGGTATCCCAAGGCAACTGACGGTAAACGGCCAGATCATTCAGCCCCAGCAGCGGGTACTTGATGATCTCGAAATAGGGAGAAGTATCGAAGTCACGCGGCACATAGAGGCGGGTATTACGCTTGTAGAGTTTGATGGTGCCATTTTTCTCGCGGTGGATCACCGGCAGGATGGGAAACTGCACCGAAGAAAAGGCCGAGGCGATCATGGTCGAGCACACGGTGCGGGTCGGCATACCGATGTTATGCTCGAACAGGCTGGAGCGCCAGCGGCGTGGAATGACACCGTAGGGGAGCAGAAAGCGCGCCAGATCCAGCAACTGGCGCACGTCGTATGCATGCCCCAGGTGCTTCGCCGCAAAGGCCAGCACCCGTCCCGCATCCGTAGGCGACAGACCTGCCGGGCGGCAGATTCGCACATGTTCACCCGCATATTTCTTCAGTGGAGAAATGACCGTGCCCTCGCCCAGCAGTGGCTCGATGATGAGTTGATCCGAGGGATCGCCGTCGTACAACCAGCTCACATGCTCGCGCAAGCTCTCGTCTTCGATGTCGTGCAGACGGCCCAAGTACAGCGCCGAATGCGTCCACTGGCTCTGGGTAATGGTCTTGATCACCTCGCTGACCCGCGCCCGCCCTTCCACCAGCAGTACATCGCAGGGGCGGATCTCAAAACCCAGGCGCTCAAAATCACATTGCGGCACGCCTGACGGCCCACCCTCATGGATGAGCCAGTCGATGATCTTCCTGCCAAGCCAGCTAAACGGATTCACGCCAATATTCAGTTTCTGCCATCATAGTTGCTTGTCCATATATAACAGCAATCTGCCTTTCGATTAAGCATAGTTTGTGAAAACGGTGTTTTCATAGCGCTGGACGATAACCAACGAAAAAAGTGCAATACGCATCACACTGGGGCTTGAGGCGTGGGTTTTACAGGCATGGGAGCCTCCCCCTGCGGCCTCGGGCCTCAACTCAGCTATAATCTCCCGCCGTTTCAGCTCCGCTGGATGTCCCATGACCGAAATTCTCACTCAGGCCGCACTGCTGATTCTCGCTGGCACCCTGTGGAATGCTTTCCGCATCGGCGGGCAGGATCCGCAACTGCTGCGCCGCGCCATCGGCGACCTGGTCTATTTCCTGCTGCTGCCGGCGCTGGTACTGTCGGTACTGTGGTCGGCGCCACTGGGGCTGGACAGCCTGCGCATCGCCGCTGTCGCCGCTGCGGGTGTTGTCGCCGGACTGCTGCTGGCCGGCCTGTGGTATGCCTGGCGCGGCACCCCTCAGCACCGCACCGGCGCCCTGGTTCTCGCTGCCGCCTTTCCCAACGCCACCTACCTCGGCCTGCCGGTGCTGGAGCACACCTTCGGCCCGTGGGCGCGCAGCATCGCCATTCAATACGACCTGTTCGCCTGCACCCCGTTGTTGCTCAGTGTCGGTATCCTGTTGGCGCGCAACTATGGCAATCATGACGAAACCGAGCCGGTGTGGCAGACCCTGCTGAAAGTCCCGCCGCTGTGGGCGGCACTGGCGGCCATCGGCCTCAATCTGGGCGAGGTGGCGCGCCCCGAGTGGTTGGCTGGCCTGCTGGAAATGACCGGCAGCGCGGTAATCCCACTGATGCTGTTCGCCCTCGGTCTCAGCCTGCGCTGGGATCCCGCCGCCGCACGCCGCCTGCCGACGGTAGTGCCGGTGTTATTGATCCAGTTGGCGCTCATGCCGCTGCTGATATGGGGGCTGGGCAGAGCTGTCGGCCTGAGCGGCGACACCCTCGCCGGCGTGGTACTCGAAGCCGCCATGCCCAGCATGGTGCTGGGCATGGTACTGTGTGACCGTTTCGGCCTCGACACCAGCCTCTACGCCATCGCCGTCACCCTCGGCACCGCCCTCAGCCTGCTCACCCTGCCGTTGTGGTTCGGCCTGCTGCTGTGACGGCCCGAAAAAAACAGGGCAAACTACCTACTCACCCCGCAATAAACGAAGAATAAAATGCGTATTAACCCCAGTATTCTGGCTGGCCTCGGTCGACTGATTCTCACCCCACTGTTCGTCGTTGGCATGGCCATGCAGAGTCTGTCGTTGCAGGCCGGATCGCTGTTTTACACTGAAAGTGAAAGCCTGCAACCCTTCACCGTCGCTAGCGCCGCTGAACTAAAGGTATTCTTCGACCAGCGGGATTACCGTTGGCCGCCGGGCGGTCAGGTTCCCGCCATCGCCCTGCAACGCCTGCCGCCGGATTTTGCCGACATCCGCAGCAGCACCGCCCGCAAGCACCTGTTCCTGCGCACCCTGCTGCCCATGGTGCTGGCGGAAAACCGTCGCCTGCGCGAACAGCGCCAGCTGGTGCTATTGTTATTGGACAATCCGCCACTGGCAGATGGAAGACTGGAGAAATGGCTGGCCGAAACGGCCCGCGAGTACCGCATTCGCGGCGACCTGCGCACAGCGGAGAACCGTGTCGAACTATTGCAAAGACTGGACGAAATTCCCACTGCACTGAGCCTGGCCCAGGCCGCCATCGAATCCGGTTGGGGCACCTCCCGCTTTGCCCTGGAAGGCAACAGCCTGTTCGGCCAGTGGACCTACAAAAAGACCGGCGGCCTGACCCCGGAAAAGCGTGCCGAAGACGCCACCCACTCGGTCAAAGCCTTTCCTAACCTGCAAGCCTCGGTACGCGCCTATATGCACAACCTCAACATCGGCCATGCCTACGAAGACCTGCGCGACACCCGCGCCCGCCTGCGTGCCGCCGGCGAGAAACCGGGCCCGCTGCAACTGGCTGCTCATCTGCAACGCTACTCACAACGAGGTGAGGACTATGTACGCGAAGTACAGCGTATGATTACCAGCCACGATTTCGCCGTCCTGTACCGCGACGGCGCCCGCGAGCCGCGTCTGGTGGCATCGAATGTGATGGAGAACCAGGGATCATAGCAGCGTCTTTTGACCTGATTGGCTGAGCCGTCCATATCGACCGTCGCCCTTACCCAGCGCCCCCCGGATCAAGTAATACAGTCAGGGTGGGCAGGCTTTTCATGCCCACGCGAAATGTGGAGACTGTCAATCAGATTGACATAATGAATGATTACAAATACGGCCGAATGCAAAGATCAGAAAAATGCCTGGATTGCATAGTGATATCAAGACATCAAGGTAAACGGGCTTGTTTTTTAATCTCTTGGGGTTCTATTCCCCGCCCCTTGGGGCGGGGGTGTTTTTGGAAAAGTATGGGGTAAATCGTGACCTGTCCCATGCTATTCTAACAACTCTAACAACTCTAACAACTCTAACAACTCTAACAACTCTAACAAGGCGGCCGATTTTCAGCATTATCCATGGTGTTATTAAAGTTCAACTATGACCAAAAAAGAAATAATCGCAAACTCAACATTAACTTGCCCTGAGTGCGGAAATAAAGAAACAGAAGCCATGCCTATGGATGCTTGCCAGTGGTTTTATGAATGCAAGAAATGTGGTGCATTGTTAAGGCCAAAGCAAGGAGATTGTTGTGTTTTTTGTTCCTATGGCAGTGTCTCTTGTCCGCCTATACAAAAAAGTGATGCAACATAGCCTGCACGTCTTGGATAATGGGGTTCTGTTAGCCTTACTCGGGTGTTCAGAAAAGCGCTCTGAATACACGGGGAAAGGGGTGGAAAAGGGGCGAAGCCTTTAAAGAATAAAGCGCCAGCGGGCAAGGGGTTTTAGCATTCCGCGATGACTGCTGATTTCATCTTCTTTGGGCGGTCACGCCAAGTCTGTCCAACCTTCATAATGCCAGCAAGAGAATAAATCGACTCAATACAGTCGTGAAATCGATTTGCTGAAATGGCCAAGCTCTGGCCGCTAAGACCTCAATAGACTCGGCTACTGCCTTGGGCGGATTCTTTCACGCTTCTTCGTGCCGTTTGGCTGTTGCTATAACGGTTCCCTGATGAAGATCAAGCTGGTGCTTCAATGAAGGATCCAGGCTGTATGATGCTCTCGGAAGGCGCGAAATTTTGTTGTTAATTCAATGTGTTATCGATGGAGAACGTATGCGTATTCTTATGGTCTATAGTTAAGTATGAAGGGGTCAACATTGCAATGCCCGACAAAGTATTCAACCCCTCAGGGCCTAAAGAATAGCCCGTTGCGGCCGACTTTATTACTGCGAGAACGCGTGATAGTCTTGTCGGAGTTCTAAATGAGCGAGAAGCCCCCGATGACAATGGACGAAGAACGGCTCATCAAGGAAGAAGTATCTGAAACGATGGCTAGTCTGATCGTGCTCAGGCTTGGACATGAGCAACGTAGAGCCTGGGAAAGCGCCCCTTCACAACCCCAGCGATTGGAAAAACAGCAGGTCTTGGAAGTTCTGGTGGAACTGCTGGAAGGATCAGGGCATCTGCAGGTATTGGAAAATCAGCCCCCAAAAATCATATTCTCCCACGAAGACATTCGCCGCAAACTGGAGCAAACTGCCGCGCCACGACCACTGGGGCAGGCTTTTCGCGAGTTTACAACCTACGATCCCATCATGACTCCTTTACCGCTATCAGAGGGGACACCAGCCGTTAAGCTCTAGGGCTTGGCGTGGATCGTTACCTGTATTGCTCATTCATTTGAAGCCCATGGTAAGCGCATCTTCAAACCCCCTTTCCTGGGCTTTGTGAGGCAATGGATTTCAGTCAAGTATGCACAGGATCCACTGCGGAATTCGATCATAAAAATTCTGGACGCCGAGAATGTATCCGTTTCCCTTGATGAAATAGATGCCCCACTACTGATTACTGCGGTCAGTCAAACGCTTGCTGAAACGGTACCCATGGCATCACGTGGTTTTGCGAGTATCAAGGCTTCAAACCAGTTACTTTTGGATGCAATCCTTTCATCCTCGGCAGCTCCCGGTTATTTTCCTCCACACACTGTCGGTAACGAGGTGTTTGTCGATGGAAGCTTGGTTGCCAATGCCCCTGAACTGGTCGCGGTTACCCAGACTTTGTCCATGACGGCGGCGGACATAAAAAACCTTCATGTACTTTCCATTGGAACTGTTGGCAATCGCAAGAATGATCAGCATCGCCATCCCGGCTCCCCAGGAATAGTCAAATGGATGGTGTCCCGCGGGCTTTTCCAGTTGACCTTATCTGCTCAGGAACGAATGGCCGTGGAACAATGCAGCAGCTTGCTCGGTGATCGTTATTGCCGTCTTGATCAGGTGCCGACAGATGAACAAAGCCGTTTTCTGAGATTGGATATCGCTAACGATAGCGCCTGCAAGATCCTGACTTCTCTTGCCGAGGATACCGTTAACTCCGCATTGCAAAATGATCGATTTCGTATTGATGGTTTTTTATCTCATAATACTGCCCGCTCGGTTGAAACACTGAAGACTTCGACAAAAACGGCCAACTCATGAACCTGCAAGTTACGTTCCCCTCATTCAATTTTACCAATGGCAACTTGATTCATATCAATACCGTACTCTTGGAGCGCGATTGTTACGTCAATTTGTTTCACATTTTTCCGCCAGCGAGTAATTCTGAGCCGCTCGCCAAACTGTCTTTAATCCATCGCTGACTCAATCGATAACACACAGGCACAAAAGACCTGCCCACCTACCGGGTTGCACGATAACAAAAGCAGTCCGTGGTATGGTCGTTGACCATGCCAACGGCCTGCATGAAGGCGTAACAGATCGTGCTGCCGACGAACTTGAAACCGCGCTTTTTCAGGGCCTTGCTCATGGCGTCGGATTGGGCTGTCGATGCGGGTACATCACTTAATGTCTCCCAGGCGTTGATAACCGGCTCACCATCGACAAACTGCCACAGGTAATCACTGAAGTTGCCGAATTCATCCTGTATTTCGAGATAAGCCTGGGCATTGCCGACAGCGGCATTGACCTTCAGGCGATTGCGCACGATGCCGGGATTTTCCAACAAACGGGCTATTTTTTTCGGCCGGTAGCGGGCAATCTTTTCGGCGTCGAAGTCATCAAACAGGCGTCGGTAGTTTTCCCGTTTGCGCAAAATGGTGATCCAACTCAGCCCGGCCTGTGCGCCTTCGAGCAGGAGCATTTCGAATAGCCGCCGGTCATCGTATTCCGGCACGCCCCACTCTTCGTCGTGATAGGTGATATACAACGGATCATCGGTGGGCACCCAGGCACAGCGGTGTTTATTGTTCATTGGCAATTTCTCTCCTTGTTGATCAGGTCGCGCAGGGTGCGCCCCGCGATCTGTGGGAAGGTATCGTCACACAGGCTCAACTCACGCACCCGGTCGAGGCGGAAATTACGGAAGGCGCTGCGCAGTTCACACCATGCCCCGAGAGTCCACACCGAGCCCCAAAAGAACAGGCCCAGCGGCCACACGGTGCGCTGACTGGTGGCGCCGTCTGCGCGGGTGTAGCTGAAACGCACCCGGTGGCAGGTGTCGATGGCGCCGCGTAATTGCCCCATACAGGCGGCGGTCTCGGCGGGTATCCGTGTCAGCGGGGCAAACAGGCGAGTCTGGTCGAGACGCTGCTTGAGGCCGTCGGGGAGGACGGTTTCGATTTTGCTCAGTACCGAATTGGCGGCGCGGGCCAGTTCCGGATCGGCCCAGCTGTCAACAATGCGCGCGCCCAGAGTGAGGGCGGTGATCTCCGCCTCGGTGAACATCAGCGGCGGCAGGTCGAAACCGCGCCGCAGGGCGTAGCCGATGCCGGCTTCACCGTCGATGGGTACACCAGACGACATCAGATCCCGGATGTCACGATAGATGGTGCGTTCGGAAACCTCCAATTCTTCCGCCAACCAACGCGCAGTAGTGACACGACGGGTACGCAAAAACTGAATGATTTGGAACAGGCGGTCGGCACGGCGCATGATTTTCTACCGCTTTACGCAACCCGCTCTATACCAGTGTAAGCTGACTCAATGGCGTTTTTTGCCCACACAATCAGTTTCTCATTGTCTGCAAACAAATCCTCAGGCGCGGAATAATATTTTTTGACATTCACTTTTTTTGGTCGCATACGAGAATGGCTCCATCCCCAGCGCTGCATATTTGGGCCGCGTTTTATCGTTAACGCAAAATATAACGTGTTATCCATAATCATGGCGAACTGCTTTGAACCACTTTTAAATGCAAATCCACCAAAGAATTTACCTTCCTTGAGGGCGCCGAAAGAGGAGCCGAATAGTTCTTTGGCGTATTCAATAAATTCTGGACTCGCACTCATTATTAGTTGCCTATGCTGTCTATTGTTCCAGGCGTCTCACAAAATCCGTCAATAAAATCTACTCTCCTGCCAATCATATTGTCTTTTTCTGGCCCCTGGCCTTCATCGACCCTCTGTCGCCCCCCTGTCAGGATTCATTCTCCGGCGCGTGACAGACAGCTTCGATATTGTGGCCATCCAGGTCGATTACAAAGGCGCCGTAGTAGGTCGGGTGATATTCCTCGCGGAGGCCGGGGGCACCGTTGTCACGACCACCGGCGGCGATGGCGGCAGCATAAAAATCCCGCACCTGTTGACGGTTTTCGGCACGAAAAGCAATGTGCATGGGGCTCTGCACCGGGCCGCCCTCGCCGAACCAGAATTCAGGCTTTCCGTCACGCCCGAAACCGGCCCAGCCCTGGACTTCCATCACTTTCCCGATCCCCAGCGGGGCCAGCGTTGCGGCATAAAATGCCAGGCTTTTTTTACCGTCGGAAACCGTCAGTCCAATGTGATCAATGATCATTGTGTTCTCCTTCTTACTTGGGTCATTTGCCTGTTTGGCCACGTGCTCATGCACACTCACTCACTTTCCGCTTCTTCCGTCAGCGCCAGGATATAACCATTGCAATCGCGCAGATATAACTCACGCCGGCCATAGAAGGTGGTCTGTGGGGGCTTGAGGATGTCGGCCCTGCCCTGCAACGACTCATACAGCGCATCGACACCTTCCAACTCCATATATAGGGTCAGGGAGGCGCCGATCCCGCACCCGGCCAGCGCCGGTATTTCCTCGACCAGGCTGTTGCGCTGCTGAAACATGAAGGCCACCTGGTCGCGCTGCACCATGGCCCAGTCGAGGGGCTTGTCGCCAGCGGCCGGCAGCTCTTCGACCGGTCGCTCATCGCGCATGGCCATGAGGAGTTCGAAACCCAATAGGTCACGGTAAAAGACCACGCTTTGGGCAACATCCTCCACCATCAGGTTGGGCGTGAGTTTTTTGAAGGTCATGACGTGTTCTCCTTGGCCGTTGTATTGCTTGTGCTGATTGATTGGCGTGCCAGTCTAGCGCAGCCCTCCTGACAGCATAGTGTCAGGAGTCCTCTGCACTATCGCTGCCAGGTGCCGGACTTGCCGCCACGCTTCTCCAGTAGCCCGACATCACCCATCATCATGCCGCGGTCTACCGCCTTGCACATGTCATACACCGTGAGCAGGGCCACTTGCACGGCGTTCAGCGCCTCCATTTCCACCCCGGTCTGGCCGGCGGTGTGCACGGTGGCGCGGCAGTACACGGCGTCTTGATCCGGCTTCGGGGCCAGATCCACCGCCACCTTGGTCAGCATCAGCGGGTGACACAGGGGCACCAGATCGCTGGTTTTTTTCGCCCCCATGATGCCGGCGACACGCGCGATGCCCAGCACGTCACCCTTGCCGTGGCCGCCCTCGATGATCAACCGCAGGGTTTCCGGCTGCATGCGAATCCGTCCTTCGGCCACCGCCATACGCTGGGTGACGGCCTTTTCACCGACGTCGACCATATGGGCCTCGCCTGCGCTGTTGAAATGGGTTAGCTTGCTCATTGTAAATTCTCTCTGCAGACGATTGAGTGCTCTATCCATCTGATAAAGCACTGGAGCAGAAAAGTATACCGGGGGAAACGATGAGCATCACAGTAAAATTCTTCGCCAGTCTGCGTGAAACCGTGGGCATGGAAGACGCAACGCTTAATCCGGCCAACGTGCGGACTGCGCAGCAGGCCTGGGCCGCCGCCACCGATGGGCGCGAAATGCCCGCCAATACGCTGATCGCTGTCAACATGGAATACGCCGACGCCGATGCGGCGGTTACCGATGGCGACGAGGTGGCTTTTTTTCCCCCGGTAACGGGCGGCGCAAGGGGCGATATCCGGTGAGTCTCAAACTATTGGGCGAGCGCTTCGACCCCTGGACAGAACTGCAACGACATCAGGCCCACAACCCGCAACTGGCCGGTAAGTATGGCGCCACGTCCATCTTCATCGGCACCATGCGTGATTTCAACAATGGCGCCGGCGTGGACGGCATGCTGCTGGAACACTATCCGGCCATGACGCAGAAGCACTTGCAGGCCATTTCCCGTGAAGCGATGACCCGCTGGGACATTCTCGATACGTTGATCATCCATCGCTTTGGCGAGATCCACCCCGACGACCCCATCGTCCTGCTGGCGGTATGGTCGGCACACCGTAGCGAGTCCTTTCCCGCCTGTCGTTATCTCATCGAGGCACTGAAATCGCGCGCGCCCTTCTGGAAAAAGGAGGTCAATGGCGAGGACGCGCGCTGGGTGGAACACAACACGCCGGGCTGAAGCCGGCGTTACAGGTACTCCCGTAACACCTCGGGCGACTGTTGAACCAGGTTCTTGTCGATCTGCCGGGACACCCGGGCCATCACCTCCTTGCTCAACTTGTCACGCAACAGCCCCAAAAATGCCGGCGGCGCCACCAATACCAGGCGCTCCAGCTCACCGGCATTGCGCGCCGCATCCAGACGTTCGGCCAGACTTGAGGCAAAGCGGATACCCACCTGTTTGCGGGCACTCACCCGGTCATCGAATATATGCCGGCCCTGACCAACGCTACCACCATCGCTGCCGGGACTATCCGACACCAGGTCTCCTTCGTGCAGCCGTCCTTCGGGGTGATCGAAATCCTCGATCTCCACGAACGGCGCCGTGCGTTTTTCCACCTCGTACAGCTTTGCGCGGCTGCTATCCGCGACCAAAAACCACGTATGCAACATAGTTCTGCCTCCAGTTGATGGGATGACAAGCGGGGAGTTCCCCAACCAAGCTTAGTCCGGCTTCGCCCATACGCAATGCCGGCTGCAGGATGAGCCGCAAAGATGCGAGCGCAGTGTCTCATACTAAGTGTAGATATAGAAAGCCAGTCAATAGACAAGCACCAGGTGCGTTTTTTTGAGATAGTACCCCTATCCCTGCAAGAACGCGCCTTGCCGCTAACGGCTTCCCATCACGCTGATAGGTACACTTTATACGTTACACCACACTAGATTTAGGGCATGGATCCTCTACTCACTCTCGGCATTACCCTTGTTCCGGTGCTGGCGATGGGGGGGGCATTTCTGCTGTTTTGACAAACATAGGGAATCGGTAACATGCTGAAAAGACACGAAAGCATTTGAACAGCCATGCGACAAGAATCAAAAGACTGGATAGGCGTTATTGAAGCCGGGTACGAACTCGAAAAAAGTGATGAAACATGGCTGGCCGGCATTCTGGATCGCGCCTCCCCCCTCCTGGGGCGCGGGTTCTGGCCGACGGTCGGCATTTATGATTACACGCCGCTGAACATCAACGTCGCAAGCATCGAGACACAGGGGCCTGCGCTGGCCAAGGACTTTCTCCAATCCAGCCTTCAGGTCAGGACGGCGGCGGTTGATGAATTCTTCCGCGGTGGAAAACCCGTCAGCTCCCTGAGTGAGGCGCTCTACACACGTGAGCCTGGAATCCAGGCAGTCGTGGAGAAAATCACCGATGGCGCAGTGAAAGACAAATTCACCGTAAAGGCAATGACCGGGCAAAACAGCGCCCTGATCATGTGCTGGCTGTTCGCGAAACAGATCACACCGACGAAACGGGAGTGCAAACGCTGGGCACAAGTCGCCACCCACCTGGGTGCGGGACTTCGCCTGCGCCAGCGGCTCAGCAGTTTGACACTGGATTCACTACCGGTTGAGGCCATATTCGATGCGTCCGGCAAACTGCATGAAGCGCGCAATGAAGCATCCGCCTCCTCTACCCGTGAGGTGCTGTGCAACGCCGTAAAGCGTATTGATCAACTGCGTGCACAGGCAGGGCGCAATAATCCCGAAACCAGCCTGAAACTTTGGGATGGACTGGTCGATGGGCGCTGGTCCATCGTTGACTACTTCGACACCGATCAGCGGCGATTCATTGTCGCGATCAAAAACACCCCCCATTACACCAATCTTTGCGGTTTGACTGCGCGTGAACGCCAAGTGGCCGAGTTTGTGGGAATGGGTCGTTCCAGCAAGGAAATCAGTTATACCCTGGGCGTATCCCACTCAGCCATAACCAATTGCACCGCCAGAATTCAAACAAAGCTTCAGCTTGCATCGCGCGCAGAACTGGTGGGATTTTTTTCACCCGGTGGTCTGCGCGCCCGACTGATGGAAATGGACATTGCAGGGGAAGAACTGCTGGTGGGGAAATACCCGCTGACAAATACATCCCTCCTCGAAAAGCTGACAGCGGTGGAGCAGGCCATTGTCATCCACATTCTTGCCGGCTCGGCCAATGCCGACATCGCCCGGCAGCGTCGTACTCGCGAAACCACCGTCGCAAAACAGATTCAAACGATATTTAAAAAACTCAGCGTCCGCTCCCGCAGCGAACTCGTTGCACGGTTGCAAGCACAGAATCCTCCCGCATAAACCAGTGGTCGCGAGAAGCAGCTGCGAAAACCAGCATGTTTCCTCACTGCTGTCTCATTAATTTCAACTTCATATCGCCATACCGGGTCAAGCCCGGCACAAGCTCTTTTGACTCTATATCCAGTAAGTCGTTGAAACCACTGGATTCCAGCCTGCGCCAGAATGCCCAAAGCGCTACGCGAGGCAGGCCCTGACGGGAGGTTATTAACCCAGTTTCCCCAGGCATGCGGAAAACTATCATCAGAAAACCTGTCCTCCGCTGTCAATCCAGCCGATAAATCCACGTCGTTGCTGTAATGAAAGCCAATCCCGCCGAACCGGCAAAACACTGCATAAAATCCCGTTCTAACCTGATTCATGGAATGACCTGATCAAACTGCTCAAGGTATCGACAAACAGCCAGCAGACCGGAACCCAACGGTCACCGATGCTAGTCGGCGCCGGCCTGAAGTGAGATAGAGAACCCTCCATCTACCCGAACGGAGACCGTTTTGTGCAATATTCACACGCCGGAAAGCAAAAATAATCGAATTTTTCATCAGAACTGATGATGGCAGAAAAAAACAGTACGGATATTCTGATGGATAAAGAGCGTCCGTTTTATTTAAGTGCCTTTACGGCGGCCGTAATCAACCATTACCAACCAGCCAATAAAACGATCTGATGCTACCGCCGTAAAATAATCTTGCAATAATAATTTTTACGGGAATGATTCAGCGCCTTTTATTCCCCCAACGTACTGAAGAGCGATATACGCATTAACTCTGAATATGGCAAATTTCCAGCAAAAAACTTCAAATCAACCTGAAAACACTTCCGGTATTGAGCCCAATAATGATCAAATTTCACCACCTTCGATTGCTCTCCCGAAAGGTGGTGGCGCGATTCGCGGCATGGGTGAGAAGTTTGCCGCGAATCCCGTAACAGGCTCAGGGTCGATCACCATTCCCGTCGCCACCAGTCCAGGCCGGTCGGGCTTCGGATCCCAGCTCTCCCTCGCCTATGACTCCGCTTCTGGCAACGGGCCTTACGGATTCGGCTGGAGTCTTTCACTGTCTTCGATCACACGCAAGACAGACAAAGGCTTACCCACCTACCAAGACACGACTGAATCGGATGTCTTTATCCTGTCTGGCGCAGAAGACCTGGTACCGGTACTGACCCAACAGGGCAGCCAATGGATTCGTGAGTCTCAGCCCCCACGTACCGTTGATGGAAAAAACTACATTATTCAGCGTTACCGTCCACGGATCGAAGGGCTCTTCGCGTGTATCGAGCGCTGGATCAACCAAGCAGACCCAACGGACATTTTCTGGCGGAGCATCTCCAAAGACAACATCACGACCTGGTACGGCAGAACAAAAGAAAGCCGGATCGCCGATCCTGCCGATCCGTCCCGTATTTTCAGTTGGCTCATCTGTGAAAGCTATGATGATAAAGGCAATGTCATTGTTTATGGTTATAAAAAGGAGGATTCGGCACAGATTGCCACGGCCCAGGCGCATGAGTGCAACCGGAACGGCGAGACCCGCTCCGCTAACCGCTATCTCAAATACATTCGGTATGGCAACCATCGGCCCTATTTCCCCGAACTCGTACCGACAGACCCCTGGCCAGTTGTTTCTGGCGATGATGAATGGCGCTTCGAAGTGGTATTCGATTATGGCGAACACGACTTCGACAATCCGATACCGGCAGACAATGGTACCTGGACGAGACGAAATGACCCCTTCTCCTCCTACCGGTCAGGTTTTGAAATCCGAACCTACCGGCTCTGCCAGCGGATTCTCATGTTTCATCATTTCCCCGCTGAACCTGACATTGGACAAGATTGTCTTGTCCGTTCGACTGACTTCACCTACTCGTATGAAGACAACGCACAGGATCCACGGGATTCCACCTTCTCATTTCTCACCACGGTCACCCAGACCCGCTACCGGCGCAAACCGGACGGCGGCTATGTCACGAAGGCCTTACCCCCCATCGAATTCGAATATACCCAGCCAACAATTGATGAAACCGTTCACGAGGTAGACGCAGAGAGTCTGGAAAACCTGCCTTATGGAGTGGATGGCACAAACTATCAATGGCTGGATCTGGACGGCGAAGGCCTCTCCGGCATTATGTCCGAACAGGCCGCGGGATGGTTTTATAAACGGAACCTCAGCCCCATCACGGTGAAACAGGAGAACGGTAAACCGGTCAGTGTTGCGACCTTCGGATCCGTCGAAACCGTGACAGTCAAACCGTCACTCGCAGCCATCGGCGGTGGACGGCAGCAATTTCTGGATCTGGCCGGAGATGGTCAACTTGATCTTGTTGATCTGCAAGGGCCCACTCCGGGATTTTTTGAACGAACCCATGATGGCCAGTGGAAGGGCCTGACTCCCTTTACCTCACTGCCAAACCTTGATTGGTCGAATCCCAACCTGAGATTTGTCGATCTCACCGGTGACGGCCATGCGGATGTTCTGATTTCCGAACAGGAGGTCTTCACGTGGCATCGATCTCTGGCTGAACAAGGATTCGGCCAAGCGGAACACGTTCCAAAATCTCTGAACGAGGAAAAAGGCCCCCGTGTCGTCCTGGCCGACAGAACAGAGTCCATCTACCTGGCTGATATGAGTGGCGATGGACTCACGGATCTCGTCCGCCTCCGCAATGGTGAAGTCTGTTATTGGCCCAATCTGGGCTACGGCCGTTTCGGAGCCAAGGTCACCATGGACAAGGCCCCCTGGTTTGATGCGCCCGATTTATTCGATCCGCGCCGTATCCGCCTCGGCGATATCGATGGATCCGGTATAACGGATATCCTCTATCTGGATCAGGAGGGGGTACAGCTGTACCTGAACGAGTCTGGCAACGGTTGGAGTGAGAGGCGCGCCCTGTCTGTGTTTCCAAAGGTGGACAACCTGGCATCCATTCAGGCAGTGGATCTGCTTGGCAACGGCACCGTCTGTCTCGTGTGGTCGTCTTCCCTGCCCCATCAGGCCAGCCGATCCATGCAGTATGTCGATTTGATGGGAGGGCAGAAGCCACATCTGCTTGTGAAGACAAGCAACAACCTCGGCGCCGAAACGGTCGTGCAATACGCTCCTTCAACGAAATACTATCTCCAGGATCAGCAAGACGGAAAACCCTGGATTACCAGGATTCCGTTCCCCGTTCATGTTGTGGAGCGTGTAGAAACCTACGACCATATCAGTAAAAACCACTTCGTGAGCCGGTATGCCTATCACCACGGTTACTTCGACGGTATCGAGCGTGAGTTTCGCGGATTTGGCATGGTAGAGCAGTGGGATACGGAGGGATTCGCATCTTTTGGTTCCCTTTCTCCGAATGAGGGAGAAAGCCAGAGTGGGGGAAAACCTGCTACGAACATCGATGCAGCCTCCCATGCGCCCCCTGTGTATACAAAAACCTGGTTCCATACCGGAGCCTATCTGGATCGGCGCCATATCTCCAATTATTTTGCCGGCCTCATTGATGTCCAGGATATTGGCGAGTACTACCGCGAACCGGGACTGAATGATGATGAAGCCCGGCAACTACTGCTCGATGACACGGTACTACCGGCCGGCTTGACAGTCGCGGAAGAACGCCAGGCCTGCCGAGCACTGAAAGGCGCGATGCTTCGCCAGGAAGTGTATGCCCTCGACGGTACGGAAAAGGCACCGCATCCGTACACCGTCACCGAGCAGAACTTCACCATCAAATGCCTGCAACGGGAAGCGGGAAATCGCCATGCCGTTTTCTTCACACATGCTCGTGAAGTGCTTGGCTATCAATACGAACGCAATACAGAAGACCCCCGCATCGGCCATACACTTACCCTGGAAGTGGATGACTTTGGCAATGTCTTGAAATCGGCCGCCATTGGCTATGGCCGGCGCCAGCTGGACATGAACCTGTCTGCGGAAGACCAGGCAACGCAGGCACGGACACTCATCACCTACACTGAGAACCGCGTCACCAACGCCATCCGGGCCGATGATGATTACCGCGCATCATTGCCGTGCGAAATCTGTACCTTTGAATTGACCGGTTATGTACCGACAGGCCCGGGAGGGCGGTTGCGGATTTCCGACCTTGTGCACGCAGACCCGGCCAACTCTGGCGACGGAAAACAGATCCATCTTTTCGATGGCGAGATTGATTACGGAAACGAGCCACCTGACGGCAGGCAGCGCCGTCTCATCGAACACCTCCGCACCCTGTACCGGCCCGACGATCTGGGCGTTGCCCAGAACGACCCGCTGGCTCTGCTCCCTCTCGGAATACTCGAGTCGCAGGCCTTGCCCGGCGAAAATCATAAACTTGCCTTCACACCCGAACTCGTTACGCGCATTTACGGAGCCAAAGTCACGGATCCGATGCTGGTCGAGGAAGGGCGATATATCCACAGCGAAGGAGACACGAATTGGTGGCTTTCTTCGGGGCGGGTTTTCTTGTCACCCCATACAAACGATGATCCGGCAACGGAATTGTCTTATGCCCGTGATCATTTTTTCCTGCCGTACCGATTTCGTAATCCGTTTCATCGAGAAGGATTCGAAACAGAACATGTCATCGCCTACGATGCCGATAACCTGTTCGTCACCCGAATGCGGGATGCATTGGGAAACAGCGTGACGGCAGAGCATGACTATCGGGTGCTGCAAACACGCCTGATGACCGACCCCAACGGCAACCGTTCCGAAGTGGCCTTTGACACGCTAGGCATGATCGTCGGCACCGCCGTGATGGGAAAAAAGAGTGAAAACAAGGGGGATTCCCTCGTGGGCTTTAATCCGGATCCGGATGAGGCCACTCTCCTCGCCCACCTGGAAAATCCCCTTGCCGACCCACATCTCATCCTGCAACATGCCACGACACGGTTGGTTTATGATCTGTTCGCCTACGTCCGAACGAAGGATCAGCCGCAACCCCAACCGGCAGTGGTCTATGCATTGGCACGTGAAACTCACCACGCTGACCTTGGGTTCGGAGAACAGACAAGGATCCAGCACAGCTTTAGTTATTCCGATGGCTTCGGCCGGGAGATCCAGAAAAAAATTCAGGCCGAACCGGGGCCGATTATGGAAGGCGGCCAGGCAATCAGTCCGCGCTGGGCTGGCACAGGCTGGACGGTCTTCAACAGCAAAGGCAAGCCCGTCCGTCAATACGAACCCTTCTTCACCGCTACGCACCGGTTCGAATTCAACGTTCGTGCCGGAGTCAGTCCAATTCTGTTCTACGATCCGCTGCAACGTGTCGTCGCCACACTCAACCCCGACCATACCTGGCAAAAGATCGTCTTCGATGTCTGGCGGCAGGAAAGTTGGGATGTGAATGACACGGTCTTGATCGAGAATCCGAAAAACGACCCGGATGTCGGCGATTTTTTCAAGCGCTTACCCGAAGCAGACTATCTACCCACATGGTATGGCGCACGGATCGATGGAGCAAATGGAGAGCAGAAAAAGGCCGCAGCACGAAAAACTGAACACCATGCCAATACCCCTGCGGTGGCTCACATGGATTCGCTGGGTCGCTCCTTTCTCTCGGTGGGCCACAACAGGTTTGAACGGAAAAATAACGACGGTTCCAGTGACATCGTCGAGGAGAAGTATTCAACCCGCCTCGTATTCGACATCGAAGGCGATCAACGTGAAGTGATTGACGCCAAGGATCGTGCGGTGATGCGTTATGACTACGACATGCTCGGCAACCAGATCCGTTCGACCAGCATGGATACCGGTGAGCGCTGGATGCTGAACGATATAGCAGGGCGACCCATCCGCGCCTGGGATACACGGGGGCATGAATTCCGCACCGAGTACGATCAACTGCAGCGACCAGTGCGTCAATTCGTGCGTGGAGTCGACGCGGCCCGTTCCGACCCACGGGTAGTCAACCGCGAGGTGCTGTTTCAAAAGACGGAATACGGTGAAGGCCAGACGGACGATATCGCGCTCAATCTGCGCACCCGAGTATGGAAAAGCCATGATACAGCCGGTACCGTCACCAGCGAAGTCTACGATTTCAAGGGCAATCCGTTGCGTGGCACGCGGCAATTGACGGTGGATTATAAAAACACAGTGGACTGGAGTGCCTCCGTAGATCTGGAGCCTGAAGTGTTTGCAAGCAGTACCACGTACGACGCCCTGAACCGGGCGATTAGCCTGATCACTCCTGACAATAGTGAAATTGTTCCCACCTATAACGAAGCCAATCTGCTGGAGCAGGTGAAAGCACGTATTCTAGGGGCCGCTGGTTGGACGACCTTTATCGCCGGTATCGATTACAACGCCAAAGGTCAACGTGAACTGATCGAATATGGAAACACCGTAAAAACAACCTACGAGTACGATCCGCTCACGTTTCGGTTAATTCAGTTGAGCACGACAAAATCAGCCAATGGCGATCTTCAGCATCTATCATACACCTACGATCCCATCGGCAATATCACCCATATTCAAGATGAAACCCAGCAAACCAGCTATTTCAACAACACGGTTGTAGAGCCGCACGCAGACTATAGCTATGACGCCATCTATCGATTAATCACGGCCACCGGTCGTGAACAGACCGGACAGACAGGCCAGGTTGATCACAACGACCCTACACCCCGACCGCATCCCGGTGATGGGCAAGCGATGCGGCCATATACAGAACAATATGAATATGATGGTATCGGTAACATTCTCAAAATGATTCACCAGGCCAACGGCGGCAGCTGGACGCGCCATTACGACTATGCAGTAGGAAATAACCGTCTTCTCGCCACGAGTTTACCGGGTGACGATCCCGCAGGATCTTATTCCGGGAAATACGATTACAACGAACATGGCAGCATGGCCGGTATGCCGCACCTGCCGGTGATGGCATGGGACTTTGCAGAGCGCCTGCAAGCCTCTGCAAAGCAAGTGGTCAACGGCGGTACCCCTGAAATGACCTACTACGCCTATGATGCCGCCGGTCACCGGGTACGCAAGGTCACGGAACGGCAAGCGGCGGCAGACGAACTGCCAACGCGAATGAAGGAGCGCATCTATCTGGGCGAATTCGAATTCTATCGCACGTATGCCGGGAACGGTATCGATATCACGTTAGAGCGCGAGACCCTGCATGTGATGGACGGCCAGCAGCGTATCGCGATGGTTGAAACTAAAACCATCGACTCCACCTCGCCCCTGACGTCTGCTGTTTCACGCATTCGGTATCAACTCAGTAATCATCTTGGTTCAGCCAGCCTGGAGTTGGATGATACCGGACAGGTGATTTCCTACGAGGAATATCACCCTTTCGGGACAACTTCATATCATGCCGTAAATAGCGCAATCGATGTATCTCTCAAACGTTATCGCTACACGGGGAAAGAAAAAGATGAAGAAACGGGTTTGCATGACCACGGAGCACGGTATTACGCATGTTGGCTGGGAAGATGGATCAGTACCGATCCTTCAGGAATTGCTGACGGGCTATGCATTTTTGCTTACACGAAAAACAATCCTGTGAATTTCCGGGATCCGAATGGCAAAGAGAGCTTTAACGCTGGCAAAATCATGGGTTACGAGACCATTGACGGAATCGAGTATATGCGATTTCAGGCTACTGAAGGAACATGGATATCCGCCACGATGAAAGAACTCGGTTGGGATCATCAGTTCACAAAGGAAGAGGGGTATGGAGCCTACGTACCCGATCTGATTCGGGAATCGTCAGGAATTGCATTTAACTATCCGGATGTGCTCGAAGTGGGGCAGGAGTATTTGATTCCAACCGTCGACCAGAGATCTTCACAACCCGAAATTGTTCCTGAACCCAAAGAGACTCCCGAGCCAGAGGGGTGGGGGAAGTTTATTTTTAGGAATGCGGTGGATCTGGTTTTTCCCGACAAAGTAACAGTAGAGGGTCATGTGGGCGGCGGCGTAGAAGCCATGGAAGTGGCTGGTGGGATTCAAAGTGTTGTAGAAGGGGGATTGGCCGGCACTTTAATAACGAATCCAAATTCTCCTGATTTTTTAAAAGTTAGTCTTAACCCTACAGTTGGGGGAAGCTCAGGATTGAAGGTAGGGGCAGGGCAAACTATCACCGGGGTTACTCCAGTAGGAGTTGGTGGGGTTAGCATTACCATGGGTGAATTTTTTGGATCCTCTAGCGGAGCGACCATCGGCTCCTTGAAGGGGTTTTCAGGCGGTGGCTATTTCGGCGCAGAAGGGAAAGCTTTTGTTGGTTTGAGTGGGGCAGTAGTTGCCTCGGTTGCCATGCCGAACGAAGGATTGGCAACCTGGGGAGAAGGTGGCTTTGATATTCAAGGACGAGGATCAGGAACTTTTAATGCAACGGGTGAAGGCGGCCTAAGCTATAAGTACACGGCCCCATCCATCTGGTCAAAGGATTTGCTGCCTGACTCTGCACGGCGAATTCACGCCCAATATGTAGATTGGCTGCAGGGCCCGTAGAGCCGGTGTCCTGGGGTGAATGAAATGCACCCCAACGAATGAAAATCGCAACATAGAGAATTTGAGATGAAACCAATCACCTTTCCATTGAATCCGAAAATGAAGAACCTGAAAGTGGGTGACCTGCACCAAGCGCTGGCATTCCTGGGCTCGTCTATTATCGACAAAGAAAATGTTAATCAGCGTTTCGGCGCATCGACCCGCACGGCTGTGAAACAGTTTCAACTCGCTCACCAGTTGCCTGCCACAGGGAGGGTTGACAAGGCCACGGCCAGGGCCATCAATCGTGAGCTGGCCGACCGCGGCGTGCTGAATGGCGAACCCGGCCCTGGCGGCGACCTTCCTCAGCCGGATTCAGCTGGAGAGGAGAAACGATTTGTCGTCCAGGGTGAAGTGGTCAGGCCCGACGGCACGCCTCTCCAGAACCGGGTGGTGCGCGCTCTTGATCGTGTCCTGTGTACGTACCGCTTGCTTGGTGAAGCACGTACCGACAACGCCGGCCGCTACCGGATCGACTACGACCCCGAAGAGCTGGCAAAATGGGGCAAGAGCCGTGCCGATCTCAAGGTCGAGGTTCGCGATGCCTCCAGTGATACGATATTGGCCTCATCGCCGCTTTTGCTCCAAGCGCAACCGCAAGAGCGCGTCGATTTTTCCATCGGCGACCAGCCTTACACAGGGCTTGATGAATACTCACGTCTCGATCAAGCCTTGATACCGGCGCTTGACGAGGTGGAAGAACTCACCTGTCTTGACGCGATGGACGTTCTGCTTCTGGCGCGTCAGGTTAACCTGACCAACACACGGGTTGCCTTCTACGTGAAGGCGAATCGATGGGCGGCCGATCTCGAACTGCCGGCACAGGTTTTTTTCGGGCTGCTGCGCGAGAGCGCCACCTTGCGCCTGGATGCCCTGTTTGCCAGCCCCTTCACGACATTGTGGGCGGGGTTGGAGCAGGCACATGCCCGTAATATCATCTCGATCCCGCTCGATGAGTTGCTGAAGGTCAAACTATTCGATACGCAAAAGGCCTATTTGGCGCATCCTGAGCATCCGTACAGCCAGTTGCTGCAAACAACAACGCTGGATACCATCGGCCGGGAGGTCTTCACAAGCCGTCTGGTGTCCGGCAAGGATACGGGCGATGGGTTCTGGCAGGCGCTGATCGACGAAGACGGTTTCAGCGAAGAGGAAGTACGCGACCTACAGGCGATGTTCGAGGTGCAGTCGTTCACCGGAGACAATACTTCGCTGACCATCCATTTGCGAAAGGATCTCTCCCTGCATACGCCGCGCGAAGTCGCGGCCTTCGGTGTCGAACAGTGGCGCGACGAAATACTTTCCGGCGCAGGTGTAGAGATTCCCGAGTGGGTGTTTCCAGGTGGAAACGACGCACAACGGCGAGAAGCATATGCCTACCAGCTTGCCGGCGTCGCCGAGATGCATTACCCGACGGCATCGCTTCGGGGACAGATGGAGCGAAACCCTGTTTGGGCGGAACAACCGCTCACCGCCTTTCTCGTCCACTACGAGGATTTCGAGTTTGAACAGCAACGCATGACCAATTTTCTGACAAGCCAACCCGAGGCGCTCGACCTTTTTCCGGATCCGGAAACGGGCCGGCGCGAGTTGCTTCGCCTGGAGCAGTTGTTTCACCTGATACCTGCAAATAACAGATTGCATGTCATTCAGCCACTCTGGGCCGCGGGTCTGGTATCCGCCCCGCAGTTGGCGGCAAGCGGCCGGCAACACCTGGTGCGGAGCATCAACGGCAGATTGAGCAAAACACTCATCGACCAAATTTATCGCAAGGCGGTTCATATCACGGCCGTCGCGCTCAACGTGTATATGCGCTACAACCCGCAGCTGAACGGGCCGTCGTTACCGGTCATGCGTTCCGTGCAGCTCAAGGGCGAGGCCGCTCTGGCGCAGGAATCCCTTGATCTGCCCGAATGGGAAACACTGTTTGGTTCAGCGGATGCGTGCGCGTGTACACATTGTGAGTCAGCCCTGAGTCCTGCGGCCTATCTGGTCGACATCATGGACTTCCTGATCCGCGCCGTCGACGATACAGGAAAAACCGGTCTGGATGCTTTTCTGGAACGGCGGCCCGAGCTTGGCCGACTCAAATTGACCTGCGAGAACAGCGACACATCGCTGCCACAGATCGACCTGGTCAATGAGATCCTGGAACACATCGTCGTGTTTGGTGTGAATGGTGACATTCCGGAGTCGTACGCGGCCGAGACCACCTGGGAGACGGATGCCCTGGAAATCCAGCCCGAATATCTGCTGCCGGCAGCCTACGATACGCTGCGTGAAGCCGTCTATCCGTTCGGGCTTCCATTCGATTTGTGGTTCGTCGAGGGACGTCGTTATCTGGAGCAGATGGGCGTCTCCCGGTATGACTTGATGCAGGCCATGCCACCGCATGCCGATGTCGGGCCGAATCTGCTTGCCGCGGAAGCGCTTGGCCTTTCACCGGGGGAGTTGGATAGTATCCGAACCCCCAGGCTCAGGCCCGAAAATCTCGCGACATATTGGGGCCTGAGCCTGGCCAATGGTTCTGTGGTAAAACAGTTGACCGATGTAGAGCTGTTATTGCAGCAAGCGGAAATCGACCATGAAACCCTGCTGCGTCTGCTCAATACCCGCTATCTAAATCCCGATGGCGTCATGACCGTCACGTTCGCCGACGACTCCTGTGCCCTCGACAAGGCCACATTGAGCGGCGGACAAGGTGCGCCTCTTCCTGACGGAGTCGTGAAGGAGTTTCTGGATCGTTTGCACCGCTTCCTGCGGCTGCAACAACGACTTGGATGGACGGTGTATGAGCTGGATCATGTGCTCGATACGTTAGAGATACAAGAGTTCAATGAGCCGTTGTTTTTTTCTGGATTGGCAACCATACAGAAACTGAAAACGGCATATCGCTTGACAGTGGAGGAGCTCTGCACATGGTGGCGTGGCCTCGACACGTTCACCTATGAAGAATCTCTGCCTTCCCAATACGAAGCGCTATTTCTCGATCCACTGCTCTTGCCCGATACTCACACCGGTACAGGGCCGGATTTGCGCCATGACGTCTTTGCGCTGACGCCGGATCGTTCGGATATTCTCCTGACCTCGTCTACCGTTCTCAACCCTTGGCTAGCCGAGTTCATCGATGGGGATGCGCCGGTGTACCGGCTCAACGCGGACTATGCGCCCACCATTCAGTCCGCGACGCAGCTGACGGCGGAAGAGCTGGCCTTCCTCGTCGAGCATATCCTGCCCAAGGACTCAGATAACCATGTACGGCTGGATCTGGACAATCTTTCCCTCGTCTACCGCATCGCCTCCTTCGCACGTACACTGGGTATCACTATTCCCGACTATTGGAGTCTCACGCGCCTTACCGGTGTGATGCCGCTCACGATGCCGGGTGCAGCGCGTGAACCCGGGGTGACGGCGGACTTCTGTGAGATGTACAAAGCCATCGATTCCGCTGCGTACTCCATCGAAGATCTAATGTATCTACTTCTGCACGATCCGGACACCGCCACCGTTCGTAGCCCCACCCATGAAGAGATGGATCTTCTGCTGCAAACATTGAGCGTCGCCTATGCCGGCGTGGAGGACGCGGAAGAAGCCATTGAGGCGGTGAAGAACAACAATGAGACCAGAGCTACGTTCACACAGTCGCTGGGTGACACACTGGGACTTGACCCGAGTCTGCTGGATGAATTGCTGTTCAAGTATCACGCAGAGCTGGGTGACGTCATTCTGGATCATCTGTTGCTGGCTGCGAATCCAGACCTGCAGAGCGTACCGGTTCCGCAAACCGATTTCTACAGTGCATTCGAGGGGCTTTATAAATTCGCGCAGGCCTGGAATCTGCTGGGTCTGGATCCAGCCTATTTGGCCTTCGTGGTGATGCGCGGATCTGTGCTCGGATGGGCCGACCTGATGGCGTTACCACTTGCAGAGACCAGCGATGCCGGCTTCCCGGCCTGGTACAGGTTTACCAGTGCAATGACATTACAAAGCGATCTGTTCACGACTGAGCACTCACTGTTCGACTTGATCAGTGCGATTCATGAAGAAGGGCTTCAAGGGGATGCGCTCCTGGCTCAGACCAGCGACTGGACCGGCTGGAGTCTCGAAGACCTTTCGTATCTGGCTGGTCCGGCCGGGTTTGCCTGGGAATTGGATGATTTCGCGGATGAGCGCTGGTTGCTCACGGTGCAAAAAGTGCTGAATCTGGTGGGCCCCCTGGGTGCAATGGTGAGTCAGGCCCATGCATGGACCTCGCCGGAGCTGGGCTACAACGAAACGCAGGCGATCAAAGAGACACTGCGGCTGGCCTATGGCGAGGGAGATTGGCTGAATGTCCTGGCCGACATTCAGGATGCGCTTCGTACACAACGGCGCGACGCCCTGCTCGGCTATCTGATGCACCGGGAAGGATTGAAAGACAGCACGGCTTTTTACAATCGTTACCTCATCGATCCCGAACGCGACCCGTGTGACAGTACCTCCCGCATCGTCGCAGGGCATGCGGCGGTACAGCTGTTCGTACAACGCATCCTGCTCAATCTGGAACCCACGTTGGCCTTCGCCCGCGAAGATGCGGAAAGCTGGCAGTGGCGCAAGAACTACCGGGTATGGGAAGCCGGCCGGAAGATCTTCCTTTATCCGGAAAACTGGATAGAGGCCGAACTGCGCGACAATCAATCCGTCTTTTTCAAAGAACTCGAAGAAGCGCTGTGGCAGGAGGATGTTACACAGGAGTATGCCGAACGTCTCTACCTCGAATATACATATAAATTCAATGAAGTCAGCCAACTGGATATCATCGGGGTCTACGAAGAGATCGACGAAGAACGGGGAACGACCGCCCTGCACACCTTTGGGCGTACATTCGATATTTCGCAGACGTACTGGTATCGCCGGTGGGAGGATCAGGCACGATGGACATCCTGGGAACGCATCGAACTTGATATCGAGGGAGATCATCTCGTGCCGATCGTTTATCAGGGTCGATTGTATCTGTTCTGGCCTGTTTTCGAATTTACCAACCTTGAAGGGATCCGGACAGGTGGTTCTTCAACTCAGGAGATCGAGGCATTGCGCCAGGAAATCGACGATCTTGAAACGAGACAGAGAGAGATCGAGCAGGAGTTGGCTTTCTTAAGGGCAACACCCAAGCTGGAACCAGCAGAAGAAGATCTGGAGGAGGAGCTTCGGCTGCTGGAAGCCGAGTTGATAACAAAGAAAAGCGCATTAGAAGCGGCGGAAAAAGAGAATGAGGAGAGTGTGAATCCCCCGGATCGATACGATGTCAAAATCGATCTTGCCTGGAGCGAATACCGCGACGGACGCTGGTCTGCAAAATCGTTATCAAAGATGTCAGGCTTTTACTCGACGTATTATGAAGCCCGGCGTCACTACCTCACGGGGTGGGTGTCTGCCGACCAGCGTCTGTATGTGGCCATCCACGCAGAAACCCTGGGATCAGGCTATGGCTTGGTCGAGCCGGAATACCTGGGACATTTCTATCTTGACGACTGCGTGGGCGACATGCTTTTCAGCCGGGAAGAGCCGACCATGCCTCAGGCAGAGGTGGCTGTTAGCGGGGCGATCCAGTGGTACAGCAAGCTCTCGTGGGGAAGCCCGACCTACTCGGTGCCGTATCTGGAACTACAGGTCAATGGTGAAAATGATACGCGCAGGTTGCTGGAAGCCGGAGGAACGCTTCAGTATGCCCATCAATACGGTTCAGGCGGCAACGAATCCTCACCCTTCTTTTTCGCTGACCAACACCGGACGTACTTTGTCCGCGTGACGGTAGGAGCAGCGGGCATCAGAAATTACACACAATTCGATCAGTCTTTCCTCCCATCACTATCGGCAGAAAAACTGTCAATGATCGCAAATATTCCGAGTCCGGCCTATGCGGCGAATGGCCATTTTACCGGCCAGTCGAATGCCGTTTTTTCGCTCGAAGAAGCAGGCGATGTGCCGCAATATTTTCCGGTGAATCATGAATATCTGAATGATCTGCTGGAAGATGAGACGACCGGCAACTATTTGCCCGGGCTCCAGTTGGAAACGCAGGAAGGGATTGCCCAAATTAAACCATTATATGTGTTCACGCGCTTCTACCACCCTACCGCATGTCTTTTCCTCAAACAGTTGCGGAGGTACGGAGTCGATGGGCTTCTCAACCCGAATCCGGATTGGGATGAAGACTCCGAAAATCTCTACCGGCAGCTGCTGCCGAACGAGACCTTCGACTTTGAAGCCACGTACGACCCCAACACGTTCTGGGTGAACCGGAACTTCACAAAAGATGTTGTTGCGGACCGTATCGATTTCGACCACAACTCGGCCTATGGATCATACAACTGGGAGCTGTTTTTTCACATTCCGCTCTTGATCGCCACCCGGTTGATGCAAAACCGGCGATTCAGTGAGGCACGCCGGTGGCTCAATTACATTTTCGATCCGACCCACACCGACGGAGAAGCGCCAGCTCGCTACTGGAAAATCAAGCCGTTCTTCGAAGAACAATCCAAGGGGCCCTCTGAAGATATTCAGGAACTGACTGATTTACTGGCGTCCGGAGATTACGACCTGGAACGCCAGATCGAGGCTTGGGAAGCCGACCCGTTCAACCCTCACGTCATCGCCCGGCTTCGTATTGGTGCATATATGCGAACGACGGTGATGAAGTATCTCGACTGCCTGATTGCCGAAGCCGATGCACTGTTCGCACTCGATACACGTGAGGCGATCAACGAAGCGGAGCAACTTTATCTCGTAGCGGTAGAAATGCTGGGTGAGCGACCCGCAACGTTACCAGCCAAAGATCGGCCGGCGATGACAGCAGATGAACTTTTACCTCATCTCACTGTTGAGATTCCAGGCAGAACAGACCTGTTGGATCCGTTATCTTCACTGCTCCCGGTCGAGTCGGTCGGTATCGCCTTGTCGCAACTCGGGCTGCCATCGTCTTCAGGCCACACCATCACGATTCAGGGAGCGACCAGCAGCTATACAACGCTGCTCCGTTTTTGCCTGCCGGCAAACGATAAATTGCTGGAATACTGGGATCGGGTCACTGACCGCCTGTTCAAGATCAGACATTGTATGAATCTTTCAGGTCAGGCACGTGAGCTTGCCCTCTTTTCGCCGCCTATCGATCCTGCATTGCTGGTTCGTGCAAGCGCGGCTGGTCTCGACATCGCATCGGTTCTTGCCTCCCTGTATGCGCCGCTTCCCCATTACAGATTCAACTTTCTGATGCAGAAAGCACTGGAGTTTTGTAGTGAAGTACGAAACCTTGGGGGGGCTTTGCTGGCGGCGTTGGAGAAAAAGGATGGCGAGGAACTTTCGCTTCTCAGAAGCACACATGAAGTCAGTCTCCTGGAGTCAATTCGGGAACTCAAGAAAAAGAGTGTCGATGAGGCAGTCGCGACGTTGGAGGGTTTGCAGAAAACCCTTGCAGTCAGCGAGTTCAGATCCGAATATTATTCGAACAAAGTTCGAATCAGTAAGCGAGAAAACGAAAATCTGACGAAGCAAGAGGATGCAGCAAAAAGTCAATTCAAATCAACAAATTATTCATTGTTGGCTTCCGCTGGCTACCAACTTCCGAACGTTACAGTAGAAGTGGGGGGCTTACCAAAAATGCAAATGCAGTTCGGAGGGGTGAATCTTGGCGGAATGGCCCAAGCGCTCTCCAGCTTTTGGCAGGCACACTCTTCCATGTTGTCTTTTTCAGCGAGCAAGGCTTCGACGATGGCGGGTTATGACCGCCGATGGGAGGACTGGAGCCTCCAGGTTGACCTGAGCAAAAAAGAAATCGAACAGCTCAACAAGCAAATCCTTGCCGCCGAGATCCGGCAACAGATTGCTGAACGGGATCTCGAAAACCATGAAAAGCAAATCAGCCAGGCCGAGGAAGTGGAAAATTTTCTCAAGCTCAAGTTTTCCAATCAGACGCTCTATAGCTGGATGGTGTCAAAAATATCGGCGCTGTACTTCCAGGCTTACCAGCTGGCGCACCAACTGGCGAGACAGGCAGAAAAGGCTTCCCAGCACGAACTGGGGGGTGATCAACAAAGCCAATCCTACATCGGCACGGCATACTGGGACAGCCTGAAAAAAGGTCTGACCGCGGGTGAGCAACTGGCGTTCGATCTGCGTCGTATGGAAGCAGCCTATATAGAAAACAACAGCCGAGAGTATGAAATCACTAGGCATGTGTCGCTGGCCTTGCTCGATCCCGCGGCGCTCTTGCAATTGACCACCGAAGGTTTGTGTTTCTTTTCTGTTCCGGAAGCACTCTTTGACCTGGATTGTCCAGGGCACTATATGCGGCGGATCAAGTCGCTCAGCATGAGCATCCCCTGCATCACCGGCCCTTATACCAGCGTTAACTGTACATTAACACTTGTTGGCGACAGAATACGCAAAGAGACGAGCACCACGGCCGGGTACGCTTACATCGAACCTGAAGACACACGATTTCAGCATAATTCGATAAGCCAGTCTATTTCCACCAGCAGTGGACAAAATGACAGTGGCGTGTTTGAGCTCAATTTCCGCGACGAGCGATACGTGCCGTTCGAGGGAAGGGGGGCGATCAGCGATTGGAACCTGAAACTCACCAGCGCGCTGCCAACCTTCGACTGGTCTACCATTACGGACGTCATCCTGCATGTCCGTTATACCGCACGCGAAGGTGGAGAAGCGCTGCGGACTGCAACAACAGGAGAATTGACCGATGCGTTAGCCGGCTTACCTCTTCGAGGTGGATTCTCTGCAAGGCACGAGTTCTCAACCGATTGGAACACATTTATTCATCCCCCTGGAGAGAGTGATGAGGCGGTGCTGAATCTGGATCTTTCCGAGAATCGGTTTCCCTATTTTGCCCGTGAGGCAGGATTGTCGATTCAGCAAATAGAGCTGGTTGCAATCCTCAAAGACACAAACAGCTGGAATGATACCGACGTGGGCATTGTCTCGCCTGGTGGCGATGACTCGGCTACCCTGGTTTCGTCAAGTGTGTATGCAGGACATCCTGTTGCAACCGTTTCTTACAACAATGCGGCTCCCGGCACATGGTCAATCAACGTGCCGACGGCCAGCCTAGGGGGGCCATCGGAATGGATCGACGATTTTGTGATTTTAGTCACCTACGTGATTGACTGATTGTACCCGGACAATTTTAGGCGATGGACACTGTCCAGCACTGAGGCTCGGCAGGGTCATTTCACCACAGGGGCACAGAAAACGCGCTGAATTCAGCCCTTCTCTGCCCTCGTATCCCTTGGTGGAATGAATGGAAAACATCGTGCGTACAGCACACGCTACAAGCAGGTGTAGTGTGCGCCATGCGCACAATATGGATAACATGGATATCCAATTCCTCTGCACACTCCACGCCCCTGTGGTTAAGAATTCACCCGCTACGCATTGTTCAATGCTTGTTTTCTGCAAGCTGTGGGGAATTGTCCCCTCAGAGATTAAAGTAATAAGGTAGATCAACTGATTAATTTAGGTTAATGATATGGTCATCCATATTCTTACCGGCTCGACCAACGCCGACATCGCCCGGCAACGCTGTACTCGCGAAACAACCGTCGCATGAAACATGCGGCCGCGAGAAGCTGCCGAAAATTACCAGACGATTTGAAATTTTTTACGGTACTTGCTGGGCGTTACGCCTGTCCTGCGCTTGAACAACTGGCGGAAATGGCTGGGATCGAAGTATCCGACATCGACACCGATGGCATCGATTGACCGGGTGCATCCTTCAAGCTGTTTCTTTGCCGTCTCTATGCGGATTTTTTGCAGGTAAGTAATGGAGGGTGAATCCGGTTGCAGACTTGAATCGTCGGGTAAATGTTCTGGATGGCAGTGCTGACTTTTCCAGCGCAACATCCAGTATGTTTTTTCGGAATAATTCTCACTGATCCATCATTGGCTTGCGTGTATGGCTGCGCCATTATGGTTTGGATTGGCCGTGAAATTGGTATAAAGCGTTTGATCATTCTCATGCCAGTCAATCAAATATACCTTGCCGACCTGTGCATTTTTCCGCTGATAACAAAAATACACTGCCCCTGAACGTTCAGTGAAGGAAATTCATTTTTGAATTGTCTGGCATAGGCCCAATAAATCGTTGCCTGTTGTTTATCGAGCAGCTCCGTGTCGGCAAAGATAAAGGTGCCGGTACAGGCACCGCAGAGCAGCGTGTTTTTCTGAAACATATCACGTATCCAGGCCAAAATATCATCATGTTTACCCCGATCTTTGACATTGATTGTCGAAATATAAATGACGTCGGTTTTTTCAAGCTGATCGATGCTGCGGTGCGGATGAATCGTCAGCCCATTTGATCACTGCAAAGGCTCGAGCGATGTCGGTACATATTCCAGATCAAATGCCTCATTTTTTGGTGTTTTGATATTAAATGCAGCTGCGATATCTATCACCGAGATAAGCGCGTCTCATGCGCTTGTGAATACTGACGGCATCGCTTCAAGTAAAACAAGAATGCTGATTTTTGTCATCAGCTGCCTCCATTTTCATGACGACCTGACAGACCCTCGTAACAATCTGTGGGCGCTGGCCCCCAGTGATTAGGGGTGCCCTAAAAATCATGGCATAAATGCCACGGTTTTATCAAATATGCCTATCACGCTATTTATTGCATTCCTTTTATATCGTACAAACTGAAGACTGGTTCACGCGAGGCTGGAAATTAAAACCTGCCCATGGATGATGAGATGCAAAGGCGGTGTAAAAATGGTTAGGTTCAAGCCGAATATGCAGATATTTACCACTCAATTGGCCGCCAGAAGTTTTGGTGTGTGAAATTAAGTATAAGCGCTCATGCCCGGAAATATTACCATGGCAGCACCCCCATTCCTTCCGGAAGCCCAAGCAGGCTGTTGCTCTAAACGTCTGAAATAAAAAGGTATTTTTGTCGTCAATCTGGCTGTCGAAAACGTCCAGAGGGAATGCACGGGGTGTTTTCTGTGGGTGGTGAGACATATCCGAAGCATGCAGAAAGTGACAACTCAAAAAAGCCTGCCTGCCCCTGTCAACCAAGTCGATGAACCTGCGTTGTTACCGATATATGTGCGCCTGGAAACCTGGCAACAAGGTTTTGGCGAAAAAACTCACGTTACAACGAATTGATATAGACACAAGGAAACCCATGAAAATCAATCCCGTCGAATTCAGAGAAACACTGCACAAGATTCCCTTCTCGCAAGATTCATGGAATGACCTGATCACACTGCTCAAGGTATCGACCGACAGTCAGGCTGGAATAATGATGATCACTCAAGACCAGGATCACGACATTCTGACCAGTCACTCCCCTGACTTCGAGCTGTCCCAGGAGGTGCGATGCGCCTTTGAGGAAAGTGAGTGGATGACGGCGGCCTTCCCCGAACAGTGGACAAAGAACTATTTGCGCACGAGCGTTGTGCTGGGAACGGATCTTGTCCCTCAAAACAGGATGCGGGCCACATCCTTTTATCAGGACATTCTGAGTACGCTGGGTCTGGAATACCTGATGGCCGGTGTGTCTTTGTTTGGTGAGGATCACCGGGCTTTGCTCAAATTCTTCAGGGCCGACGGGCGGGAAAACTTTTCCAGTAACGAGGCCGGCGGCCTGGCCGTATTGATGCCTGAAATACGGCAGATGATGCGATTTACCGAGCGTCTCTATGAACGCATGGTACTGGAAACCGCCGGGTGTAAAGTCGGAGCACCCCGGGGGGCGGCGACACTGATCGTCAATACCCGGGGAGAAATTGTCCAAGCCAATCCGGCCGCCGAAAATCTTCTGCGCAAGGGCCGGATACTGAGTGCAAAACAGAACCACCTGTATACCGTCGATGCCATGGACAGCCGGTCCCTCGATACCGTGATGGCCAGGGCGCTGGGTAATACCGGCAGCCCCGTGCAGGGCTGCGCACTGATCGGCGAAGGGAGCAGAGCCGGCGCACACCAGCTGCTCGCCCTGCCTGTTCCGGTGGAAGAACCTCCCTTTCCCTGGATGGAAACATTGAGGGTTGCCGCCATTGTCGTCATCGATCCCATACGCAGGGTCAGGATCGATCCGGACATCCTGAAAACCCTTTACAGCATCACCCCCGCCGAAATGGGCCTCGTCAATGCCATGGCAAACGGCATCAAGCCCGTTCAATACGCCGCACGGGTCAATAAATCCGTGGCGACGGTTCAGTCACAACGCCAGGCGGTATTTCAGAAAGTCGGGGTAAAAAATCAGCTGGAACTGATGAGTGTGCTACGCGATTTGACCATTTCCTTTGAAGACCCCGACTGAAGAGAATGGGTGGAAAAAATCATTCACTCGCCGGGCCGGATGTTGTTTTGTGAATTTTCACGCACTAAACAATAAAAATAATCCGTTTTTCATCAGAACTGATGATGACAGAGAAAAATAAAACGGACATTGTGACAAAAAATAATTCCCGATCTTTTCATGCGTTCCCACACTGGCCGCAATCGACTAACCAAAACGAAGGAGAAAGCCTATGAATTCAGTAATTGAAAGATACTTAAAATTTCTTGTATTGATGATTGCTATATTATTTAGCACTTTTTCTTTAATCACTAACCACGCAATAGCAAAAGACAGTCAGAAGACTTTTCAGATAGCTGGATTAGACACCCCTGATGGCCCTCCTCCTTGCGGTCAGGATGGTCAGTGTAATCTCGCTACATGCCCCAATGATCCCGATTGTCCACCCGAACCTGAGCCACCGGAAAGCACATCAGGGTCATCCGGGACATCCGATAATTTGGAACCATCCAGAGCATCTGATATCAAGAATTGCACGACACAGGAGACAACCGAAATCGGCTTTGCGATTGATTGGGGTGCAGATAACTGGGCTGGATTTGAAACAGCGCTAGAAAGTATTAGAGATTGGCCAGTGAAAATTGGAGGTTGTTTGAAAAACCGTTTTAAGAAAAACGGAAAGGTCGTTTGTGAAGACTCGATGAAGGGCAAGTGCAATGGCAACAATGGTTGGGCCGCTGCACTCAACAGAAAATGCCATATGTGCCCGGATTTTCTGGACAAGATTCGCGCCATAAGCGGTGTGGAGAATAGACAGGCGTGTTACTTCGCGCTCGTAACTCATGAGTGGGGCCATACATGCGAACGAGGACACAAGACACTGGAAATAATTGATGACGAAGCGTTTAATTTTTGGAAATCAAACCACCCTGGTGTCACAATCAATTTCAATGATTGCGGAATGCAGTAACCAATTCGATGAACATCTTTGCACAGTGCTCATCCATTGGGTCTGTATGTAATAAACCAAAGGAAACCCTAAGCAGGGCAACAGTGGACAGCCAAAAGTAGCATGTCTTTTTGCATGCGCATTGATTTTCAAATTTAACAACATGTCATTTTATCCAGCGCTTAAAAACGGTACGGCAGTAGCGTATAAGAAGCTATACCGTTTAACCGCCGGAAATGAATGTGCGGCCTGATTTGCGAGGGCTTCAGCTAGTGTGGTGTAACGTATAAAGTGTACCTATCAGCGTGGTGGGAAGCCGTTAGCTGCAAGGCGCGTCTCGCCGGGAATGGCGTGCCCTTTTCAAGAGACGCAACGCCGCAGATGACGGCTTCCCGCCGCGCCCGGAGGGAGGC
>DRKN01000012.1 GCA_011051755.1 Gammaproteobacteria bacterium
CAAGGGGTGGGTTGAATGAAGGGTGTAAGCGTGAAGTGCCTGGTGTTGTCTGTTGTGTTGTTGGCGGGTTGTGCCAGCCCGCCACAGAAGACGGTCGAGGAGATGACTGCCGAAGAAAATGGTGAGAGCCTGCCGGGAACGGTACTGCTTTATATTATCACCGAGGCGGGGGATGATCAGTCCTATACGGCGCGCATGTTTGTCAATGCCAATTATCTGCACATGGCCGACAGTCGCGCCCCCATGGACTATATCCTGTTCGACCGCAAGGCAAAGGTAATTTACAGCGTCAACGCCGATGACAAGACGGTTTTTGAGATTCATGCCCAGCCGATCAATATCGAGCCGCCCATCCGCATCGATTATGTGGAGGAATCCCAGCCCTCCAGTGCGATCCCCAAGATCCAGGGGCGTCATGCCACACACTACCGTTACACGGTGAACGGCGAGCGTTGTTATGACGCGGTGGTGACGCCGCCCAGCTTTTTACCCGAGGTACGCGAAACGCTGATAGAGTTTCAGGCGATTCTTGCCGGTGAACATGCCAGCACACTGGCCAATACGCCGCGCGACATGCTCGATGCCTGTGAGCTGGCGGTGCATGTCTTTGATGCCACTCGCCATTACACACATGGCCTGCCCATCCGTGAGTGGGGAGCTGACGGTTATCAGCGTTTCCTGAAGGATTACCAGGGGGACTTCAGTGTGTTGCAGGAGGTGCTGAGTCTGCCCGAGGGTTACCGGCATTATTCGTTGGATAACCCGCTGCCTGCCAGCAAAGAAACCCGTGAGACTTCCGCAGGAAGCTGATTTCTGGGGGCGTGGGGCACTGCCACCACTCTCACTTACTGAAACCTGAATCCGTGGCTTCAGGTGAAAACCAATAAGGCGGGAAAATCTATTGAGAGTAGGAGCGGGCCATGCCCGCGATGGTTTTCGTGCCCAAGTTGGGTCAAAGCACTTGATAGAAGCGCCTTTACGACAACATCGATAACGCGGAGGTCACAGAGACGCAGAGACGCAGAGACGCAGAGGCACAGAGAAAACCCCTTCAATAATCTCTGCGCCTCCGCGGTCTCTGTGTTTCATTCCGTGTTCAGAAAAAGTCCATCGCGGGCATGGCCCGCTCCTACACAACGATCCTGCACGATCAGTGCCGCCATGCGCAAGCCGGTGTATATCTGTTTTAGTGTCCTGAAACACCAAATACCGTTTCAGGTACCGTTCCCTACAAGGGTTGGTGTTTGACGGAGGGAAACGGTGTCTACGGTTGTGCTCTGGTTTGATCAACGCAGGCTTGGTCAAAATGCTGAGTTTTTGTAGCCGTGAGGGTTATTCAGAAACCAGTTCGCAGCCTGTTTCATTGCAACGCAACAGGCTGGCCTGCCGGTACCAGTCACCCAGCACGATACGGGTTGCCGGCTGGTCGTTCACCGCCAGCGAGTGGACGGCCGGGCGGTGGGTGTGGCCGTGAATCAGACGTGTTACGCCGTATTGGCGTAATGCCTCCGTTACGGCATCCGCGTTGACGTCCATGATTTCTTCGGCGCTGTCCTGCGTGTGCGCCTGACTTTGCGCACGCATTTTTTGCGCGGTGGCGATGCGTTCTTCGATACTCATGGCGAGGGCGGCGGTGATCCACGCCGGATCGCGTACCCGGGTGCGAACTTGCTGATAGATCACGTCATCGGTGCACAGGGTGTCGCCGTGCATGAGCAGGGTGGGGGTGCCGTATAGGTCGATGACAGTGGGGTCGTCGATCAGTTTTACACCACTCATGGTCTCGAAACCCTCGCCCATCAGAAAGTCGCGGTTGCCCGCCATCACATACACCGGTATTCCATTTTTCGTTAGTGTCTTCAATGCCTCGATAACCGCAGCTATTTCGGGCAACACGGCGTCATCACCCAGCCAGGCCTCGAACAGATCGCCGAGAATGTACAGCGCCTCGGCTTTACGGGCCTCGTTCCGGGTTAGCTGGATGAATTGCTCGATGAGCTGCGGGCGTTCGCCGGAGAGGTGTAGGTCGGAGATAAAAAGTGTGCTCATGGACGGTTGTTGTCGTTATGAATCGGAAATGAAAAGGGCGCAGGGATTTCAGCCCTGCGCCCTGCGGCAGTGCGAATCGAGGTTTGTTTAGTCTTCGATGACTTCCGCACTCTCAATGATGATGTCATCGACGGGAACGTCCTGGTGTCCGCCGCGGGTGGTGGTGGCCTGGCCCTTGATGCGGTTGACCACGTCCATGCCATCCACGACCTTGCCGAATACGCAATAACCCCAGCCCTGTCCGGTGGGGGCGGTGTGGTCGAGGAAGCTGCTGTCGGCGACATTGATGAAGAACTGTGAGGTGGCGGAGTGCGGATCGTTGGTGCGTGCCATGGCCACGGTGCCGGTGAGATTTTTCAGGCCGTTGTCGGCCTCGTTGTCGATGGGGTCACGGCCACCGGGTTTGGGGCTCATGTCCGGCAGTAAGCCGCCGCCCTGGATCATGAAGTTGTCGATGACACGGTGAAACAGGGTGCCGTCAAAAAAGCCGTCTTTGGCGTATTGTGCAAAGTTGGCGGCGCTTTTCGGGGCCTTGTCGAAATCCAGTTCGATATCGATATCGCCCATATTGGTGTGCAGTCTGATCATGTTTGGGGATCCCGGGGCTAGTTTGCCGCGTCAGTGGTTTCCAGGGTGACTTTTTCGATGATGACCGGCGTGCGTGGGACATCCGTGCGGAAGGGGCCGCCGGAGCCGGTCTTGCTGCGGCGGATTTCGTCCACGACCGGCATGCCCTTGATCACACGGCCGAACACGGCATAACCCCAGGCGCGCGGGCTTTTTTCACGGAAGTCGAGGAAACTGTTGTTGGCGACATTGATGAAAAACTGCGCTGTGGCGGAGTGTGGATCGCTGGTGCGGGCCATAGCGATGGTGCCGATCTTGTTGCGCAGGCCATTATCGGCCTCGTTCATGATAGGGGCGCGGGTGTCCTTCTTCTGAAAATCCTGGGTGAAGCCGCCACCCTGGATCATGAAGCCGTCGATCACGCGGTGGAAGATGGTGCCATCGTAGAAGCCCTCATTGACATAGGTGAGGAAGTTTTCCACCGTCTTGGGGGCTTTTTCTCGATTCAGTTCCAGCACGATGTCACCCATATTGGTGGTGATGCGGACATGCGGGTTGTGGTCGTCGGCCAACAGCAGGCCGGGCAGCAGTGAAAGAGCAAAAAACAAAATCAGTGTGCGGGTCAGAGCTTTCATTCAATATTCCTGTGGCTGGGGAGTGGAGGAATGGAGAGTCAGCGGGCATGATATCGGTTTTGGGCGAGTCGCGGAAGCATCGTTTCCTTTGTGGTGGCGGGGTGATTTCGCTACCATTGCCGCCACTTGAAAATGGCCCCTGGCCGCGCAATCCGGATATTCCATGCTACAGATCCATAACAATCTCACGAAGCGCAAGGAACTCTTCGTTCCTATCGACCCGAAAAACGTGCGCATGTATGTGTGCGGCATGACGGTGTACGACCTCTGTCACCTGGGCCATGCGCGGGTGCTGGTGGTGTTCGATGTGGTGTACCGCTACCTGTGCCGGGTTTATGGCGCGGAGCAGGTGACCTATGTGCGCAACGTCACCGATATCGATGACAGGATCATTCAGCGCGCCAATGAGCGCGGTGAGGGTATCGACAGCCTTACCGGCCGTTTCATCGAGGCCATGCACGAGGATGCCAATGCCTTGGGGATATTGCCCCCAAGCGAAGAGCCACGCGCCACCCGCCACATGGGCGAGATCATCGCCATGATCCAGACCCTGGTCGACAAGGGCTACGCCTATCAGGCCGGCAATGGTGACACTTTGAGAGACGTGTATTACGACGTCAGTCGCTTCGAGCGCTACGGCCGGCTGTCGGGCAAGAATACCGACGACCTGCGCGCCGGGGCGCGTGTCGAGGTGGATGCCGCCAAGCAGGATCCGTTGGATTTCGTGCTGTGGAAGGCCGCCAAGCCCGGCGAACCGTACTGGGAGTCGCCCTGGGGCAAGGGCCGGCCCGGCTGGCACATCGAATGCTCGGCCATGGCCACCTGCTGCCTCGGTAACCACTTCGACATCCACGGTGGTGGCCTGGATCTGCAATTTCCCCATCATGAAAACGAGATTGCGCAGAGTGAGGCGGCCACCGGCGAGAAATTCGTCAACGTGTGGATGCACAATGGTTTTGTGCGTCTTGATGAAGAAAAAATGTCCAAGTCGCTGGGCAATTTTTTTACTATCCGCGAGGTGTTGGAGAAATACGATGCCGAGGTGGTGCGTTTCTTCATGCTCAACAGTCATTACCGCAGCCCGCTGAACTATTCCGACCAGCATCTGGACGAGGCCAAGGCGGCGCTGACCACCCTTTATAACGCGCTGCGCGGCGTGACGCCTGGGGAAGGTGGTGATGTACAGGCGTACACGGCACGCTTCGATGCGGCCATGGACGATGACTTCAATACGCCCGAGGCGATTGCGGCGCTGTTCGAGCTGGCGCGGGAGCTCAACCGTTTGCGCGGCAGCGATGTGCAGCGAGCAGGCCAGCTGGTGGCAGAATTGAAGCGGCTGGGTGGGTGCCTGGGGTTGTTACGGCGTGATCCGGAGGACTTTTTCAAAGGGAGGCGTCCCACTGAAATCCAGGCAAGTTGCGCAAGTCGAACGATAACAAGCCATAATGCGAAGGTTACTTCCGGTTTTTCAGAAGCAAAAATCGAGGCCTTGATCGAGGCGCGCACCGCAGCACGCAACAACAAGGGCTGGGCCGAATCCGACCGCATCCGTGACGAGCTGGCTGCACAAGGGGTTGTGCTGGAGGATGGCCCGCAGGGCACCACCTGGCGGCGGGAATAACCGCTGTGTCGGTAGGAGCGGGCCATGCCCGCGATAGGTTTTTCTGAGTAGGAAAAGAAACACAGAGACCGCGGAGGTGCAGAGGACGCAGGGATTATTGAAGGGGTTTTCTCTGTGCTTCTGCGCCTCTGTGACCCCCGCGTTATCGATGTTGTCGTAAAGGCGCTTCTATCAAGTGCTTTGATCCAACTTGGGCACGAAGGCCATCGCGGGCATGGCCCGCTCCTACAAAATCAGGTGGTCTAAATCCCATCCCGTTTGTCAGCTGCGTCCGCGGTATTCTGCAACAGCGTCGCTACGGTCATCGGTCCGACGCCACCGGGCACCGGGGTAATCCAGCCGGCCCGTTCACGGGCGGCCTCGAAGTCGATATCGCCCACCAGTTTGCCGGCCGCGTTGCGATTCATGGCCACGTCGATGACGATGGCGCCGGGTTTGACCCACTCGGCCGGGACGATGCCACGCCTGCCCACTGCCACCACCAGCAAATCGGCGCGTCGCACATGGGATTCCAGGTCTTTGGTGAAGCGGTGACAGGTGGTGACGGTGCAGCCGGCGAGCAGCAGTTCCAGGCTCATGGGGCGGCCGACGATGTTGGAAGCGCCCACTACCACCGCGTCCATGCCGCGAACCTCCAGTCCGTTGCGTTCCAGCAGGGTCATGATGCCGCGCGGTGTACAGGGTTGCAGGGTGGGGTGGCGCAGGGCGAGGCGGCCGACGTTGTAGGGGTGAAAGCCGTCGACATCCTTTTGCGGGTCGATGTGTTCGATGATGGCTTCGTCGCTGATGTGCGCGGGTAGTGGCAGCTGCACCAGGATGCCGTCGATGGCCGGGTTGGCGTTCAGTTCGTCGATGAGAGACAGCAGGCTGTCTTCACTGCTGCCGGCCGGCAGGTCGTAGGATTTGGAGATAAAACCGACTTCTTCGCAGGCGCGGCGCTTGCTGCCGACATAGACCTGTGAGGCGGGGTCGGCGCCAACCAGTACCACCGCCAGGCCCGGTGGGCGCAGGCCCTGTTGCCGGCGTGCGTCGACGCGCTGCCTGGTCTGCTGGCGGAGTTCTGCGGCAATGGCCTTGCCGTCAATGATCTGTGCGCTCATTTAGTAAAGCCGACGGTGAAAACGGGGCGCTATGATCTCACGCCGCCGCAGTACTTCGCAATTCGTGTTGTTGATGGGGAGAGTGCTTGAAAGATGGGTTTGCGGATGGCGTTGTGGGAATAACGTCGTTATAATGCGCCGCCTCGGTTCGGGGTGTAGCGCAGTCTGGTAGCGCGCCTGCTTTGGGAGCAGGATGTCGGGGGTTCGAATCCCTCCACCCCGACCAGTATTTGTTGGCTATATGCGACATAGTCAGTCGGCGATGCGGGCAGGCTGGTTCTCTGCGCTCGTAGCTCATGCGGATAGAGCATCGGCCTTCTAAGCCGAGGGTAGCAGGTTCGAATCCTGCCGGGCGCGCCAAATTTGGTGTCGTTATTTGTAGGACAGCTGGAAGCACCCTTCCGGGTGTTCAATTCAGGGTGGCTTCATGTATAATCGCCGCCCTGCTGATATGGTGGGCGTAGCTCAGTCGGTAGAGCGCAGGATTGTGATTCCTGTGGTCGTGGGTTCAAATCCCATCGTCCACCCCATTTTTGAAGTTTGAAGGGCGTGATCCGCTTGAGGTAGAATCCGATGGATTGTGTCAGCCAGTGTTGGGTGCCTATGGCATCGCGTTACGGGCCATTAGCTCAATTGGTAGAGCAGTTGACTCTTAATCAATTGGTTCGGGGTTCGAGTCCCTGATGGCCCACCAAACGACAAGGCCCGGCAATTGCCGGGCCTTATTTGTTTGTGACGATGGTTTTTTGCCGGTGGTATACTGCGTTATCTGAACCTGAACCCTCGGATTCAGGTTGAAGTTATGGATTCAGGTGTGGCGCAGGACGAATCGAATACGCGAAAGTGGCGGAATTTGGTATTTAGAAACGCCCATCGAGCGTAGCGAGAGCTGGCGATTCTTAAGGTGGATAGGCTGGAATGAGCAGCATGGGTGGGTACTGTTGCCAACCCGTTTAATGACGCGAAAGTGGCGGAATTTGGTAGACGCGCTGGATTTAGGTTCCAGTGGGGCAACCCGTGAGAGTTCGAGTCTCTCCTTTCGCACCAATTTTCATTTGGCCGTCCGGGTTGGATTCTGTGGCCGGGTTTAACGGTTTTAATTTTTTTGAGCATGGGGATTAGGGCAATGCAAGTGTCTGTTGAAACCACCACGGGTTTGGAGCGCCGGATGAAGGTCGCGGTGCCCAAGGATCGCATCGAGAGTGAGGTGGAAAAGCGCCTCAAGTCCCTGGGTGGGCGGGCCAAGATCGATGGTTTCCGGCCGGGTAAGGTGCCATTTAACGTGTTGCGCAAGAAATTCGGTGGTCAGGTGCGCCGGGAAGTGCTGGGTGAAGTGATGCAGTCCAGCTTTGCTGAGGCCATTGTGCAGGAAAAGCTGCGGCCGGCGGGGGTTCCCCACATCGAAATGGAGGACGCCGCCAATGACGACAGCCTGGAATACACCGCGACCTTCGAGGTGTATCCCGAGGTTGAGCTGAAGGGGTTGGATTCCATCAAGGTGGAGCGTCCGGTGCTGGAAATCGGCGATGCCGATATCGACAAGATGCTGGAAAGCCTGCGCAAGCAGCGCAAGACCTGGGTGGCGGTGGATCGTCCCGCGCAGGACGGTGATCGGGTGACCATCGATTTCGAGGGCAGCATTGATGGCGAGTCTTTTTCGGGCAATACGGGCGAGGGCGTTGAGCTGGAGCTGGGTTCCGGGCGTATGATCGCGGGATTCGAAGAGCAGCTGATTGGCAAGAAGGCCGGTGACGAGTTCACCCTGTCGGTGACCTTTCCTGAGGATTATCACGCCAAGGAGCTGGCGGGCAAGGCGGCGGATTTCGCCACCCGGGTCATCAAGGTGGAAGAGTCTGCGTTACCGGAGATCGATGCTGATTTCATCGCTGCTTTTGGTATCAGCGAAGGTGGCGTGGACGCCCTGCGTGCGCAGGTGCGTGAAAACATGCGGCGTGAAGGTGAGCAGACGGTCAGTAACCGGGTCAAAGACCAGGTGTTCGATGGCCTGATGGCGCTGGAACTGATGGAGATCCCCCGTATCCTGATCGACGCGGAGATCGATGCGCTGGTCAAGCAGCGTCAGGAAGCCATGAAGCAGTATGGTGCGCCGGTGCAGGACGTGGATCCGGCACAGTTCGAAGATCAGGCGAAACGCCGTGTTGCGCTGGGTCTGATCCTGTCGGAAGTGATTCAGAGCAACGATCTGAAAGTGCCGCCGGCGCGCCTGCGTGAAACCATCGAAAAGATGGCCGCCAGCTATGAGCGTCCCGATGACGTGATCAAATATTATTACAGTGACAAGAGCCGTTTGACGGAGATGGAAAATATCGCGTTGGAAGAAATAGCCGTGGAATGGGTGCGGGAACAGGCCGCCATTACTGACAAGCCGATCTCATTTGACGACCTCATGAATCCGGGGCAGACTGCCGATGAGTGAGACGCGTGGCGGTGACGGGCTTGCCCGCGCCGCCACGTTGTTTACCAATGCACAGGATGAGGGATTGAATGAATAACAGTTATGCTAGTGAAATCAGGGGCTTGAACCTGGTTCCCATCGTCGTTGAACAGTCCGCCCGTGGCGAGCGTTCTTACGACATCTATTCGCGTATGCTCAAGGAGCGCGTGATATTCCTGGTTGGTCCGGTGGATGACCATGTGGCCAATGTGATTGTTGCCCAGTTGTTGTTTCTGGAGTCGGACAATCCCGACAAGGATATCCACTTTTACATCAATTCCCCGGGTGGTTCCGTGACGGCGGGACTGGCGATCTATGACACCATGCAGTTCATCAACTGCGATGTCAGCACCCTGTGCATCGGTCAGGCCGCCAGCATGGGTGCCTTGTTGTTGGCTGGTGGTGTCGCCGGTAAGCGTTTCTGTCTGCCGCATTCGCGGGTGATGATTCATCAGCCCCTGGGCGGTGTGCAGGGTCAGGCCACGGATATCGAGATCCATGCCAAAGAAATCCTCCTGGTGCGTGAACGCCTGAACAAGATTCTTGCCCGGCACACGGGGCAGCCGATGGAGACGATTCAGCAGGACACGGATCGTGACAACTTCATGAGTGGTGAGGAATCTGTGGCTTATGGCCTGATCGATCAGGTGCTTAACACTCGTGATGTTGCCGAAAACGCCGATAAATAATGCGCTTGTCAGGCCGTTCCAGCGGCGCTAAAGTTGTCCGCAGGCGTTAAAGTTACACGCTGGCAGAGACGATATCTTTACGCAAGAGTATATAAGGAGAGGGTGGCCGTCAGTGGCGCCAAGAGGTAATCTATGAGTGACGACAAAAACGACAAGAGTGGGGATGACAACGGCAAGCTGTTGTATTGCTCCTTTTGCGGCAAGAGCCAGCATGAAGTCCGCAAGCTGATTGCGGGTCCCTCTGTCTTTGTCTGTGACGAATGTGTCGAGCTGTGTAATGACATCATCAGCGAGGAAGTGGAGGACAAAGCCGCTTCACTGAGTGAAAGCAAGCTGCCGACGCCGCGTGAGATCAACGGAATTCTTGATGAGTATGTCATCGGCCAGCCGCAGGCAAAGAAGATCCTTTCCGTCGCCGTCTATAATCATTACAAGCGTTTAGAAGCGGGTATCAAGAAAGATGATGTCGAGCTGGCCAAGAGCAATATCCTGCTCATCGGTCCCACTGGCAGCGGCAAAACCCTGTTGGCCGAGACGCTGGCCCGGCTGCTGAATGTCCCTTTCACCATTGCCGATGCCACCACGTTGACCGAGGCGGGCTATGTGGGTGAAGACGTTGAGAACATCATCCAGAAACTGTTGCAGAAGTGTGACTATGACGTTGAAAAGGCCCAGACCGGCATTGTCTATATCGATGAAATCGACAAGATTTCGCGTAAATCCGACAATCCTTCCATTACCCGTGACGTTTCCGGGGAAGGTGTCCAGCAGGCACTGCTGAAGTTGATCGAAGGCACCATCGCCTCGGTGCCACCGCAGGGTGGCCGCAAGCATCCGCAGCAGGAATTTCTGCAGGTCAATACGGGTAATATCCTGTTTATCTGTGGGGGCGCCTTTGACGGACTGGATCGTGTGATTCGTGATCGTTCGGAAAAGAGCGGTATCGGTTTTTCGGCCCAGGTGCAGAGTAAGGACGATCAGAAGAGCATTGGCGAGGTGCTTGAAGGCGTTGCGCCTGAAGATCTGACCAAGTACGGCCTGATTCCGGAGTTCGTGGGTCGTCTGCCGGTGATCGCCACCCTCAAAGAACTGGATGAGGATGCCCTGGTGCGGATTCTCACCGAGCCCAAGAACGCGATTACCAAACAGTACGCCAAGCTGTTTGAAATGGAGGATGCGGAGCTGGAATTCCGTGATGAGGCCTTACATGCGGTGGCCCGCAAGGCGATGGAACGCAAGACGGGTGCACGCGGATTGCGTTCCATCCTGGAACAGGTGCTGCTCGATACCATGTATGATTTGCCGTCCCTGGACGGTTTGAGCAAGGTCATCCTGGATGAAGACGTGATATGCCATAAATCCAAGCCCCTGCTGATCTATGAAGGGGGGGAGCAGCATCGGGCGGCATCGGATTGAGCGGGTCGTTACGTAGATTCACTATGCGCCTCAAAATCATGATCATTTGTCCTCATTCTCCTACCATGTTCGCGACGATTACCTAAGTCCGACAGGCTCCTGGATCAGGATAAAACGCCGGGCCAAGTGTCCGGCGTTGTCGTTTCAGGGCATTCTTTTTGGTTTTTTACTTGAAGTTGCCGCGGAGCGGCCTCAGATTGAGTGCTGAGGCGCCTCTTAAAGAGAGGGCGAAGGTGTGCCGAAGTGATGAATAGACAGAGCCTGGATCCTGCAAACACGACCACTTGCAGGATCCAGGCATAAAACCGCCGGCCGTATTATTTTCGAGGGATACTCGATGTCCGAAAAAGACAAAATTTCAGATGTAATCAATGACCCACTACAGGTCATTCCCGTGCTGCCGCTGCGAGATGTAGTGGTTTATCCCTATATGGTCATCCCCCTGTTTGTGGGGCGTGACAAGTCCATTCGTGCGCTGGAAGCTGCGATGGAAGATGACAAGCAGATTTTGCTGGCGGCACAGAAAAACGCCTCACAGGATGAGCCCGAGATGGATGACCTGTACCGTACGGGTACGGTGGCCAATATCCTTCAGTTGCTGAAGCTGCCTGACGGCACCATCAAGGTGCTGGTTGAAGGCGGTGAACGTGCCAAGGTGCTGAATTTTATGGGCACCGAGGATTATTTCCAGGCACAGATCAGCCTGTTGGAGTCCAGCAAGGCCATCGACCTGGATGAGCGTGAGGGTGAGGTATTGATGCGCTCGGTACTGGCCCAGTTCGACCAGTACGTGAAACTGAGCAAAAAAGTGCCGCCGGAGATTCTCTCTTCTCTGGCCGGTATCGAGGAACCGGGTCGTCTGGCGGATACCATTGCCGCGCACATGTCGCTGAAGGTTGAGGAAAAGCAGAAAATTCTCGAAATGAGCGATCTGCGTCAGCGCCTTGAGCACCTGATTGGCCTGATGGAGGCGGAGATCGACCTGTTGCAGGTCGAGAAGCGCATTCGCGGGCGCGTCAAGCGGCAGATGGAGAAGAGCCAGCGCGAGTATTACCTCAATGAACAGATGAAGGCCATTCAGAAGGAACTGGGCGACCTCGACGAGGGCCACAATGAGCTGGATGACCTGGCGCGCAAGATCGAAGAAGCGGGCATGTCCAAGGAGGCCCGGGAAAAGGCCGATAACGAGTTGAACAAGCTGCGCATGATGTCGCCCATGTCCGCCGAGGCGACGGTGGTGCGCAACTATATCGACTGGATGATCAATGTGCCGTGGAAGAAGCGCAGCAAGGTGCGTCATGATCTGGCCAAGGCCGAAGCGGTGCTGGAGGCGGATCACTACGGGCTGGAGAAGGTCAAGGAACGTATCCTTGAGTACCTGGCCGTGCAGCAGCGTGCACGCAAGGTGAAGGGGCCGATCCTCTGTCTGGTGGGGCCGCCCGGTGTGGGCAAGACCTCGCTGGGTAAGTCCATTGCCCGTGCCACCAACCGCAAGTTCATTCGCATGTCGCTGGGCGGTGTGCGTGATGAGGCGGAAATCCGTGGCCACCGGCGCACCTATATTGGCGCCATGCCCGGCAAAATCGTGCAGAATCTGGCCAAGGTCGGTACCCGCAATCCGCTCTATCTGCTCGATGAGTTGGACAAGATGTCGATGGATTTTCGTGGTGATCCGGCTTCCGCCTTGTTGGAGGTGTTGGATCCGGAGCAGAACGGCACCTTCAACGACCACTATCTGGAGGTGGATTACGACCTCTCGGATGTGATGTTTGTCGCCACTGCGAACACCCTGAATATTCCAGGGCCACTCCTGGATCGTATGGAAGTTATTCGTCTGGCGGGCTATACCGAAGACGAAAAAATCAATATCGCCGAGCGTTATCTGGTGCCCAAACAGATCAAGTCCAGCGGCTTGAAGGATGCGGAAATCCACATCAATGAGACAGCGCTGCGGGATATCGTGCGTTACTATACGCGCGAAGCCGGTGTGCGTAATTTGGAGCGCGAAATTTCCAAGTTGTGCCGTAAGGTGGTGAAACAAATCCTGTTAGACCCGGATACCAAAAAGGTCAATGTTACTGCACGTAACCTTGAAAAACTGTTGGGCGTGCGGCGTTTCCGCTTTGGCCGGGCCGAGGAAAATGACCAGTTGGGTCAGGTGACGGGTCTGGCGTGGACCGAAGTCGGTGGTGACCTGTTGACCATTGAAGCTGTTATGATGCCGGGTAAGGGCAAGCATGTGGTCACCGGACAGCTGGGTGATGTCATGAAGGAGTCGATTCAGGCCGCCATGAGTGTGGTGCGCAGTCGTGCTCGCAGTCTGGGGCTGGATTCGAACTTCTATACCGAGAATGACATCCATATTCACGTCCCTGAGGGGGCGGTGCCAAAGGACGGCCCCAGCGCCGGTGTGGGGATGTGTACGGCGCTGGTTTCCATCCTCACGGGCATTCCTGTGAAGGCGGATGTGGCCATGACCGGGGAAATCACCCTGCGTGGTGAGGTGTTACCCATTGGTGGCCTGAAAGAAAAGCTGCTGGCGGCCCACCGGGGAGGGATCAAAACGGTATTGATCCCCGAGGAAAACACCAGGGATCTCGTGGATATTCCCAGGAATATCAAGCAGAGTCTGGATATACGTCCAGTCCGCTGGATCGATGATGTGTTGGCGGTTGCGCTCCAGCACATGCCTGATCCTTTGCCGGAAGAGAGTGAGACCGCAAAGCCCCGTGGCCGGGCCAAATCTGGCAAAGGGAAGTCCATTCACACCCATTGAATCAAAGTGTTAGCGCAATAAGTTAACGGCGGAACCACATGCTTCGGGCGTGAAAGCGTTGAGGTATGTGGTTTTTTGTCGGATTTGGCGCTTGACAGAGTGGAAGCGTGATTGGTATAAAACACCGCGAATTTTGACCAGGCGCCTACCCCAGGCGATTTTTTTTGCGGGCCCTCCCGTATTTTATAAAAACCACTAGACAGAGGTGACATTTGTGAACAAATCAGAATTGATCGACGCGGTTGCTGAAAGCGCTGATATTTCCAAGGCAGCGGCCAGCCGGGCGGTTGACGGAATGGTTTCAGCAATCACCAGTACACTACAGAATGGTGACCAGGTTTCCCTGATCGGTTTTGGTACCTTCCTGGTCAAGGATCGTGCCGCACGTACCGGCCGCAATCCTCGCACTGGCGAAGCGATCGAAATTCCGGCGGCGAAAAATCCTGTTTTCAAGGCTGGTAAAGCGTTAAAAGATGCCGTAAACTAGCGCGCCTTCACTGGGGTGCTTAGCTCAGTTGGGAGAGCGTCGCCCTTACAAGGCGAATGTCGGGGGTTCAAGTCCCTCAGCACCCACCACAGCAAGTTTTGGAGTGGTAGTTCAGTTGGTTAGAATACCGGCCTGTCACGCCGGGGGTCGCGGGTTCGAGTCCCGTCCACTCCGCCATTGAGTGCAAAAGGCGTTTCCGGTAGCCGGGAACGCCTTTATTTTTTTTGTCTTATTTAAGGCCATGCTTAACGACAGGTCGTGGCCTCTGGTTTTACACCCAGTTCAGAATCAAGGTTGACTTGTCTGTCGAGAAAGCACAATGCGGAGTCTACGCTGAGTGTAAGTTTTACAGGGCGAGACCTACTTTCATTAGCGGTGCCCTGACGTTTGTTTCGATCACCGGTCATATTAAAGAAAGATATCACATGCTGACTTTTATTCGCGAAAAGATTCAAGGCTGGATTGCCTGGGTCATTGTTGGTCTTCTCATCATTCCTTTTGCCCTTTGGGGCATCAACGAATACTTTGGTACTGGCGGCGGCTTGGTTGCGGCTACGGTTAACGATGCCGAGATCGACCAGCGTGAATTTCAGCAGACCTTTTATGAACAGCGTGGCCGCATGCAGGAAATGCTGGGTGGGCAATATGACTCACGTATTTTTGATCCGCAATTGAGGCAGCGGGTCATCAATGAACTAGTGGAGCGTGAGCTGTTGTTACAGAATGCGGACGCCATGGGCTATCGCGTATCCGAGCAGAATGTGGCCGCGACGATCCGTTCCTTTGAGTCATTCCATGAAGAGGGTGTTTTTTCCCCTGAGCTTTATCGCCAGCAGTTGAAGATCCAGGGGCAGTCACCCGCCAGCTTTGAACATCGTATCAGGCGCGCCCTGCTGGCCAGCCAGTTGCCGACGGGCATTGCGCAGACGGCATTGGTGACCGATGCCGAACTGGATGCGCTTATCCGTCTGCAGGGACAGCAACGGGAAGTGGCCTATCTGACCCTGCCGATCAATCGCTACGAAGACGAATCCGATGCATCGGCAGCCGCTGTGGCCAGTTATTACGAGACGCACCGTGATCGGTATATGACGCCCGAAATGGTGAGCGTGGAATATATCGAGCTGTTCGCCGACGAGTTGGGCGCCGATATCGAGCCTGGCGATGAGACGCTGCGTGAGTTTTACCAGTCCCGCAGTCAGCAGTTTTCGGTACCGGAGGAGCGCAGGGTACGGCACATTCTGTTGACCCTCCCCGAGGGTGCGGATGAGAGTGACGTCGAAGCGATACGCACCAAGGCCGAGGATGTGCTCGAACGTATCCGTGCCGGCGAATCTTTCGCTGCGCTGGCCGGAGAGATGTCCGAAGATCCGGGTTCTGCTGACGCGGGTGGGGATCTCGGCCTTATTTCCCAAGGCGTCATGGAGCCTGATTTCGAGCAGGTGGCATTTGCGCTCAACGAAGGCGATGTCAGCGAACCCGTATTGACCTCCTTTGGTTTCCACATCATCAAGGTCGATGAGATTCGTGCTGGCGAGGCCAAGCCCTTTGAAGAGGTGCGTGATGAACTGCTGAGTGAGTACCGGCGTGATGAAGCGGAACGTGAATACTTCGATCTGGCCGATAAACTCACCAACATGGCCTACGAGACACCGGATTCCCTGACCGAGGTGGCCGAGGCACTGGGTCTGCCGCTGAAGGAAAGCGCCCTGTTTTCGCGTAATGGTGGCGAGGGCGTGTTCGCCAATCCACGGTTGGCGACAGTTGCTTTCAACGATGAGGTGCTCAAGCAGGGCTATAACAGCGAGCCCGTTGAGGTGGGCGAAAGACATGTAGTGGTGCTGCGCCTGAAGGAACACCGTCAGGCGGCGCCGTTGCCGTTGGAAGAAGTGGCGGATGCCATCCGGCAGCAGATCATCACCGAGAAGGCGCAGGAACGTGCGCAGAATGCCGCCACGAAATTAGTGCAACGCCTTGAGTCCGGCGCCAGCCGGGAAGAGGTCGCCAAGGAGGCGGATGCCGAGTGGCAGACGCCCGTTGCCCTTGAGCGCAATGCAACGACAGTGGATCCTGCCCTGGTGCAGGCGGTGTTCAGGATGCCTCGCCCTGCCGGGGGGGCGGTTCGCTATGGCAGCGCAGCGCTGAGATCCGGTGATTTTGCCGTGCTGGTGCTGAGCCGTGTCATTGATGGTGATGTCGCCAATTTCGACAAGGCTGAGCGTGAAAACCTGCGCCAGCAGTTGGCCAACCTGCGTGGCGCGGAAAGCCGCCAGGCCATTCTGGACGCGCTGAAGGCCAAGGCGCGCATTGTCATTCAGCTCGACGAATCCTGATCGTCAACGAAAAGCTTATTTGTCCTGTGTTGCTAAAGCAGGAATGCAAATTGTATGACTTACCTTGATTTCTATTCCTCAGTGCCATTCTCCTGCGCTGCTTTCTTTCTTCAGGCAATAAGCTTCTCGCCAGTGGAGGCTGATCAGGCGTACTGAAGTCGCCGGAAACAGTGTTTGTCTGTAGAGTCCCCGGCGTGGGTTGTGTGTGTGAGCCTAACTGGAAGTATGGCCCCTAGCAACGCGAATCGCGTGCGCAATGTGTCTGCTGGACTCTTGCAGGGTCTTGATGGCCGCCTCATACTCTCCTCTTGTTGCCAGCGCCACTGCCTGTTGGCGTAGTGCCTTGGCCGTCTTCATATCCTTGTCAAAGCGTTGTTTGGCATTTTTGGGCAGGGGCTCCTGTTGCAGCAAAATACTGCTCAGCAGGGTTTGTGATTGGTTACGATCCAGTTCGTATTGGTACTCTTCTCTTGGGTTGTCGAAATGCAGTGTACGCACCAGTGTCAAGCCGTTGCGCAGGCCGATCAGTGAACTCTTCAGTGCGCTGAGGGCCTGGTCGATGCGTTGGGTGGCGGCGTTTACGTCGCCTTTTTCATAGCGGGCATTGGCCGCAGCGATATCGGCGATGGCCCTGTTTTCCAGCGCCTCGACGTCGGCCCCGGTTTTCAGTTCTTCACGGATACGTTTGTGCGCACTGAGCAGCGCATCGGCACTCTGTGCGCGACGCTGGTACAGAGAATGACGGTGGTCATCGAGTCCGGGTGTTTTTTGGGCCAGCTGGGCGGCTTTGAACAGCGTCATCTTGGCCTGCAACAGGGCCTGATCACGGATTTCTCCCTCACCACGGCTATCGGCCGCAACGGCCTGCTCATAAAATGCCATTGCTTTGGCGTGCAGGGTTTTCACCTCGGCGTCATCGCTGGCAAGGACACCTTTTGCGGCGGAAGACTCGTTCAATAAACGGTACGTCAGTGTCAGGGCATTGTCGGCCAGGGCAAGCAGCAGAAATTGTATCGATGCGGGTGGGGTATTGGCTGTGCTGATGGTCGTGTTTGTGACGAAGACGGTGAGGGCGAATAGCGCTGTGCCGAGGGCCGCCCGCAGTCTGGACTTTTCCCGTTTCATTAAGAATGCCTGTGTTGGGTGTGGATCGTTGAGGTGCGAATTGCTGAATTCTGCTGCCCCCGTCTGGCCTGTTGCCATGCTGGCGGGCGTCAGTCCGGCATTTTACCTGAATCCTTGGATTCAGGTTTTATTCATTGCGTTTTTAAGGTTAAAACCACCGTCTTCATAGGATGCTGGTGAGTGGTAGCGAACCGCATCGTTCGGGTGTTATTGCACCCACCCTACATGACTGAGAGAGCGAGAATGAAAGGGGGGTATCCGCGCAGGAAATGGTGAGAGGCTGGGGAAAAGAATAAAATCTGTGCTTTACCGTTTTTGTAGGAGCGGGCCATGCCCGCGATGGGTTGTCACTGCTGAGCTGTGTAGCCCATCGCGGGCATGGCCCGCTCCTTGTTTGGCTCATGTGCGTTGATGACTTTAGTCATCGGCACCGAATGCGCTAATCCACCTATTTTAGTCGGTGGTCGTTTATTGGCTGAGCTGGCCCATGCCGGTGATGTTGTAGCCGGCGTCGACGTAGGTGATTTCGCCGGTGATGCCGGAGGCCAGGTCGGAACACAGGAAGGCCGCGGCGTTGCCCACTTCGTCGATGGTGACGTTGCGGCGCAGCGGGGTATTTTGTTCGCAGTAGTCCAGCATGGCGCGGAAGCCCTTGATGCCGGAGGCGGCCAGGGTGCGGATGGGGCCGGCGGAGATGGCGTTGACGCGGGTGCCTTGCGGGCCAAGGCTGTCGGCCATGTAGCGCACGTTGGCCTCCAGGCTGGCCTTGGCCAGACCCATCACGTTGTAATTGGGCAGCACGCGCTCGGCGCCCAGATAGCTCAGGGTCAGCAGGGCGCCGTTGCGGCCCTTCATCATGTTGCGACCGGCCTTGGCCAGAGCGGCGAAGCTGTAAGAGCTGATCTCGTGGGCGATCTTGAAGCCCTCGCGGGTCACGTTGTCGAGGTATTCGCCTTCCAGCTCCTCGCGCGGAGCGAAGCCCACGGAATGGATAATCACGTCGAGGTGCTGCCAGGATTTGGCCAGATTCGCGAATACGGCATCGATTTGCTCGTCGCTGGCGACGTCGCAGGGCAGGGTGATGTCGGAATCGCATTCGGCGGCAAATTTTTCCACGCGCCCCTGGAGTTTTTCGTTCTGATAGGTGAAGGCCAGGCTGGCGCCCTCCCGGTGCATGGCCTTGGCGATGCCCCAGGCGATGGAACGGTTACTGGCGAGTCCGACGATCAATACGTTTTTTCCTGCGAGGAAGCCCATGATAGATAGCCTTGTTCGTTGAAATAGGATGAATGAAGTGTCGACATGCGCGGCGCTGTTGGCGGCGGGTGGCTGGTCGCAGCAGGCAGCGGCCGGTGTCATGTGTGGGCGATTATACCCATTCCTGACGCCAGGAGTCTGCCGGATTCGGGACGGATCCACCGGGAAAAACCCATTTAAAGCGTTTTTCCAATCCTTTTCGTTGCTTCTGATCGCCGGGGATGGCAGTTTATGCCGCGTGACTGAATTTATGCGAAGGATTCAACAAAAAGCCCGTTGGCTTGGATTGCTGGCCGCCGTGGCCCTGCTGCTGGCCGCCTGTGGCGAGGGCGCTTGGAATGATCCCTATCCTTACGATGAATCGGCGCAGAATATTTACTATTCGTCTTTTTCTTTGCGTCCCAAGCACCTCGACCCGGCGCGTTCCTATGCCGCCAACGAGATCGTCTTCACCGGCCAGGTCTACGAGCCGCCGTTGCAATATCACTACCTCAAACGTCCCTATGAACTGATCCCGCTGACCGCCAGTGCGGTGCCCCAGCCCTGGTTCGAGGATGCACAGGGCAGGCGCCTGCCCGCCGATGCGTCGGAAGCGCAGATCGCCTACAGTGTCTACGAAATCCATATCCAGCCGGGTATTCGCTACCAGCCGCACCCGGCCTTTGCGCAGGATGCAGCGGGACAGCCGCGCTATGCCAAACTCAGCGCTGCTGAACTGGAAACCATCGATGTCCTTGGTGACTTCAGCGAGACCGGCAGCCGCGAACTGGTGGCGGCGGACTATGTCTACCAGATCAAACGTCTGGCCCATCCGAAGTTGCATTCGCCCATTTATGGCTTGATGAGCGAATACATCGTCGGCCTGCGCGATTATGCAAAAGTCCTCGGCGATGCCATTGACGCCCAGGGCGGCGGTTATCTTGATCTCACCCGTTTCGAGCTGCCCGGTGTCGAGCTGGTGGATCGCTACACCTACCGTATTCGTGTCACCGGTCTCTACCCGCAGTTCATCTACTGGCTGGCCATGCCCTTCTTCGCCCCCGTGCCGCCGGAGGTGGACGCCTTCTATGCCCAGCCCGGTCTGCAGGCCAGGAACATCACCCTCGACTGGTATCCGGTGGGTACGGGCCCCTACATGCTCACCATCAATAACCCCAACCGGCAGATGGTGATGGAACGCAACCCCAATTTTCATGGTGAGACCTATCCCGGCGAGGGCGAGCCGGGCGACCGTGAAGCCGGTCTGCTGGCCGATGCCGGTAAGCCCCTGCCTTTCATCGACAAGGCCGTCTACAGTCTGGAAAAGGAAAGCATCCCCTCCTGGAACAAATTCCTGCAAGGCTATTACGATGCCTCCGGTATCGCCTCCGACAGCTTCGATCAGGCCATTCAGGTTTCCAGTCAGGGTGAAGCGGCGCTCACTGACGATATGCGGGAAAAGGGCATTCGTCTGGTTACTGGCGTGGCTACTACATTGTTTTACATGGGTTTTAATATGGGGGATCCGGTGGTGGGTGGTGACAGCGAGCGTGCGCGCAAACTCCGTCAGGCCATTTCCATTGCTATTGATTACGAAGAATTCATCAGTATTTTTCAGAACGGCCGGGGCATTCCCGCGCAGGGGCCGCTGCCACCGGGGATTATTGGCTACAAGGAAGGGAAGTCGGGCATCAACCCCTACGTCTATGACTGGGTGGATGGTAAGCCCCGGCGCAAGCCTATTAGTGAAGGCAAGCGCCGGCTGGCCGAGGCGGGTTATCCCAACGGCCGTGACGCCAAGACCGGCAAGCCGCTCATCATCCATCTCGATACGACCGGCAGTGGCCCGGACAGCAAGGCGCGCATGGACTGGTTGCGGAAACAGTTCGCCAAGATCGACCTCCAGCTGGTCATTCGCGCCACCGACTATAACCGCTTCCAGGAAAAAATGCGCAAGGGCACGGCGCAGTTGTTCCAGTGGGGCTGGAACGCCGACTATCCAGACCCGGAAAATTTCCTTTTCCTGCTCTATGGTCCCAATGGCAAAGTCGGGCAGAATGGCGCAAATTCCGCCAACTACGCAAATGCGGAATTTGATCGTCTGTTTCAGCGCATGAAAAATCTCCCCAACGGCCCTGAGCGCATCGCCATTATCGATCAGATGGTGGAGCTGGTGCGCCGTGATGCACCCTGGGTGTGGGGCATGAATCCCAAGCAATACAGCCTGTACCACGCCTGGTATCACAATGTGAAACCCAACTTCATGGCCAATAACACGCTGAAATACCGGCGCATCGACCCTGAGTTGCGCGCCCGCCTGCGCGCCGAGTGGAATCAGCCCATTGTCTGGCCGTTGGTACTGATTGCCGGCTTGTTGGTGCTGACCATCGTGCCCGCCGCCCTTATGTACCGTCGAAAACTGCATGCGCAAGGCATTGCGCGTGTCCCCGAGCGGGAGAACGACTGATGCTGGCCTATATTGTGCGCCGCAGTCTGTACGCCATCCCCATTCTGATCGGCGTCAATCTGCTGACCTTCTGGCTGTTTTTTGTCGTCAACAGCCCCGACGATATGGCGCGTATGCAGCTAGGTATGAAACACGTTACCCCCGAGGCCATCGAACGCTGGAAGGCGGATCAAGGCTACGACAAACCGCTGCTCTACAACGCCGCCGCCGAGGGTGGCGACAAGTTCACCCACACCATTTTTTTCGATAAATCCGTGAGCTTGTTTGTGTTCGATTTCGGCACCGCCGACGATGGTCGCGACATCGGTTATGACATCCGCCAGCGCATGTGGCCCAGCCTGATGCTGGCCATCCCGGTGTTCGTCATCGGCCTGCTGGTGACCATCACCTTCGCCCTGCTGATGGCCTTCTTTCGCGCCACCTATGTGGACTATGCCGGCGTGGTGCTGTGCGTGATCCTCATGTCCATCTCGGCATTGTTCTACATTATCGGCGGCCAGTATCTGATCAGCAAACTCATGCATCTGGTGCCTATTTCCGGTTATGATGGCGGCCTCAGTGCCTTCAAGTTCCTGATCCTGCCGGTAGTCATCGGCATCATCAGCGGTATCGGCGCAGGCAGCCGTTGGTACCGCACCATTTTTCTCGAAGAGGTGAACAAGGATTACGTGCGTACCGCCCGCGCCAAGGGGTTGCCGGAGCGCGTGGTGCTGTTCAAACACGTACTGAAAAACGCCATGATTCCCATTCTCACCGGCGTGGTGGTGACCATCCCCATGCTGTTCATGGGCAGCCTGATCACCGAATCTTTCTTCGGCATTCCCGGCCTCGGCAGCTACACCATCGACGCCATCCGTGCCCAGGATTTTGGCATCGTGCGCGCCATGGTGTTCCTTGGTTCGGTGCTGTACATCATCGGTCTATTGTTGACGGATTTGTCTTATACACTGGTCGATCCACGGGTGCGCTTGTCATGAGATTACCCGTTCGACTGACTGTCCTGCTGGCGGCCATCGGTCTTGGCCTGTGGTTGGTGCCGGTAAAAATGGTGGTGTTGTGGACCGATGCGCTGGTGTTTCTGCTGGTGGCTGTACTCACTGCGTTTGTGATTTATATGCGCGGCAAGCCCCACCTGCGCGCCCCGTGGGGGCAGGTGATCCGGCGGCCACTGGCGGCGGCCTCGTTGGTGGTGCTGTGTGCCTATGTGGTGGTGGGACTGCTGGACTCGGTGCACTTTCGTGAGCAGTTGTCAGCGCAGGCCGGCACGGAAAACAACGAGATACACTATTCCGTGGAGGTGCTGAGCCTGCTCGATCTGCTCGCCACGCCGCTGCGCACGCGGTTGGAAAAGAGCTACTCCGCGCCGCTGGCCGCACAGCTGTACAGCAAGGAGACCGTCACCCTCGACGACGGCAGCACCGCCCGTATCTACCCGCGCCTCGATTACGGCGGCGCCCACCTCGATGATCCGGCCAGCCAGCGCGGCGCCGACATCGCCCAGCGCAGCCTCATGGCCCTGTTGTTCGGCTTGCTGGCCTGGGCCGCGCTGGTGGCGGCCTGGGTGGCCTGGCTGGCGCGCCGGCATGGCCACGGTTTCCGTGATGAATTGCAGGTCATCCTGCGCGGTGAGGCCGATCTGCCCTGGCGCAGTATTTTTGCCACCGTCGGTGCGCTGATCCTGTTCATTGCCTGCGCCCTCAAGCTGGGCATTGCCTACCACCTGCTGGGCACCGACAAGGTGGGCAACGACGTGCTCTACCTCAGTCTCAAGTCCATCCGCACCGGCCTGGTCATTGGCACCCTGACCACGCTGATCATGCTGCCCTTCGCCGTGCTGTTGGGCATCATGGCCGGGCATTTTCGCGGCTGGGTGGACGACGTGATTCAATACATCTACACCACCCTCAGTTCCATCCCCGGTGTGCTGCTCATCGCCGCCGCGATTCTTTCCGTGCAGGTTTACATCGCCAACAACCCGGAGCTGTTCGAAACGGTGGTGGAGCGTGCCGACCTGCGCCTGCTGTTCCTGTGCATGATTCTTGGTATTACCAGTTGGACCGGCCTTTGCCGTCTGCTGCGCGGCGAGACATTAAAGCTGCGCGAGATGGACTACATCCAGGCCGCCCAGGCTTTCGGCGTCGGTCATTTCAAAATCATTACCCGCCACATCCTGCCCAACGTCATGCACATCGTGCTCATTGCCGTGGTGCTCGACTTCAGCGCCCTGGTGCTGGCCGAGGCGGTGCTGTCCTACGTCGGCGTCGGCGTCGATCCGTCGATGGTGAGTTGGGGCAACATGATCAATAGCGCGCGGCTGGAAATGGCCCGCGAGCCGGTGGTGTGGTGGTCGTTGATTGCGGCTTTTTGTTTTATGTTTTTGTTGGTGCTGGCGGCGAATCTGTTTTCCGATGCGGTACGCGATGCCTTTGATCCGCGGACGGGGCGGGGGTAGGTGGAATGTGGCGCAGAGCGCCACGGGATGTGTTACATCGCGGAACGGTGTAACAAGGAAAATAATGAAGGATTATTGAGTGCAATGCGGGAGAAAGTATGATGCGCAAAATAATATTTTTCTTAATTACTATGATAACGGCACTCATTGTGGGTTGTGCAAGCCCGCTGTATTTAAAGCATGACTCTAAGAGTTTTGAATCGAAAGAGTATTTTTCTGATAAGACCGAGTGCGGGCTATATGCGAATTCGGCAGCCCCCGTGGTATATAGAAGAGATGGCCTCCAAGGGCGAGATAAATCAATCTGGACGAACACATACTATGATTGTATGCGGGGAAAAGGTTGGTATGCTGTTGATGAAAATGGGGATAAAATTGAATATGAACGTTGTGAGCACCCTATCTGTTTTGGTAATTGATCTTGGTCTAATTACTGGAGCAAGTAGCCTGGGTTGAGCTTGCGAAACCCGGGAGATCAACGCGATAAATTCCCGGGTTTCGCAAGCTCAACCCAGGCTACGGAATGCGTTGTGTGAACCGCCGCAGCACGCGGAACGTCGTTCCGGTTTCATCAACAAAGGATCTGTTGAAGCCCATGGTCGCCTATCGTCGTAATTTCATTCCCGGTGGGAGTTACTTTTTCACGGTAACATTGCTCGACCGGTCGTCATCTCTGTTGGTGGATCGAATCGATGACCTGCGTGAGGCGATGCGCTCGGTTCGTGCAGAACGGCCGTTTACCCTGGATGCCGTGGTTGTGTTGCCGGATCATCTTCATTGCATTTGGACACTGCCGCCCGGTGATGCGGATTATTCCCTGCGCTGGCGTGAGATTAAATCGCGCTTTTCAAGGCGGATTCCGGTGGGTGGGTTGCGCACGGCTGGGCGCATCAAAAAAGCGGAGCGTGGTATCTGGCAACGTCGATTCTGGGAACATACCCTGCGTGATTCGCTGGATGTCGAAAGGCACGTTGATTATATTCATTACAATCCCGTCAAACATGGTTATGCCAACCGTGTTGTGGATTGGCCTTATTCGAGTTTTCATCGCTATGTGGATCAGGGCGAGTATCCGCGGGATTGGGCGGCAGGTGGCCAATGTGAAGGGAAGGCATTTGGCGAGTGAGTTTTCTTTGCTTCCCGGGTTTCGCGGGCTCAACCCAGGCTACGTGCTGTGACGGTTATTTTTCTGCGTGGCCAGCCAGGGACAATAGAGGACAGACCACGGTTTCTGTCTGTGGCGCAGAGCGCCACGGGATGCGTTACACCGCGGAGCGGTGTAACGAGAGGAATCTGTTTTCGGGTGCGGTGTGGGATGCCTTTGATCCGAGGACGGGGCGGGGGGTAGGCTGGATTGGTGTGGAATATGAAGACAGACTGTCAGGCGATCAATGTGGTTCGCAGGCTCACTGCATCCACGGGCTGTATTTTACGGTTTTTCTGGGCAATTCCTGGTGTTCGGTGAAGTGAATGGATATAGAGAAAATAAAACTTCTACACGACTATACAAAGCATGTATCGACATTATCGACAGCTGCAATACTGATGTTGGTTACATTTTATGAAAAATTGCCAGGATTTCCCATTGTATATAAGTCCATAATTTTTCCGCTGATATTTTTTGTCATGAGTATTCTGGTGGCCACTTTTACGCAAAAAGTGGTGATATCGTCGCTCTCGAATAATGATGAAAAATATGAGGGAAATACATTAGAGTTCACGGATAAAGCACTTATAATATCGTGGCTTTTATTCGTGCTCGGGATGATATTTTTATGTGTGATAGGAGTTATTGGCTTTTTATCTGAACCAGTACCTAGCCCGTAGGGTCGCTTGTCACACCGCTCTGCGGTGTGACACATCTTCAGGCGCTCTGCGCCGGGAAAAGGGCAAGGGAATGCAATTATGGCACGCAGCCGTTATTACTTCGCCGAACCGGATCGGCCTCACTTTCTGACCTGTACGGTGGTGGAATGGTTGCCGGTGTTTACCCGCCAGGAGGCAGTGCAGATTCTGTTCGATTCGTGGTCGTATCTACAATGCCATCAGGGATTACGGCTCTACGGTTTCGTGGTGTTGGAGAATCATCTGCATGCCGTTGCTCAGGCTGAAGACCTGCCGAATCAATCGCGAACACGACCAAATATCACGCCAACCAAAAACATGACCAACTATCGCTGAGCAAAATTTATTTTATGGACATCGTGGTTGTTTTGTTCTTCGGTTGGCCGGCTATTGCGATAGTTTTGATTTCTGGATTGCTTACCGTGTGGACAAATCCCTTTATCTGTATTTATGGATTAAGAGGGCGTGGTATTCAGTATTCAAGCATTGGCGTGCCGTGAGTTTGTGACACAGGACACCATGGGATGCGTTATACTGTGATACTCTGCAGTTATTGACCCGGCATCCATCATGTTCAGGAGTTCAAGTGTGACAACGCCGAGCCGGAGTACGCTTGAAGTCCCTGCCCGATTGTTTAAAAAAACAAGGCAGGCCACCGTGTGCCGATCCGCTTTGACACTTGGCTACACGACGGCTGAACAGAGTGGATGCCGAGTCAATAAGTAAACGTTGACTTCGGCATCACTTGGAAACGAGGGGTTCTGATCGGAAATCGGAGTATTTGATATGACTTTACCGATAGCGGCAATACGAGAAAAATTCTTTGCGTCAGTGCTTGTTATGGCGTTTGGTTTTGTTCTGGCAGCGGATGCCGAGGCAATGGGCATGAAGAGCATTTTTGAAGGTGCGCCTACGGAAGATCAGTGCCGTCTGTGTCATGGCGATAATGCAGAGCTTCCACATCCGAAGTTACCCGTGCCCAATCCGGACAGGCACCATGCCCGGGTCGGTACGCCGATCATGGGCCTGGCCAATGGTTCGCATGACACGGTGGCTCCGGGCGATATTTCGACAGGGGTGTATCACTGCCTGACTTGTCACAGTGTTTATAATCCGGAAACACAGCAGCTTGAGGTGTTCTATACAACCGACTGTATGGAGTGCCATACCGAGCAATCAGTGACCGGTAATCCCATGAGGGGCAGCAATGTCCATCATTTTACGGACACGTTTTACAGTCACAACTGTTCCTCATGCCATAATTTCTTGTCCTCGGGTGGATCATGGGGCGGTGGTATGGGCGGTATGGGCGGTATGGGCGGTATGCGAGGAAGATAAGAAAACGGGCAATCCTCCGGCGTCACGACCGAAAGGCTGTGTGCCGGATTCCAGCTTGTCATATGGGCGCAATACGCAATGTTATTGCGCCCATGTTTTTTTGTGCGTGGGCAAGTCTGACGATGTTGCGCCGGGTCAATGCTGTCCCGCTAACAACACATCGTCAAGCCCGGCATGACGTCGAGGGGTTGTCCGAATTTCTGTCTCAAACACCTTCAACCAGGCTGCTCTCTCCGTAAACCGGGCATTTGAAATACAGCAATAGTCCGTTAACGGGACAGCAGTGGTGCCGGGTGGAACGCCCCCGGATGCCTTGCTGTGGGAAAAATAAGTCATGAATGGTCTCGAACGAGGCGAGCCTGTGGGCCGTATCCTTTTGTTCCGCGCGTCGAGCGTGAATCAGAGACTTTGCAGGGAGAAATAAACCACAACCCCCACGATGGCAAGGAGCACGAGCTTGCCGAGGATGAGTTTGGTGATGAAGGACATGCCTTCGGGTTTGGCGTTCTGCTCGATGTCTTCGATTTCTGGCATGCTGGCACCGCCTGTCTTTCCACACCTTGGATAAGCACATATTGCGGCCGGCCGGTACAGAATTCAAGTTTGCCGATCCGCTTGCGGTATAGTGCGGTATAGTGCGTATGGTATCCCCAAAGACGGAACACGATGACCAATAGGCTATTGCAAGTTGATTCCCTACACACCATGTTTGGCTCTGGCGAGCGCTTGGTGCGAGCAGTGGACGGGGTGAGTTTCGACATCGCCCCCGGTGAGACCTTTGCCCTGCTGGGTGAGTCGGGCTGCGGCAAGTCCATGACGGCGCTGTCGGCCATGCGCCTGGTGCCGGAGCCGGCGGGGCGCATCAGTGATGGCAGCATCCGTCTGCATGGCGAGGATCTGCTGGCCCTGCCCGAGGTGGTCATGCGTGATGTGCGCGGGCGGCGTATCGCGATGATTTTTCAGGAGCCGATGACCAGCCTCAATCCGGTACTGACGGTGGGTGAGCAGATCAGTGAGAGCCTGCAGCGCCATCTGGGGTTGCGTGGTGGGCAGGCGCACCAGCGGGTGCTGGCGTTGCTGGATTCGGTGGGCATCCCCGATCCGGCGCGGCGTTATGGCGAATACCCGCACCAGCTCTCCGGCGGCATGAAACAGCGGGTGATGATCGCCATTGCTTTGGCCGGTGAGCCGGAGTTGCTGATCGCCGACGAACCGACCACGGCATTGGATGTGACCATTCAGGCTCAAGTGCTGGATCTGATGCGTCAGCTGCAAAAGGACATGGGCATGTCGATCCTGCTGATCACCCATGACCTTGGCGTGGTGGCGGAGATGGCTGACCGGGTGGCGGTGATGTATGCCGGACAGATCGTCGAAGAGGCAAACCGTAAGAGCTTCTTCGCTGATCCCAGGCACCCCTATTCACGCAAGTTGTTCGAGTCGTTGCCCAACATGGGTAAGCGCGGGCAACGGCTGGCGGTGATTCGCGGTAGCGTGCCATCGTTGACCACGGTGTTTCACGGCTGCCGCTTCGTCGATCGCTGTGACTACGCCTGGGACACCTGCCGCGAGCAGGTGCCGGTGTGGACGTCGCTGGATGCGGGACAGGGGGTGCGTTGTCACCTGCATGATCCTGCCCGGCAGCCAGTGCCGGTTCCGGTCGAGGTGCCCGTTGCCAGTACGGAAAAGTCGGCCCGGCCAGCCCCCGTCGATGGTGATGAGTTGCTGCGCGTCGAGGGTTTGAAGGTGCACTTCCCCATTCACAAGGGCCTGTTGCGGCGCGTGAAAAGCCATGTGCGCGCGGTGGATGATGTGAGTTTCGACATCCCCGCCGGTCGTACCCTGGCGCTGGTGGGCGAGTCCGGCTGTGGCAAGACCACCGCCGGTAAGGGCATTCTGCAGTTGATCCCGCCCACGGACGGCGTGGTGCGTTTCAATGGCGTGGAGCTGACCCGCCTGGGCGCCCGTGAATTGCGCCGCCAGCGCGGTGAGATGCAGATCATTTTTCAGGATCCCTTTTCCTCCATGAACCCGCGCATGATGGTCACGGATATCATCGAGGAGGGTATGATTACTCAGGGCATCGGCGCTTCGGCCGCGGAGCGGGCCACGCGGGTGGATCAGTTGCTGAAGCAGGTGGGCCTGTTGCCGGAGCTGAAGTGCCGCTATCCACACGAATTTTCCGGTGGCCAGCGCCAGCGCATCTGCATCGCCCGCGCCCTGGCGGTGGAGCCGAAGCTGATTGTCTGTGACGAGCCCACCTCGGCGTTGGATGTCTCGGTGCAGGCGCAGATTCTCAATCTGCTCAAGGATCTACAGGACGAACTGGGTCTGGCCTTTCTGTTCATTACCCATGATCTGTCGGTGGTGGAGTATCTGGCGCATGAAGTGGCGGTGATGTACCTTGGTCGTATCGTCGAGCAGGGCCGTGTGGAGGAGGTGCTGAACAATCCGCTGCATCCCTATACCCGGGCGTTGTTGTCCGCCGTGCCCAGTATTGAATCGGGCGCGCAAGGCGCCGAGCGCAAGGTGTTGAAGGTGGAAGGCGAGATGCCCTCACCGGTGAATCCGCCCAGTGGTTGCCATTTTCATCCGCGCTGTCCGTTGGTGATGGATGAATGCCGCCGTGAGTACCCGCCGTCGTTCGTTGTAAAGGGCACGGTAAAGAACTCGGCGGGTGCGCACGCCACGCGCTGTTTTTTGTACAAGGCGCACACTGTATGCGCGATAAATAGTTGAGTGGTACGGTGTGTTTTCAGCTTCCGGTCAGGAAGGGTGGCGTAGTGTAGAGGCGCTAACAGTCCTTACAGCATACCGTTTTCGATCCGTTATCAACCAGGTCATCTATCATGCAATTCGAAATTTCTAAAGAAGAAAAGCGCAAGGCCAGGGTGCCGCACGAGATTTTGCTGGTCAATCTGATCG
>DRKN01000013.1 GCA_011051755.1 Gammaproteobacteria bacterium
GGAAGCCGTCATCTGCGGCGTTGCGTCTCTTGAAAAGGGCACGCCATTCCCGGCGAGACGCGCCTTGCAGCTAACGGCTTCCCACCACGCTGATAGGTACACTTTATACGTTACACCACACTAGCTGCTGCCTCCCGGAGGGAGAAGGAGTAAACTGGTGTAACGCCCTCAACCATCCAGCCCGGAAAATCCATGAGCCATTACCCACTCGATGCCCGCCGCATGCTGTGCCCGATGCCGGTCATCAAGACCCAGAATCTCGTCGCCACGCTGAACCCCGGTGATACCGTGGAGGTGTTCTGCACCGACCACGGCGCCCTCAACGACATACCCGCCTGGAGCCGTATCAACGGCCACGAGGTCATCGCCTGCCGCGAGTCGGACGGTGAAATCAGTATCACTGTACGCGTCGGCGACAGCGACGACGGATGAGCCATGTCTCCGAACACGTCCCGCTAAGCCACGACGAACGCTACCGCGAGGCTCGCCACGTCACCCTGGTCGGTTCGGTGGTGGATCTGCTGCTGGGCGTGACGAAGATCGTTGTCGGCTTCGTCGGCAATTCGCAGGCGCTGATCGCCGATGGCGTGCACTCCCTGTCGGATCTGGCCACTGACATCATCGTGCTGTTCGCCATGAAGCACGGCTCGCGCGCCGCCGACGAAGAGCACCCCTATGGTCACGGCCGCATCGAGACCCTGGCCACGGTGGTACTGGGTGTCGCGCTGCTGGCAGTGGCCATCGGCATCGCCTATGACGCCAGTCTGCGCCTGCTCAACCCCGAACTGCTGCCCCAACCCGGCTGGCTGGCGCTGAGCGTGGCGGCCATCTCCATCGCCGCCAAAGAGGCCATCTATCACTACACCCTGCGCGTGGCCAACCGTCTCGACAGCCCGTTGCTGCGCGCCAATGCCTGGCACAGCCGCAGCGACGCCATTTCCTCGCTAGTGGTGGTCATCGGCGTCATCGGCGCCATGAATGGCGTGGTTTGGCTCGATGCCGTAGCCGCCATCGCCGTCGGCGCCATGGTCGGCAAGATCGGCATCGGTTTGGCCTGGCACAGTTCACAGGAACTCATCGATCGCGCCATGGAACCCGAACAGGTGGCCAGTATCCGCGCTGCCATCCTCTCCGTGAACGGCGTCAAGGCCCTGCACATGTTGCGCACCCGGCGCATGGCCAATGACGGCCTGGTGGATGTACACATCCTCGTCGAGCCGAAGAGCAGTGTCTCCGAGGGCCACCTGATCAGCGAGCGGGTACGCCAGGCGGTGATGGAGAAAGTGGACGGCATCACCGAGGTCATGGTACACATCGACCCCGAGGACGATGAAGTCAGCGCACCCAGTCGTGGCCTGCCCATGCGTGACGAGGTACTGACGCGGCTACGGCACCGCTGGCGAGACATCGGGGAGGCATCCGACATCGACCACGTCCGCCTGCATTACCTGGACGGTAAAATCCATGTCGAGGTATCATTGCCACTGGAAAAAATACGGGATATTGATCAGGCTCGGGCTCTTGCACGGCAGTTGGTTCGCCTCGCTGAAGAGGACGACAACATCGCAGATGTCCAGGTCAGCTTTTATTAAACACCACCGCAAAGGATCATTGCCAGCCACAAAGTGCACAGAAATAGTGCAGAGCGGCTGCCTTATTTGCATCAAATCGGTGCAATCTGATCACGAATAAAACCGTGCATTACTGGAACTGGTTGATTAATCAATCAATTCAGCGAATGGCATATTTTCTGCTGAGGCTCTTGCAAAACTATTTCATGATAACGAAGAATCAATAGCCGACGACAGACGACAACAGGCGCGCCACAAGCCATTGATTTATCGTGCCTTTTCAAACTTCACAAGGGCCTCTGCGGTTAGATTTTTTCGATGTCTTATATTAAAGGTGAAGTTTTTATGAAAAAAATATTGGTGATACTTTTATCTGTGTTATCAATATCTTGTTCGGCTCTCGCGGAGATAGATAGAGACGATTTCTATGAAAAAAATTCAAAACAATTAGATATAGTGTTGGAGGAAGTTAGCAAAAATCTATCAAGCCCAAGTGACGGTACAGAAGTGTGGTTTCCGTTATTCATGAAAACAAAGGTATCGCTGGGCATGAGTTCGCTAATACATACCCCTGATGGGTTGTTGATTAAAACGGGTGAATCAAAGATATCGTTTATTCGTGAAAAGTCAGAGGAAATGTTTTTTGTTGGTGAAGGGCTGAGTTTACTGGAAGTATATTCAGACATATTTACGATGAACATGAATGAAATTCTAAAAAAATACGCCACAGAAAAAATATCAAAATATGGAATATTCGATTTCAAAATTGCACTCTCTATTCCAGGCTATGAGGAAAAAGGATACTTCCAGAGTGATGAGTTTTGGGTGTATTTCCTTATTGGTAAAGAAACATCAGAGGCATTCATTCTAAATAAAAATTTTCCAGGGGACGCGATACGTATTGGCGCTCAGGGCTTGGATCCTAAAAAATTTAAACATCTGTTAACTAATATTTCAAATATCAATTAAGAGTAAATATTGAGAATAAATATATGGAACCTATATCTGAGGAAGAAAAGCAAGAATTGAGAGCGATCTTGTCTTCTTTTTATGGTAACGGAGCGTTTAGCTGGAGGATAACGAAGCGCTCATTCGAATTGTTTGGTGAGCTTATTTCGAAAACCAGGCAGTGTGATTCCGCTATGAATTGGGTGCCGCGTTCGTTCTTTGTTGGTAACGTTCTCAATTGGGCAAAAAAACAGGTTCGACAAACCATTGTCAGGCACTTCAGAAAAGATGAAAATAAGCATTATTTGTTATGCATGCGGGGGGCTGCTCTAGCAATGAAAACACGCTTCTTCATGGCACAAAATTAAATCTAACGAAACAAACTCTAGGGCAGCCAGAAAATGAAAGAATCAGAACCATTACTGATAACACAGCAATTTACCTTTAACCACACTGAAAACCTACTGA